>CALDCK010000413.1 GCA_937937315.1 uncultured bacterium
ACCGAAGCCACGCACCCAAGGGTTCGCACTCACTCCGTGCGCGAGGATGCCGAGGATCACGGTCCACAGCACGACCTCACCCAGAGCCCTGTCGTGCGGCAGGCCCGCGTCCAAAAGGATCCCACCGAACACGATGCTCGCAGGCCCGCGGGCCAAGCCAACCGATGAAGAGCCTCGGTTCGAGCGGGCGTCCCCAGGAGGCAGACGAAGACGGGCAACATGCGGAAGGTACGACCCGAGGCGTCCAGGCACCCCGATCCGCATCGGGCGCAATCGCGGCGACCTCGAGGGGCGCCCCCCGGAGATCCGGACCGACGAGCCCGGGCCGACGGAGCAGATTCGATAGTCTCCCTGCGGTGACGCTGCCTCTCCTCCCGCCGCAACCCGAAGGAGCTGCCTGGCCGACCCGGTCCTGGCCGGAGCGGTCGCCCTCGGCGGACGTGGACGCCGCGCGTCTCACGGACGCACTCGAACGGGTGTTCGCCGACGAGGCGCCGGAGGAGATCGGCCAGACCCACGCGCTGGTAGTGATCCATCGCGGCGAGCTCGTCGCCGAGCGCTACGACGCAGATCACGGACGCGACGTGACCCTCCCCTCCTGGTCCATGGCAAAGAGCGTTCTCCACGCGCTGGTCGGCATCCAGGTGGGGCGCGGGCGGCTCGATCTCCACGCTCCCGCTGATGTTCCCGCGTGGCGGAGCGACGGGGACCCGCGGGGCGAGATCACACTCGATCATCTGCTCTGCATGACCAGCGGTCTGCGCTTCGACGAGGAGTACACGGACCCGGACGCCTCCTCGACGATCCAGATGCTCTTCGGGGAGGGGCGCGACGACGTGGCGGCCTTCGCGGCGACGTTCCCCCTCGATCATCCCCCGGGCCGCGTGTGGTCCTACTCGAGCGGCACGAGCAACATCGTCTCGGAGATCCTGGGGCGCGGGATCGGTGGCGGCGAGGAGGGCATGCGCGCGTTCATGGAGCGCGAGCTGCTGGCGCGGCTAGGCATGAACAGTGCGAAGCCCCGCTTCGACGCCGCCGGAACCTGGATCGGCTCTTCATTCCTCTTTGCGACGGCGCGCGACTTCGCGCGCTTCGGACTCTTCTGCCTGCGCGACGGCGTCTGGGAAGGCGAGCGCATCCTGCCGGCGGGTTGGATGGACCGCGGCCGCACGCCGACGGCCGGATCGGGAGGCGAGTACGGCGCGCACTTCTGGCTGGCGGTCGACGGCACCGGAAACTTCTCCGCCAACGGCTTCCGAGGGCAGTACACGCTCATGGTGCCCGAGCGGGACCTGGTGATCGTGCGTCTCGGCACGTCCATGCCGGAGCAGAAGCGCGGGACCCTGCTCTTCCTCTCCGAGGTGGCCCAGTGCTTCCCCCGGCTCCGACCGGGCGGCTGAAGCGCCGGGCCACAGGCGCGGGTGTCTCCCAGCGACGCCCGGGGTGCGGCCCTCAGGCGCTCCGTTCGTGGACGAGGATGCTGTCCTTCTCCTCGAACTTGACCCGGATCTTCCCCGGTCCCGCGATGCCCTGAACGACTCCGAGACCCAGCTTCGAGTGGTCGATGCGATCCCCGGCCGAGAAGCTGTCGACGAGCGAGTAGGCACGGACCGGACGGGAGAGGTCGGCCTCGATGATCTGATCCGCCGGCGACGTGGGCTTCGGGCGCGGCCGGGGCTTGGGCTTCACCCGTCCCGCGCCGGGCTCCCAGGCCAGTCCGAGGCGCGGCGTGCCGGTGAGGACGGGGCCATCCTCGCCGTAGCTCCAGCCCGGATCTCCCGAGAGCTCGAGCCCGATGTAGCGGACCGACGGCCCGACCTCGGTCTCGATGTCCTTCGCCAGGCGCTCCATTTCCTTGATCCAGGCGGCGCCCTTCTGGGCCTCGCGCTTCCGGCACAGCCGCCAGTAGGTCGGCGAAGCGAGCAGGACCAGGAGGGGCGGATCGCCGCTCACCGTCCGGCCGAACCGCTCGGCGATCTCCGACTTCAGCTCTTCCTGGTTGGCCGAGGCGATCGCCGTGTAGGCGAGGCCCTCGAGCAGCGCACGCAGGGGCGTGTCGCCCACACCGCAGCGCGTGGCGGTGGGCTCGAGCACGCGCATCCGGATCACCGCGAGCCGGTCGTCCGAGGTGACGCCGAGCAGGTCGAGGCGCCCGATGCCCTTCGTGGTCGGATCGTCGGCGGGGCCGCTCTTCACCCGGATCTGATGATCGAGGGGAAGCAGGGTGAACTCGTCGTCCGGAAAGGCGAGCCCTTCACCGCTCTCGCGGCAGTGGCGCACGAGCGCCTGGCCGACATGGTCCTCGTCCTTGTTGCGACGACGCTCCTCGGCGGGCTTCCCGCTCCGTTTCACGAAGTAGCGCTTGCCCTCGGCGTGAAGCCGCGGCGCGCTGGCGCGCTCTTTCTCGTAGGCCGCGGCCAGCGCGGCACCGTCGAGCTCCGCCGCAGCGCCGCGAAATCCCGTGGAATGACGCACGTCGCGCTCGGCGGCCAGCTGAATCAACGGATGACTCAAGACCAACCTCCCCCGGATCCCCAGATTCCCGGGATCCCAGATCCGCCCCAGATCCGTCCCAGATCGCCGGGGCGCCAGCCAACCTGATTTCCCACCGACTCGATTCCCCGAGGGCACGATTCCGCGATCGGGACGCGCCTGGCGGACGAAGTCCAGAAGCTATCACATCCCGTTCCAGGCCGAATCCCGCCGCCGGACGGCTATTCTCGGCCCGTGCCGGAGAACGCTCGATGAACGACTCGGACCGCGGGAAGCTCATGGAGGCGGTCGACTTCGCGCTCGCGGCCCACGCGGACCAGAAGCGCAAGGGGACCAGCATCCCCTACGCCAGTCATCTGCTGCAGGTAGTCGGACTCGTCTTCGAGCACGGTGGCGACGTGGACCAGGCGGTCGCGGCGGTGCTCCACGACACCGTCGAGGACTGCGAGGGCGTCGAGGTGGAGGAGATCCGGCTGCGCTTCGGATCCGACGTCGCCGGGATCGTCTCGGTCTGCACCGACCTGCTGCCGGGCGACCAGCCCGATGCGAAGTCGGAGTGGTCGCTGCGAAAGCGCGACTACGTGGAGAGACTCCAGCAGGCGGACCCGCGTTCACAGCTCGTCGCGGCCTGCGACAAGCTGCACAACCTGCGCACCCTCGTCGCCGACCTGCAGGCCGAAGGGCGGGAGACCCTAGGCCGCTTCACCGCCACGCCGGAGCAGACGCGCTGGTATCACGAGACGGTTCGGGAGGCCGTCGCCACGGCGATGCCCTCGCGTCTGGTGCGCGAGTTCGACGCCCTGTTGGAGGCCCTGCGCGAGTTCGTCACCGAGGCGCGCCCCGACCCCCGACCCTGAGGTCCGAAAGCGGCCAGCCCCGCGCGCCGGGGCGGAGCATGCTGACGCGCCACAGGGAGGATTCCATGAGCCGTGCCGTCGACGTCATCGAAACACCCATCGGTCGCTACTGCCTGACCGCATCCGAGGAGGGCCTGACCGGGGTCGCGCCCGAGGCTCCCGGCGCCCCGTCGGAAGGCGGAGCTCGCCCGGGCGAGGCGGCCCTTCGACACGTGGAAGAGGCCCGAGCCGCCCTCGAGGCCTACTTCTCGGGAGGCGATGCGCACTTCGACGCGCTCTCCCTCGCCGCCGACGGGACCTCCTTCCAGCGCGACGTGTGGCGGGCCCTGCGCCGGATCCCCTTCGGAAGAACGGTCTCCTACGGAGAGCTCGCGCGCCGGATCGGACGGCCGGGAGCAGCGCGCGCCGTCGGCGCCGCCAACGGCCGCAACCCGATCGCCATCATCGTGCCCTGTCATCGGGTGATCGGCGCATCCGGCGCGCTCACCGGCTACGCGGGCGGTGTCGAACGCAAGCGCTGGCTACTGGGGCACGAAGACACCGCGTCCTGAGCGGCGGCCTCGCGTCGCGCTCAGAGATCGAGCACGCCCCGCAGATCTCCGCGGCCGGCGCACTCGCGCATCCGAGCGAGCGCCGCGTGCTCGATCTGGCGCGCGCGCTCCCGCGAGACCCCGAGCCGACGTCCCACCTCGCCGAGGGTGAGGGGATCCGAGTCGTCCAGCAGGCCGAAGCGCCAGCCGACCACCTTTCGCTCGCGGTCGTCGAGGGCGCCGAGCAGGCCGTCCACCGCCGCCGAGCGCCGTTCGCGATCGAGGATCTCTTCGGAGCTCGGCGCGTCCGGATCCGGCAGCACGTCCTCGACGGCCAGCTCTTCGCGGCCCGGGCCTCCACCGTGAATCGACTTGATGGGCGCCAGGGTCGCCTCGAGCATGTCCGCGCGCTCCAGGGGGAGCGCCAGCTCCTTCGCCACCTCGCGGGCCAGCGGCTCCCGACCGAAGCGGTGCATCAGATCCTCGCGGGTGCGGCGATAACGCACCTGCTGCTCACAGACGTGTGAGGGAAGACGGACCGTCCGCGCCTGGTTCTGCACGGCCCGGATCATCGCCTGCTGGATCCACCAGAC
>CALDCK010000414.1 GCA_937937315.1 uncultured bacterium
GCAGAGGTGGTGATCTGCGGACGCAACGAGCCCGAGGACCTGCCGGAGGGCGGGGGGCGGCGCGCCCACTTCGTCGCTGCGGACGTGCGCGAGCTGGACCAGATCGACGCGCTGGTGCGGACCGCGACGGAACGCACCGGACGGCTCGACGTGCTGGTCAACAACGCCGGCGGTGCTCCGGCCGCCGATGCCGCGACTGCGTCGCCGCGCTTCAGCGAGGCGATCCTCCGGCTCAATCTGATCGCACCCCTCAACCTGGCGCAGAAGGCGAATGCCGTGATGCAGAACCAGGAGGAGGGAGGGGTGATCATCAACATCGCGAGCGTGAGCGGCATCCGGCCCTCGCCCGGGACCGCCGCCTACGGCGCCGCGAAGGCCGGGCTCCTGAGCCTCACCCAGAGCCTCGCCGTCGAGTGGGCGCCGAAGGTGCGGGTGGTGGCGGTGACGGCGGGGATGATCCGTACCGAGCAATCGGAGCTCCACTACGGGGACGAAGAGGGGATCGCGGCCGTCGGAGCCACCGTCCCCCTGGGTCGCATGGGTGAGCCCGGCGACGTGGGTGACGCCTGCCTCTTCCTCGCATCGCCGCTCGCGCGCTACGTGAGCGGGGCGAGCCTCCTGATCCACGGCGGCGGCGAACGGCCCGCGTTCCTCGCCGCGGCAAAGAATACGAAGACCGAATAGCCGAAGCGAGGAGCCACGTGGCCGACACGAAGGATTACGGAAAGCCCGCACACGCACGAGACGCCCGAGAGGTGTCGCACTGGGACTCGGAGACCGACGTCGTGATCGTCGGCCTCGGGGGAGCGGGCTGCTGCGCCGCCCTGGAGGCGCGCGCCGCGGGTGCCGAGGTGATCGCCCTCGAGCGCGCCTGGAAGGGCGGGGGAACGTCGGCCCAGGCGAGCGGCCAGCTCTACCTGGGCGGCGGTACGGCCCTCCAGAAGGCCTGCGGCTTCGAGGACGATCCGGAGGAGATGTTCAAGTATCTGGTCGCCTCCTGCGGTCCCGGCGCCGACGAGGAGAAGATCCGGGTCTTCTGCGAGCGCAGCGCCGAGCACTACGACTGGATGATCGGCCAGGGCGTGCCCTTCAAGGAGACCTTCCTGCCCGTCGAGATCGGCACCGATCCCTACGGAGACGATGGGCTCTCCTACACGGGGAGCGAGCTCGCCTGGCCCTTCCGCGAGATCGCGAAGCCCGCACCGCGCGGCCACACGGCACAGCAGGAAGGGGAGAACGCGGGCCAGCTCATGATGGACCTGCTGCTCGCAAACGTGGAGCGCGCCGGCGTCACGGTGCTCACGGATGCGCTCTGTGAGCCCCTGATCATGGATGCGGACGGTGCAGTCGTCGGCGTCGTCGCGACCGTCGGCGGCGAGGAGAAGTGCATCCGGGCCCGGCGCGGGGTGATCCTTACCGCCGGGGGCTACATCCACAACAAGGCGATGCTGGATCGATACGCCCCGGTGACGCGCCGTGCGCGCTTCCGGCTGGGCTGTGACGGCGATGACGGCCGCGGCATCCGCATGGGCATGGGCGCCGGCGGAGACGCGATCCGGATGGAGGCGGCCTGCATCGTGGTGCCCTTCTCGCGCAACCGTCAGTTCGTGAAGGGCGTCCTCGTGAACCGAGCCGGCCAGCGCTTCTGCAGCGAGGATCTCTACCAGTCGCTGCTCGGCGAGATCGGGATGTGGCGCGAGGACGGACGGGTGTGGCTGGTCCTCGACGACGCCCTCTACGAGCAGCCCCAGCTTCCGACGGAGATCGCAGCGGTCGGCGAGACCTTCGAGGAGCTGGAGCGGGAGGCCGGCGTCTTTCCGCCCGGCAGCCTCACCCACACCCTCGAGACCTACAACGCCAACGCGGCGCGAGGTGAGGATCCGCTCTTCCACAAGGAGAGTCGCTGGCTCCAGCCCCTGTCGAAGCCGCCCTTCGTGGTCCTGGACCTGACCCTCGAGAAGTACCCCTTCTGGTCGGCCTTCACGCTCGGCGGGCTGCACACGCTGCCCACGGGAGAGGCGATCGACCCCGATGGAGACGTGATCCCGGGACTCTACGCCGCTGGACGCAATGCCTCGGGCCTGCCCGCCCACGGCTACAACAGCGGGCTCTCCCTGGCGGACGCGACCTTCAGCGGACGCCTGGCGGGCACCGCGGCCGCGAAGCGCAGGGGCTGATCCCAGGGCCGGGCAGCTGCCGGGGGCGCGCGGCGCGTCAGGGGTGCTGGCTGCTGACCGAGAGCACCTCGCCGGTCATATACGACGCGTAGTCGCTGGCGAGGAAGACGATCACGTTGGCGATCTCGAAGGGTTCGGCCGCGCGGCCGAAGGCCTCGCGGCCGACGAGCTCCGCGAGCAGGCCGTCGGGGGTGACCTTCGACAGGAACTCGTGCATGGCGAGGCTGGGAGCCACGGCATTGATGCGGACGTTCGACTCCGCGGCCTCGAGCGCCGCGCAGCGCGTGAAGGCCATCACGCCGGCCTTCGCCGCCGCGTAGTGCGACTGCCCCTTCTGGGCCCGCCAGCCGAGCACCGAGGCGTTGTTGACGATCGCGCCGCGCCCGCGGTCGATCATGTGGGGCAGCACCTCACGCGTCATGCGAAAGGTCGAGTGGAGCGTCACGTCGAGCACGCGGTGCCACTGCTCATCGCTCATCTCCACGACGGGAGAGAATCCGCCGAGTCCGGCGTTGTTCACCAGAACGTCGAGGTGCCCGAGGGCCTCGATCGCCCCGCGGATCAGCCTGCGGATCTGCTCGCCGTCGGTGACGTCGCAGAGCAGGGTCTCGGGGCGTCGGCCCGCGACCTCGGCGATGGCATCCGCGCTCTCCTCGAGGCGGCGCTCGTGGAGGTCGCTGATGCAGAGCCGGGCGCCCTCTTCGGCACAGCGCTTCGCGGTGGCGAACCCGATGCCGGTACCCGCCGCGGCGGTGACGAGCACCGTCCTTTCGGCGAGGAGGCCGTGGGGGGGCGGAGGCGTGGGCGGGAGCTGGGGCATCGGTTCAGGCGTGCCGGGGCTCGCGCGGCATGCCCAGAGCGCGCTCGGCGATCAGGTTGCGCTGGATCTCGTTCGAGCCGGCGTAGATCGTGTCCGAGCGGGTGAAGAGGAAGAGGCGCTGCAGCGCCGTGAGGTCGTGGGGAAGGGCCTCTCCGATCATCGACTCCGGACCCAGGACGTCCATCGCGAGCTTGCCCAGATTCCGGTGCCAGGTGGCCCAGTAGATCTTCGTAATCATGGCCGCCGGGGGGAGCTCCGCGCCCTCGGCCTGGGAGAGGATGCGCAGCGCGTTGTATCGCATGATCTCGAGTCCGATCCAGGCGTCGGCGAGGCGTTGGCGCATCACCGGGTCTTCGGCGCGTCCATTGCGGCGGGCGATCCGTAGGATCTCCTCGAGCTCGGTCTGAAAGAGCAGGTTCTGGCCAAGGGTCGAGGCGCCGCGCTCGAAGGCGAGGGTTCCGTTGGCGACCTTCCAGCCGTCGCCGGGTGCGCCGACGATGTTCTCCGCCGCCGTGCGCGCACCGTCGAAGAAGGTCTCGCTGAACTCGGCGGTGCCGGTGATCTGGGGGATCGGCCTGACGTCGACGCCTTCCTGGCTCATCGGCACGAGCAGATAGGAGAGGCCGCGGTGCTTCGGCGCGTCGGCGTCGGTTCGGCACAGGACGAAGCACCAGTCGGACCACTCGGCCCAGGATGTCCAGACCTTCTGTCCGTCGATCACCCACTCGCCGTCCTCGAGTCGGGCCCGGGTCTGGACGTTGGCCAGGTCGGAGCCCGCGTTGGGCTCGGAGTAGCCCTGACACCAGAGGGCCTCGCCGGCCACGATGGCCGGCAGGAAGCGCTGCTTCTGGGCCTCGCTGCCGAAGGCGATCAGGGTCGGGCCGAGGAGGGTCTCGCCGATGTGCCCGGCCCGTCCCGGGCCGCCGGCTCGGGCGTACTCCTCGTGGAAGATGACCTGTTGGGCGAGGCTGGCGCCCCGGCCGCCGTATTCCCGGGGCCAGGCGACGCAGGTCCAGCCGGCGGCGCCCAGGTGCCGCTCCCAGGCGATGCGCTCCTCGACGAGAGCGTTCTCGTCGCCAGGGCCACCGCGCCCCTTCAGGGGCTCGAAGTCGCCGCGGAGGTTCGTGGCCAGCCAGTCCGCGACCTCCCGACGGAAGGCCTCGTCCTCGGGGCTGAAGCGAAGATGCACCGGAACCTCGTGGCGTCGGGACCGTCGAATATTAAGATACGATACGACTCGTATGCAACCGGACTCCCGGCCGTGTCGCGCCGGAGGATCGCACCGATGGGTCCGATAGCATGAGCCGCGCGTCTCGTCGCGCCCCGAGGCCCCCATGAACGATCCCGCCGCCGAACGGACGATCCCCCGCCTCGTGGAGGCCGCCGCGCGGCGCTTCGGCGCCCTCCCGGCGATCGAGGAGGAGGGGGTCCGCCTGTCCTTCGAGGACCTGGCCGCCGCCGCGCTTCGGGCGG
>CALDCK010000415.1 GCA_937937315.1 uncultured bacterium
ATGTCTTCCTCGCCGCCGGGCAGGAGATTGCCCTCGACAGGGTCGACGTTCCGAGCAAACAGCACGCGCCGTGCGCTGCCGTATCGTCCTTCTGCGCGTTGACGCCGCTATTGGAAGCTCGACTCGCCCGAAAATGGAAGACCGAAGCTCTGCCCCTGCGGATTCAAGAGCGATTGCCCGATCGCTCGGCGAACTCCTCCTCGGGAGACAAGATCATGCGGTGCCGTGCGTAGACGAAGTAATAGACGAGGGAGAGCGCGAACCAGAGCGCGACGCCGTAGATCCCGGGGCGGTACTCCGGATTCACGAAGAGGAAGATGAGTGTCAGGCCAGCGATCAGCAGGGCCACGATCGCGCCACCGCGGCCGAGCGGACTCACGTAGGGTCGCTCGAGCTCGTCGTTCGACTTGATCTTGAGATAGGCGGCCATCTGCATGATGTATGCGATCACAGCGCCGAAGACGGCCATGTTGAGCAGCACCGCGCCGACGGGCACGGAGCCGAATACCACGTCGCCGAACTCGATCACGAGTGCGACGACGTAGCCGCCGACGGCCCCGGCGAGGATGGCGACGTGGGGTGTCTTGCGGGTGTCGTGGGTCACCGAGAGCCAGCGCGGAAAGTAGCCCGCTCGACTCAGCGAGTAGATGTTCCTTCCATAGGCGTAGATGATCGTGTGGAAGCTGGCGATGAGTCCGGCCACGGCGAGCAGCGCGAGGAGAGAGGCTCCGACGCCATCGCCAAAGATCGTCTTGAAGGCGAGGAAGAGCGGCTCTTCCGAGGCGCCCACGGCGCGCGCGCCCGGTGCGATGCCCGAGTTCAGGAAGAGGGTCAGGACCGAGGCCACGATCAGGGTGAGGATCCCCCAGAGCAGCCCTCGGGGCATGTCCCGCTGGGGGTCGTGGGACTCCTCTGCGGCGAGGGGAAGCTGCTCGATCGCCAGGTAGAACCAGATCGCGAAGGGCAGGGCCGCGGCGACGCCGCTCCAGCCGAAGGGCAGCCAGGCGCCGTGGCCGGGTGCGGGCTCGATGTCGAGGGCGTGCTCCCAGGAGAAGAGCGGGAGTGCACCGATCCAGAAGACGGCGAGGATCGCGAGCGCCAGGAAGGTGATGAAGACGGTGAAGCGGAAGGTGACTTCGACGCCCCAGATATTGAGACCCACGAAGACCGCATAGGCGAGGAGCCACCAGACCGGAGCGGCGACCTCGACACCGAAGAGGTCCTCGAAGATCGCGCCGAGGTAGCCGCCGATGCCGACGACGATGACGGCGGGAGTCAGCACGTACTCGATGTTCTCGGCGAGCCCGGTGATGAACCCACCCCAGGGACCCATGGCGGAGCGGCCGAAGGAGTAGGCCCCCCCGGTGTGGGGAAGGGCGGGCGACATCTCGGCGATCGAGTAACACATCCCGATGTACATGATCGCGATGATGGCTGTGGCGACGGCGAGGCCTCCGAAGCCTCCCACGGCGAGGCCGAAGTTCCAGCCAAAGAAGTCGCCGGAGATGACGGCGCCGACGCCGAGGGCCCAGAGGGACCACGCCCCGGCGTAGCGGCGCAGCCCGCGCTGCTCGAAGTAGCGGTCACCGGCGACCCGGTACTCGACGCCTCCCATGCCCCGCCGGTCGGAGGGAGGTCCTTCGTCGGGGCTCGCCATGGTGGCCCGAGGGTAGCGGGCCCGGAGCCCGGAACGCGGTCAGTGACCGAATTCGATCGGCAGGGCCGAGAAGCCGCGGACGTTGCTCGAGTGTACGCGCTCGACGCCTTCATCGCGCACCCGGATCCTTCCCAGGCGGCGGAGCACCTCCTCCAGCGAGACCCGGGCCTCGAGTCGTGCGAGGGAGGCGCCGAGGCAGAAGTGGGTTCCCTGTCCGAAGCTCAGGGAGCCGGTCGTGTTGCGGCCCACGTCGTAGGTGTCCGGATCCTCCCAGAAGCGCTCGTCGCGGTTGGCGGAGCCGATCAGCAGCGCGACGCGAGCGCCTCGAGGGATGACGCGACCGTGGAGCTCGATGTCGGTGACGGCGGTGCGCGCGATGAGCTGTGAGGACGGGTCGTAGCGCAGGGTTTCCTCGGCCCAGCTCGGGATGAGACCCGGGTCGGCCGTCACCCGGGCGAGCTGGTCCGGATTCCGGGAGCCCCAGTAGAGAGCGTTCCCGAGCAGCTTCGTCGTGGTCTCGTTGCCCGCGATCACCATCAAGAAGAGGAAGCCGATGATGTCCCGGTCGTCGAGGCGGTCGCCATCGATCTCCGTCGCGATCAGGGCGTCGGTGAGGTCGTTCTTCGGCTGGGCGTGGCGCTTCGCTACGAGCTCGGTGAAGTAGTGGATGAGCTGCCCGGCGGCGGCCATGCCCTCCGGCGGAACCTCCTGCCTTCCCTCTTCGCGGTGCAGCACCGTATCGGCCCAGTGGCGCAACGTGTCCCGGTCCTCTTCGGGAACGCCCAGCATCTCGCTGATCACGTCCATCGGGAGCTTGCCCGCGAACTCGGCGATGAAGTCGCACTCGCCCCGCTCGACGAAGCGATCGATGTAGTGGGTGGCGAGGTCGCGGATCCCGGGCTCGAGGTCGCGCACGCGGCGCGGGGTGAAGCCGCTGGAGACGAGATTGCGCAGGCGCCCGTGCTCGGGTGGATCCATGCCCAGGAAGGACATGACTTCCCTGGCCGCACCGACCTGCTCGATGGCGACGCCCTGGGCGTTCGAGAGCCGCGCGTGGTCGCGGAACCCGGCAAGCACGTCGTCGTAGCGCGAGAGCGCCCAGAAGCCGCGTTCCTCGTTGTGGTAGACCGGCGCCTCGTCGCGCAGCCTGCGATAGGCGGGGTAGGGGTCCTCGTGGATCTGCCAGTCGTAGGGGTCGTAGAGGGCCACGGCGCGACTCCGGGTGTGGTGGCGCGATCCACCCGCCGGGCGGGCGGGACCGTTTACATTACATTTGCAATGTAAGTGATGGCGGGAGAGGGTGCAATTCCGAGCCGCCAGGGCCCTGGGAGCGCTCCCGGCGAAGGGCTCGGGGAGCGGCCCCGATGAAGCGCCCGGGGTAGGTTCGGGGCATGAGCCGATGCGAGAGCCCGCCGTCGGAATGAAGCGCTTGATCCTGACTCGCCACGCGATGGCGAGCCCCGGCGATCGGTTCACCGAGGACCGGGATCGGCGGCTCGACCCGCGCGGCGTCGCAGACGCCGAGGCCCTCGGTGGTTGGCTGGCCCGGGGAGAGCCCGGCCCGGAGCTCGTGCTCTGTTCGTCGGCGCGTCGGGCCCGGGAGACCTGGGAGTCCCTCCGCAGCCGCCTCCCGCAGGACCCGGTCCTCCTGCTCGAGGACGATCTCTACCTGGCCACCGCCGCGGCGATGTTGGAACGCCTGCGGCGGGTGGACGACGGGATCCGCAGCGTTCTGCTGGTTGCCCACAATCCCGGGCTCGCCGACCTCGCCCGGGATCTGGCCGGCTCCGGGGACCTGGAATCCTACGACCGGCTTCGGACGGGTTTCCCCGCCGGCGCCGCCGCCGATCTCGTCGCCGACATCGAGCACTGGACGGATCTCCGGCCCGGCCTCGGTGCGCTGCGCGCCTTCCTCGTTCCGAAGCGTCTCCCGCCGCGGGCCGGATGAGCGAGGGCGCGCGGAGTCGAGGCGTCGTCGCGGCCGGACACGACGCAGTCTGCGAGGCGGCGGTGCAGGTGCTGGACGCCGGCGGCAACGCCTGCGACGCGGCGGTGGCCGCGGGCTTTGCGTCGGCGGTGTGCGAGCCGGCGCTGGCGAGTCTCGGAGGGGGAGGGTTCCTTCTGTCTCGTCGGGCCGACGGGCGCGCCCTTCTCTACGACTTCTTCGTCGATACGCCCGGACGCGACTTCCCCGCCGGAGCTCTCGAGCCCCACTTCCTGCCGGTGACCGTACGCTTCCCAGGGGCCGATCAGGTATTCCACTGCGGTGTCGGATCCGTCGCGGTGCCCGGCGCGCTGGCCGGCTTCCTTCACGCCCA
>CALDCK010000416.1 GCA_937937315.1 uncultured bacterium
CGCGATCCGGGCCCCGCGCTGTGCATCGAGGCGCCCACGCGGGACCCGGAGCTCTCGCTCTCGCGCGGCGCGGAGCGACTGCCCCGCCCGGGTGCGCTTCGCGACGCAGCGGCGCGCGCCAGCTGCCTCGCCCGCTTCGCACATCACGAGCTGATGGCGGCGGAGCTCTTCGCCTGGGCGCTCCTGCGTTGGCCCGATCTCCCGCCCGGACTGCGCCGCGAGCTCTTCCGGATCCTCGGCGACGAGCAACGCCACTGTCGTCTCTATCTCGACCGACTCCACGCCCATGGGAGCTCGCTCCGGGACCATTCCCGCTCGGACTACTTCTGGAAGCACGCCGAAACCATCGCGCGCTCCCCCCACGGCCCCCGCGCCTTTCTGTGCGCGATGGGGCTCACGCTGGAGCAGGCGAACCTCGACTTCTCCGCCCTCTACGCCCAGGCCTTCCGCGACGCCGGGGACGAGGCCTCGGCTCTCGTGTGCGAGCAGGTACATCGCGACGAGGTGCGCCACGTCTCGATCGCGGCCCGCAGGCTCCTCGACCTCTCGGCCCCGGGCATCAGTGACGCGGAGGCCTACGCCACCTGCGTGCCCTTTCCCTTCGGCGCGAATCGTGCGAAGGGCAGGCGCTTCGACACCGAGTCGCGACGGCGCGCCGGTCTCTCGGAGGCCTTCATCGAGAGCGTCCGGCGAGCCCGCTCCCGCCCGGGCCGCGGCCCCAATCCCTGAGCCAGGCGTGGGCGTCTTCACCATCGCCAACATCGGGGCCGAGGAGCCGACGGAGGGCGCGCGACCCGCTGCTGTGTCCACCGTCGCGCGGCTCTGGTCCCTGCTCTTTCCGCGAGATGCGGAGTCGTTGCCGGGCGGCGCGCTGCGCGATGTCCCCTGGCCCGAGGCGTTCGAGGCGACGGCGGGAGACCCCGCCTTCCGCTGGATCGAGGACGGCGTCGCCCATGCGTGGCTCAATACAGAGGAGGCGCGCAGCCTTGCGGAGAGCGCCGGCGTCTCCCTCGCCGGCGCAGCGCCGGAGGTGGTCCGGGCGGTCCACGACAAGGGCTTCGCTCACGACGTCTGCGAAGGAGCCGGCCTCGTGCCTCGCCCGCTGCGCGGCCTCGTCACCTCGCTCTCGCCAGAGGCCCTGCTCGACGACGCCGCCGTGAGCGCGATCCGCGAGCGGGTGGCGGCGTGGCCCAGCTGGACGCGAGGCCGCTTCACCTTGAAGCCGCGCCTGGGCTCCAGCGGTCGCGGTCGCGTACCCGGCGAGCTCGCCAGCTTCGACGCGGACGCGATGGCGGCGGCCTTGCCCCGTCTGGCCGCCCGCGGGGGAGCGCTCCTCGAGCCCTGGCTCGAGCGCGTGACGGATCTCTCCGCGCAGCTCTACGTCGCGCCGGATGGGACCGTCACCCTGCTGGGCACCCTGGAGCTCTTCGTGACGAGCTCTGGGGTCTACCGGGGGCATGGGGCGCGCCTCGACCACCGCCTCCGCATCGCCTCGGGCAGCCCCCACGACGACGCCCTGCTCGAGGCCGCAATGATCGTGGCGGGTGCCGCCCACGCGGCCGGCTACCACGGCCCCTGCGGCATCGACGCCTTCGCCTTCGTCGCGGAGGACCGTGTCGTCCTGCGCCCGGCGGTCGAGCTCAACGCGCGCTTCACGATGGGAACCCTCGTAGCGGGTCTCCTGCGCCGGCTGCGCCCTCGACTTCGCGCCCGCCTGCCGAGCGAGCCCGGTCGACTGCGAAGACTGCGCTTCGAGCTGTCTCCGGGCGACACCGCCCCCCGATCGGAAGCTGCCTTCGAGCTGCCGCTCGCCGAACCGGGCGAGGCCCTCCACCCGCGCTTCGAGATCAGCGAGCTGCAGAACGAATAGCTGCACGAATTCATGGACCTGGGTGCACCCCTCTCACATCCGGGTCGAAACGTTTCGAATGCCCTGCTCGATCCCCCCGTCTACCCCCAGAGAGCGCGCCCGACCCCACCCGGGACGCGGCGCGCGGGGGTGGAACGATGAAGAGGAATCGAGACGTTTTCGGAACCCGAGGGTCGGGCTCCACCAGAAGGACCTTCGGGGGCGCCGCCCTCGCGATGCTCGGCGCCGTCGTGCTCGGCCTGGCTGCCACGGCACCCGCCGCGGCCGACAGCAACTTCGAGCGGGGCTTCGAGGATCAGCTGGGCCGGATCGCTGCCGTCGAGGCGGTGAACCTCGGCAAGCACGTCCTGCTCGGCGGCGTCGGGGCCTATTCGGCCCATGCCGGCTACGAGGTCACTCCGGTCCGCTACGTCGCCGACCGACGGTATCGAGGCGGTCGGCACGTCGGCCGCCACGCCGGCCGTCACTGGCGACACGACCGGGGCCTGCATCTCGGGCACTGGAAGCACCGGGGACACCATGGGCGGCACCGGGGCTGGAAGGTGAAGCGCTCGCGCCACCACAGCTGTCGACACTGACCCGGGCTTCTGCGACGGGGAGACGGGGGGCGGGTCATACCGCCCCCCGTTTTGCGGTCGGGCGGCGCCCTTGCTACGCACCCGCGCGTGAGATCACGCGCCGAAGGAGGCCCGTCCATGCGCTCTGTCGCCACCCTCGCCCTGACCCTCGTCACGCTCGCGCTCTCGGCGTGCCAGGGCATGATGCCCGCGGGCTCCACAGGAGCCGCCGGATCCCGGCTCTCCGCCATCCTCGACTCGGGCCAGCTCCGCGTCGGCACCTCCGGCGACCTGCCGCCGCTCAACATGCGCGACCCGAGGGGCGAGATCCGGGGCTTCGAGCCGGACCTCATCGAGGCCCTGGCCGGCGCCATGAACCTCGACGTCGAGTACGTCGTCAAGCCCTTCTCGGAGCTCCTCCCGGCCCTCGAAGGGGGAGAGGTGGACCTGGTCATCGCCGGAATGACCATCACGCCGAGCCGCAACGCGCGGGTGGCCTTCGCGGGCCCCTACTTCATCTCCGGAACCTCGATGGTCGCCCGGACCGGCACCCTCGCGAACGTGCGAAGCGCCGACGAGCTCGACGATCCAGAACGCACCTTCGCAGCCCTCGAGGGATCGACCAGCGCCCGCTTCATCGAGGAGGTCCTGCCCAGGGCCGGTCGCATCACGACCGCCGACTACGAGACCGCCGTAGCCAGGCTCATCGCCGGGGACGTGGATGCGGTGGTGGCCGACCACCTCGCATGCAAGCTCGCCGTGTGGAGGAATCCCACGGCGGACCTCTCCACCCTGAGGACCCCCTTCACCACAGAGCCCCTGGGCATCGCGCTCCCGGCCGATGACCCCCTGCTCCTCAATCTGGTCCAGAACTTCCTGAACACGATCGAGGACACCGGAGAGCTGACTCTGCTGAAGGCGCGTTGGCTCGCGGACGGGTCGTGGCTCGAAGAGCTTCGCTGAGGTTCCCATGCGGCATCGGAAGATCCTCCCGGCGATCGCCCTGATCGCCTTCGCGGCGAGCGCCCTGGCGACGACGGGCTGCGCCAGCTCCCCGAAGTCCGGCAAGGGCAAGCCCAAGCGCGTCGTCCTCTCCACGGAGTACGACGACGCCCGCGTCGGGCGCGACGCATCCGTGGACGTGAAGAACGAGCTCGGCGCCCTCGACAACGCGGAGCTCGACGCCTACGTGGGTGCGATCGGACGCAAGCTGCTCCGCGGCGTTCCGCGCAAGTCCTTCGACTATCAGTTCACCGTGATCGACCAGGAGGAGCCGAACGCCTTCGCGCTGCCCGGCGGCTACATCTTCGTCTCCCGGGGCCTGCTCGCCCTCGCCAATAACGAGGACGAGGTGGCCTGTGTGCTGGGGCACGAAATCATCCACGCGGCGAAGCGCCACGCGGCGGCCCAGCAGGCCCTCGCCGGGGCCATCAACCCCCTCGCGATGCCGTGGAACCGCGCCGCCTCGATGGCCGCCTACGGTCGCGACATGGAGCGCGACGCGGACAAGGGCGGGCAGATCCTCTGTGCCGCCGCCGGCTACGACCCGATGGCGATGTCGACCTTCCTGGAGAGCCTCGAGCAGCTCCAGCGCCTCCAGAAGGGCTACAGCCGGCGGCCCAGCTTCTTCGACACCCACCCCGGCACGAAGGAGCGCGTCGCCTCGAACGCGGTCCGAGCCGGGGAGATCCGCTGGCGTCGCGATCCCAACATCGGCGACTCCCGTGCCGCCTTGCTCGCCCAGGTCGACGGCCTGCCCGTCGGGCAGCGCCCCGAGACCGGGATCTTCGAGGGGGATTCGTTCCTTCACCCGACCCTCGACTTCCACATCCGCTTCCCCGACGGCTGGAGACAGATGAACGCCAATCAGGCGGTCGGAGCGATGGAGCCCCGGGGCCAGGCCGTCATCTTCCTGATGACTGGCAAGGGTGGCGGAAGCGCCCAGAGGATGGCCGAGGTCTGGGCCGAGCGCGCGAAGGAGGAGCAGCGGGCCCAGGTCAAGGACTCGAGACCGGTCAAGATCGGCCACATCGACGCGTGGCGCATGAAGCTCGAGATGCCCGGCCCCGGCGTGCGGGTCGCCTCGACCGTCACCTTCATTCCCTACCGCGACGCCACCTGGCGCGTCACCGGCACATCGCGCGCCTCCAGTGCCGACAAGTACCTGGGGCGGACCCTCTCCACGACCCGCAGCTTCCGCCCGCTGACCCTGCAGGAGAAGCGTTCGATCAAGACCCTGCGCCTGCGATCCGTCCAGGCGCGCAAGGGCGAGAACGTCTTCGCCCTGTCGAAGCGCACGGGAAACGCCTGGAGCCCGGCCATGACCGCCGTGAGCAACGGCGTCTTCGTCGATCACCGCTTCGAGGGCGGGGAGCAGGTGAAGATCGCGACCGTCGAGCTCTTCATCGCGAAGATGCGCTAGCCGGGCCTCCGAGCCCGGGCCGGTCCAGCTTCGACTCTCGGCATAGAAGCCGGACGAATCCCCCAGAATCAGTGGGTTGAGCCCTCTTCTCGGGATTCGACCTCAGCCTTTCCGCTCGCCATCGGTGCGAGCACCTCGAGAAGTCCCTCCCTGTCGAGACAGCGGTACAGCATCTCCCCCACGAGCTCCTGCCCCGCGTCGCTGAAGTGGATGCCGTCCTGGTGGAACAGGGCGTTGCGACGCCCGGGCCCGAGCTGCTCGACCGCCGCCGCCAGATCGCAGAGCGGTGCATTCGTCTCGGCGGCGACCTCCCGAACGATGCCGACGTAGAGCTGGTGGAGCGGCACCAGATCATCGATCCGCTTCAGCCAGCGGCGGGCCAGATAGCGCGGCTCGTGGCCCTTGCGATGGGAGGTCGGCGCGGTGAGGAGCATCGGGGTCGCCCCGAGCTCCCGCGCCAGACCGATCATCTCCTGGAGATTCCGACGAAACGCATCCGGCGCCACGCGGAGCGGCCTGTGGGACGCCGCCTCATCCCCGAAGCCCGCCTCCCGGCTGGCCAGCGCCTTGTTCGCGAGCTGCACGATGCGCAGCCGCTGAAGAGGAAAGAGAATCGAGCGATTGAGTCTCGCGGCGGTCGCGTCGTCGATGCCGAAGCCGATCCAGTGATCGTTCCAGCCGTAGAAGATCGTCACCACCTTCGGCGCGATCCCGGGCACGTCGCCGCGCATCTGCTCGAGCCCCTGGTAGCTCGACCAGCCCGGGAAGGCGAGATTCACGAATGCGAGCTCGCCCCCGCCGCGGCGCTCGGCGACGCGACGCGCGAGGGCCTCGTCGTAGCGCCCCCAGGCCGTGGCCGAGCAGCCCATGAAGGCCAGGGGCGGCCGCTCTTCCCGGGCGCGCTGGAGCTTCTCCTCGTAGCCCGGACGGACCCAGAGCAGCCGATCGTGGGGAACGAACTCGCTCTTCATCTCCTGGGGATTGGGCGAGCCGAACTCGATGCGCTCCGGATAGAGAAGGAAGCGGAAGCCCACGACCCGCAGTGCGATCTCGGCCAGGCCGAGGGCCGCGATCGTGCTTGCGACGAGGAGCGCGACGAGAGCGCCGCGCCGCCGTCCGGGCTCGGGGAGCGCCGGCTCGGAGCTCAACGGAGCAGGACCCCGAGCGACGCGATCATCCCGACCGTCGCGATCGCCGCGCCGGGACCGGGCATGGCGCCGGCTCGGGAGCCCAGCCGGAAGAGCGCCATCCCGACTCCCATCGACACGACGAAGACGAGGGTCGAGGTGGCGGGCTGCGCCAGGTTCGCCAGGGCGGGCCCGGGACACAGGCCGACGAGCCCCCAGCCGACGCCGAAGAGCGACGATCCGAGCACGAGGCTCCGATCGATGCCCGCCGTCGCGGGCTGGGGGAACTGCGGCGCCAACAGCGGCGCGCGGCGACTGCGCGCGAGCTGATGGCCGACGGCAGAGACGGCGAGAGCGCCTCCCATCACGAGAGCGAGGCTCGGATCCCAGGTTCCCGTCACGTCCAGGAAGTTCAAGACCTTCTGGGGCTGGGTCATGCCCGAGAGCGCCAGCCCCACGCCGAAGAGCAGACCGGATGCAAGGGCGACGAGGGCGTTCACGACGCGCCTCCGAGCCCGTGCCGCACGGCGAAGACGGTGAGCGCCGCCGTCGCCATGAAGATCGTCGTGGCGACGATCGAGCGCTTCGATCCCCGCGCCATGCCGCACACGCCGTGACCACTGGTGCAGCCCGAGCCGAGCTGGGTGCCGTAGCCCACCAGCAGTCCACCCGCGACGAGAAGTGGCGTCGGCGCCCGGGGCACGCCGGTGCCCTCGAATCCCATCGACACCAGGGCCGCGCCCAGGGGCAGACCGAGCAGGAAGAGCACCCGCCAGAGTCGGTCGCCGCGAACCGCGCCGAGGACGCCTCCGGCGATGCCGCTGATTCCGGCGACGCGTCCATTCACCAGCAGGAGGAGCGCAGCGGCGACACCGATGAGCAGCCCTCCGGTCAGAGACTCGATGGGGGTGAACTCGGTCATCGGACCTCCACGCTCAGATTCCCTCGCCGCGCTCGAAGACCAGATCGTCGGCGCTACCCCCGGTGCGGGAGACGCGACCGGCCAGGATGCCAACCCCGAGCATGAGGAGCGCGAACAGCACCTGCGGAGCCGTCGTGGGCAGGGCCGCCTCGGCGGCAGCCATCACCGCCGCTCCCTCTCGAACGAGGATCAGACAAGCCATGACGAGCACGAAGCCCGCGAAGCCCCGCCGCAGAGAATCCGGGGCGACCCGACGCGTGAGACGGGAGCCGACGAAGGAGCCGGCGATCGCGCTCGCCGTGACCGCCGCAATCAGCGCGTAGTCGACGGAGACGTGACTCAGGTAGCCGAGAAAGCCCGCGCCACTCTTGAGCACGATGATGAACAGGGAGGTCCCGACGGCGGCCGCCATCGGCAGACCCGCCCAGAGCGTCAACGCGGGAACGATCAGGAAGCCGCCCCCGGCTCCGACGAGGCCGGTGAAGAGCCCCACCCCGAAGCCCTGAACGACGAGCTTCCAAGCACCTCCGTCGCTTCCCGCCGGCGACGACGCCCCACCGCGTCCCCGCCACATGGCGAGGGAGGTGAGCACCATCATGCTCGCGAAGAGCAGGAGCAGCACGCCGCCGTCGAAGGCGGCGCCGGCTCGCCCTCCCAGATACGCCCCGACCACCCCCGCGGAGCCGAAGACCAGACCTGTGCGCCAGCGAATGTTGCCGGCACGCCAGTGCTGCACGGTGCCGGAGCAGCTCGCGAGGCCGACGATGACGAGGGAGCTCGCAATGGCCACCTTCGGCTCGAGCCCGAAGACGTAGACCAGGAGCGGCACGGTGAGGATCGAGCCCCCTCCCCCGAAGAAGCCCAGCGAAACACCGATCCCGATCGCGAGCACCAGGCCGAGTGCACTCACTCCGGGCCCCGCCCCTCGACTTCGAGGCCGGCTTCGTTCCAGGCGAGCATGCCACCGATCAGGTTCGTCACGTCGGTGACACCGCGTTCGAGCAGCACTTCACATGCCTTCGCCGAGCGACGACCGGATCGACACACCAGGAGCAGCGGACGCCCCCGAAGCGCGTCGGCGCCGCGGGCCACCTGGCCGAGGGGAAGCAGCTCGGAGCCCGCCACGTGGCCCAGGGGCCCGTTGAACTCGTCGGGCTCGCGGACGTCCACGACCCGATACTCCGCCAGGCGGTCCGCAGCCTCCTGGACATCGACCTCTGCGAAACGCTGGGCCATCGACGCGAATCCTCCGGGCACGATTCCACCCAGCCTCGGCCGGGAGGCCCCGCTCCGAGCCCGGGTGCTCCAAAACCTACTTCAGATCGCGGGCGGCATCCTCAGGCCGTCGCGATGGATCCGAAGTCGCGCGAAGGGTCTCATTCCACGGGCCCGAAGGATTCGCTGTGAATGCGACCCGGGTGCACGCCGCGCCCCTCGAGATCCTCCTGGACGTGGGCCATGAAGCCGATCGGCCCGCAGAGGTAGAAGTCTGCGTCGAGATCCGGAAGCAGGCCGGCGAGCAGCGCTCCATCGACGCGCCCCTCGGCATCGTAGTCCCGTCCCAGGCGGTCCTCCTCCCCCGGCCGGCTGTAGGACACGTGGAACGCCACCGAGTCGCTCTGGGCCGCGAGGCGCCTCACCTCCTCGGCCAGGGCGTGATGACGCCCATCTCGCGCACCATGGACGAACCAGACGGGTCGGGCCTCGTCGCGCGCGACCAGTGCGCGCAACATGCTCACCATCGGCGTCACGCCGATGCCCGCGCTCACCAGCACCACCGGGCGCGATCCGTGATCGAGCACGAAGTCGCCGGCCGGGGTCCGGGCGTCGACGATGTCCCCCACCACGAGCGCATCGTGGAGGATGCGGGACACCGCGCCCCGATCCTCGCGCTTCACCGAGATGCGATACCGCCCCTCTCCGGGCCCGTTCGAGAGCGAGTAGGTGCGGGAGAGCCGATCCCCCGTCGGCGGGTCGACTTCGACGGGCAGGTGCTGGCCCGCCTCGAAGTCCGCGAGGGGGCCGCCATCCCGCGCCTCGAATACGAAGGAGACCACGTCGTCGCTCTCGCGCTCCCGCTCGACGAGGCGCAGGGAGCGCACCGAGGCCGCCTCGGCGTCCCAGCGCAGCGGCAGCGCCGCCTCGAGCTCGACCGCCTCCTCCAGCCTGAAGCGAATCAGGCGGCGGGCGCCAGGAAAGTGGGAGACCTCGTCCGAGTCCCAGTCGATCTCGACACATCCGGTGAGCTGGAGCATGCCGCCGCTCTCGAAGTCGACGAACAGGAGGCCCGCCCGGGGCTCCAGCAGCAGGTTCCCGATCGTATTGAAGTGATTGTTGCCCGCGTAGTCGGGGATCACGAGAGAGTCGCCTTCGACCTGGACGAAGCCCGGATCGCCTCCCCGGTGCGAGGCGTCCATCCCGAAGCGCGGATCCTCCCCCTCGCCGCGATGGCCGGTCGCGATGAACAGGGTGTCGGCCGCTCGGATCCGTCGCGCGAGCTCGGGAGTGAGGCGATGGTGGCGACGGATCTGCACCTCCCGGGCCGGCTCGACCCGTCGCCAGGCGCGTTCCCGGATGTACTGGGGGCAGTTTCCGAAGCTCTGATCGACCGCGACGGTGAAGCCGCCCTCCCCGCTTCGAGACACGCGACCGTTCACGCGATTGCGCCGGCGCGTCTCCAGCTCGATGCCGAGCACGCCGAGGTCCGCGCCGGGTCCCAGACTCCCCTCCAGAGCGTCACCCGGAACCGGCCGGGCGCCGATCTCGAGGGCCCGCGCGCTCGGCGCGTGGACGAAGCCCGGCGCCCCGGCCAGGATCGTGGCCCAGGGTCGCCCTTCGGTGTCCCGAGCGGCCACGACCAGGAAGGGCAGTGATTCATAGAAGGTCCGGTGCGTGTCGGGCAGATCGGGCCGCACCACCTTGCGCGCCCAGGGCTCGATGCCCTCTCGCACGCCGAGCCGCCGCTGCACCTCCTGCTCCCCGCGATGGAAGGGCGATGTAGTGCTCATGGGATCCTCCGATTCGCTCGAGCCGCTCATGCGTTCGCGGCCGCGATGAACTCGACCCGCACGCCGCCGGGAATCGCGCACATCATGTGTCGCGTCGGCCCGCCGCCGAGAGGCTCCGGTGCGAACTCCACCTCTACGTCCGACTCGGCCGCGAGGCGTTCGTGGAGCGCGTCGAGAGCCGCATCATCGGGGACGGCGAGAGCCAGATGATGCAGGCCGATCCCCCGCCTGCGATCGAAGGCGATCGCGCGGTCCCGCTCCTGGACCTCCCAGAGGGTGAGCATCACGCTGCCGTCGCTCAGGAAGACGGCCGGGTAGTCCGGAACTTCTCCCACGGGCCGGAATCGCAGGACGTCGGTGAAGAAGCGGCGGGTCCGCCCCAGGTCGGGAACGGTGAGCCCCACGTGGTGAACGCCCCGGGTCCTGGCAGTGTTGGAATCGCTCATGGTGGCCTCCTCTGGCTTCGAGCCACCCCAGACTGCCGAATTCCTTCTTTTGGATAAATGCCGTAGATTTGAGTTTATTACTCCATTATTCGGAGTAATATCGAATCATGGACAAGCTCGCGGCCATGGCGACCTTCGTGGAGATCGCGGACCGCGGGAGCCTGACCCGCGCCGCCGAGAGCCTGGGCCGCTCGCTCCCGACCGTGGTCCGCACCCTCGCCAGTCTGGAGGAGGACCTGGGCGTCCGACTGCTTCGTCGTACGACCCGGCGCATGTCGCTCACCGAGGAGGGCCGCGGCTATCTGGAACGCTGTCGCGGAATCCTGGCGGACGTCGCCGAGGCCGAGGACGTCCTGACACTCGGGCAGGCCGAGCCCCGTGGCGAGCTGAGGGTCACGGCCCCGGTGCTCTTCGGGCAGATGCACGTGGCGCCGGCGGTCGAGAGCTTCCTGAGCAAGCACGGCCGGGTGAAGGTGGAGCTCCTGCTCCTCGACCGGGTCGTGAACATGGTCGAGGAAGGCATCGACGTCGGCATCCGCATCGGCGCATTGGCGGATTCCTCGATGATCGCGATTCCAGCGGGCGAGGTGCGGCGCGTCGTATGCGCGAGCCCGGCGCTGATCCGTCGGGTCGGAGCCCCCGAGCACCCCGAGGAGCTGTCGGAGCGGCCCTGCGTCCTTTTTCGCGGGCTGACGCCCGGAAGCACCTGGTCCTTCCGTGAGGGCACTCGAAGCTTCCCAGTCAGAATCGACGGCCCCCTCGCCTCCAACCAGGCGGGCGCCGCCCTCGACGCCTGCGCCGCAGGGCTCGGTTTCGGCCTCTTCCTCTCCTACCAGGCGGCGCCGCTCATCGCGGCGAAGAAGCTGCGGGTCGTGCTCTCGGACTTCGAGCCGGCGCCGATCCCGATCCACATCGTCTATCCCCACGCCCGGCTCATGTCGCCGCGCACCCGGGCCTTCGTAGACTGGATGAAGACGCACCTGAGAAAGGCCCGCGGCCTCGGGTAGAGACCCGTCGCACGAGGCCGGAGGGACGATCCATGGAAGACCCTGGATTCTGGTGGGAGTTCGTGGGCAAGGTCGGAGCCCCGATCTTCGCTGCAACCCTGGTCGCGTGCCTGCTGTCGGAAGAGATCGCCCCACTTCACGGCATCCTGATGGCGGCAGGCCTGGGAATGATGGGCATCTGCCACTGGCGGACGCACCACAGGCCCGGCGCACCGCAGGAATCCACCCCTGTGAAGTAGTTCACAGGCACGGCGGCCGAAGTGTGGCTTCTTGGATGAGCCGCCGGAGAGATCGCGCCCCACGAGTCCGAAGCGGCCACGAAAGGACAACATGGCAACCCACGCTGCGGCCTACGACGACACGCCGGTTCACGCGCTGTCCCGCGCCCTGGTCCTCGCCTACGGGATCGGCTCCTACGCCCTCTTCTTCGGGACCTTCCTCTATCTGATCGGCTTCATCGGCGGCTTCGGCGTGCCGAAGACCCTCGACTCGGGAGTGCCCGGCCCGCTCGGCACCGCGATTGCGATCAACGTCGGACTTCTGGCGCTCTTCGCCATTCAGCACACGATCATGGCCCGACCCGCCTTCAAGCGCTGGTGGACCACGATCATCCCGGAGCCCGCAGAGCGCAGCACCTTCGTACTGATCACGAGCTTGCTGCTGTGCCTGATCGCCTGGCAGTGGCAGCCGATCTCCGGCGTCGTGTGGCAGGTCGAGGGAGCTGCGGCCACCGTGATCTACGGGGTCGCGGCCCTCGGTTGGCTGACAGTGCTCGGGTCGACCTTCATCATCGACCACTTCGACCTCTTCGGTCTGCGCCAGACGCTCTCCTACGCCTTCCGGCGCAGTTATCGGCCGCCGAAGTACAAGGAGATCTATCTCTACCGCTTCTGTCGCCACCCGCTGATGCTGGGCTTCCTGATCGCCTTCTGGGCCACGCCCACGATGAGCGCGAGCCACCTGCTCTTCGCCGGGGTCTGCACGGCCTACATCGTCGCCGCGATCCGGATCGAGGAGAGGACCCTGATCCAGCTCCACGGCTCGGCCTACGAGGACTACCGGCGCCGCGTTCCGGCGCTGATCCCGCGACTCCGCTGAGTCTCGAAGAAGCGCTGGGCCTTCAGCCGTCGAGCAGGGCGATCACCTGCTCGACGCGCTCGCCGTGTCGCGTCTCTTCGCGACCGTTCTGGCGCAGCAGCTCCGCGACGTCGGGGTTCTCCTCGCCAGCGGCATAGGTCTGGTAGAGCGCGTCTCCGCCGCGCTCGGCCTGGACCAGACCCCGGAGCATCTCGACCGTGACCGTGCCCATCGACGGGGACTTCGCGTAGGGGTTGTCCTCCAGGGCCGGTATCTCGTAGGGCGCACCGGTCAGGATCTCGATGGCCCTCTTCAGCCGATGGGCGTGGGCGGTTTCCTCGCGACCGTTCTGGCGCAGCAGCGCCTTCGCCTCCTCGGGCTCGACTGCATCCGCGAGACGCGCGTAGAGGGGGTCGCCCGCGGTCTCGAGCAGGATCATGAGCTTCATGTCCTCGACCCCGAGCTTCGTGAGCGCGCTCAGCTTTGCGAAGGCGGCGCCGAAGTCGGCGGGCAGATCGGCGGGAAGATGCGACATCTGGGGAACCTCCGGTCTCGTCACCCCGGAATCATACGCGACGGGAGACGCCATTCTGCCCGGAAATCATCGACGCGAGCGGGGACTCGCGGTCAACCGCATCCCTGCAGATGAGAACGCTGCGCGTCCACCAGCCGGCCGCGGCCGGCCGATGGCCACCCAGGAGGCGCCGAAGCAGCCGCTCCGGCTCCCACAGCGCCTCAGGTCTCCGGCATGAGAATTGCTGTCACGAGCGTCCCCCATCTTTGGAGGCTCGCCCGTGACCATTCGCTCCGTTCTCTGGATCGGCTCCGCGAAGGGACTCACCGACAGCGCCCTGCACGAAGCCCCGCACTACGACGTCGTCTGGGAGCGCGATGCGGAGAACGCACGCGCCCTCCCCCTCTCCCGCTTCGATGCGATCGTGATCGAGGCACGCGACACGGCTTCGGCCGAGAGCGAACGAAAACAGCTCGGGTCGGCGGCGCGCCGCGCGAAGGTCGTACTGTGTCGGAGCGGCGAGATCCGTCC
>CALDCK010000417.1 GCA_937937315.1 uncultured bacterium
GACCGGGCGTCTCCGCGGATCGCTCAGCGCTCGAGCGCCGCCACGATCTCGCGCTCCACTTCCTCCAGACGGTCCTTGCCGAAGAAGTGCTCGTCGCCCACGAAGAAGCTCGGTGAGCCGAACACCCCCCGGGCGACGGCCTCCTCGGTGTTCGACAGCAGGCGCGCCTTGATCGACGGCTCCTGGATTCCGTCGAGCACCACCCCGGCATCGATCCCGGACTCCTCGAGGGCTGCCCGGAACACCGCCGGATCATCGAGCTTCTTCGGCGCCGACCACATGTGGCGGAAGACCTCGTCCACGTAGCGCTCGAAGAAGCCCTCGCGCTGGGCGACGATCGCACCGCGCATGATCTTCAGCGTGTTGACGGGGAAGTCCGGGTTGTGCCTGAAGTCGTCGATTCCGTGGCGAGCGATGAACCGCCGCATCTCGAGCCCCTGATACGCCCCCTTGTTCTGGATGCCCTGAAGCGACACCGCTGGGGACACGTTCCCCGTGGCCTTGAAGATCCCGCCCAGAAGCGCCGGCACGTAGACGAAGCGTACGCCCGTCCGACTCTCGATCCCGGGAAGGACCCGGTGAGCGAGGTATGCGTTGGGGCTGCCGAAGTCGAAGAGAAACTCGGCCTTCACATTCATGTTGGGTCCTCCTGCGACTTCTGGGCGTGGGCGCAGCTCCAGATCGATGGTCCACGTCTCGCGCGGCAGCCGATCGAGAAACCAGCAGGCCCGGGCGATCACAGCATCGATCGCCTCCTCGAGAGCGCCGGTCGCAGTCGTATCGACGGGGTTGCTTCATGCAACCATAGAACGTCCGGCGTGCTCAGCCCCCTGGCTTTCGGGCCCGCGTGTAGGCCTGCACCATCTCTCCCTTCTCGCAAACCACCTTCATCGCGCGCCAGTTCTCCACGAAGTGCTCCGCCTGCTCGCGCCCCATGCCCTCGACCATGCCGGGAAAATGCCGGCCGCGGAGGGCCTCGTACTCCTCGACCATGGCGCGTCGATACCAGTCCGAGGCGTCTTCCACGTGCACGTCCTCGAAGCCCGCAGACTCGAGGATCTCCGCGTAGCTCCGGGTCGACTCGAGCGCGTAGGTGATGCCCTCGAGCTCGATCCAGTAGAGCATGTCGGGACTGAGCTCGGCGTCGCGGCGGAACCAGTCGTAGAGGGTGATCGCGCCTCCCGGTCGAAGCACTCGCAGGCACTCCCGGAATGCGCCCAGCTTGTCCGACGTCTGGGTGAAGGCGCCGGCGCTCATGACCACGTCGACGCTGTCGTCCGGGATGGCGAGCGGTCCGCCGTCGACGACCTCGAAGCGGACACGATCCGACAGCCCCAATCCGTGCGCACGGGCCCGGGAGCGTCCTACCAGGCCCTGCTCCAGATCGAGTCCGAGCACCCGGGCGCCGAAGTCCTTTCCGAGGACACAGGCCG
The DNA here is from genome assembly GCA_937937315.1 of uncultured bacterium. GTDB lineage: Bacteria > Myxococcota_A > UBA9160 > UBA9160 > SMWR01 > CALDCK01. The sequence goes on from CALDCK010000417.1 coordinate 1,434, forward strand.
GTCCCCCGAGGCCACTGCCGATATCGACGATCAGCCGATCGGCGACATCGAGGCCGGACACCATCTTCGCGACGCTGCCGGCTCCACCCGGCGCGAGGAAGCCCTCGCCCCAGACGAGCTGGCAGGCGTCGAGGAGAGCGTCGTGGTACTCGTCCTCGTGTGCCATTACCCGCCCCTCGGCTCCGTCCGACCGCCATCGGCTAGAACACCCGGTAGCGACGTTGAACGTGCTCCTGCCGCACGCGAATCCGATCGCGCCGTTCCTGCGCGGATACGTTGCGAACACCGTCCGGTAGGAGGCCTCGAATCGCAGCGAAGGGTACCACGCGGGCCTCGATGCTCGGCCAGTCCTCCGGTGCCGGCGTCTGCGAGTACGACCAGCGCGGGGTGAGGAATCCCTCGCGGTGGTTCGTGGTGTCGAGCCAGTTCGGCACGCCCGGGTCCCGATGGGCCACGACGTAGCGCATCGTTCCGTCGTCGTCGGCCTCGGCCTGGAATCCGTTCAAGCTGCTCTGATGGTTCGCGAAGTCGAGGGACTCGCCCCAGAGGCTGGCCAGATGGAAGCCCACGTACTGGGCCGGAACCGGAGTGCGCGCCTCGACGATCAGGGCCTCATCGGGCTCGAGCTCGAAGATCCCACCAGCGTAGAGATTCGTGCTCTGCCCGCCCCCGGTCTCGCGGGAGGCGGCATTCACGCGGTTGAAGGCGTTGCGCGGCATGAAGCGCTCCCCCTCCGAGCCGTCTCTCTTGCCGTAGACCTCGAGAAGCACGGTGTAGAACTCGTTCCAGAAACGCATCTGGCCCCTCACCAGCGCACCGCAGTGGCGCAGCGCGGCCCCCGCCCGGGCAGGATCGTAGGGAGGCGGGTGCTCGCCCTCGGCGCCCACCTGCCGGATCGTGAGGGGCACCGGATCTTCGCGCTCCCAGTCGTAGAAGAGCTGCCGCCCGCTCACCCAGCACGCGTAGCGATCGAACCCGATCTCCGGGTCAACCGGGTGGGGGCGAGACGTGCGCCGATAGGTGGAGACGAAGTTCCCTTCGTAGGCGGTGGGGCGCTCGGGAGCCAGCAGGATCTCGAAGCTGCCGTCGGGCGCCACCGCGATCTCCGTCGAGTCGATCCGGCCGGTCTGCACCTTCAGCCCGGGCCGCAGCTCGGCAAGGCTGCCCGAATCGCCCGCGATGCAGCCGTCACTGAGCTCGAAGATCAGGTACTGGGGCGCCTTTCGACCCGTCGGCGCCGGCGCGTCGCCACGCCAGTGTCGGTGGTCCTCGACCCGGCCGCGCACGATCGTCGACTCGCGACCGTCGATCGGCGCCATGAAGTAGATCGCGTCGGCGTTGTCGATCGTGGCCTTGTTCACGATCTGGAGCGCGTGTCGGAAGGTGGGGAAGCGCGGGTCCTCGTGAAAGGCGCGCTCGACGGCGCTGTGCACGAAGCCCATCAGATAGCGGTAGCCCTCGGCGAGGAGGCGCTCCCCTCCCGGCGGCGGCATCGTCTCCGGAACGTCGATGGCATCCCGAGCCTGCTCGAGCTCCGCGATCAGGTCGTCCCAGGCCGCACGCAGCTCGGCGCGCGTCTCGGAAGCTCCCTCGCTCATTCCATACCTCCCGAATCTCCCTCGCTCGCTCCGCCGTCCCAGCCGTAGCGATCGAAGAGATCGCCGAGCCGCGCGCGGATCTCGTCGGACTCGAGGCCAAACTCCTCCAGGCTGTAGGCGTGGCCCGAGACGTGCCGCTTCGCCCGCTTCCCCTCCTCGAGGAGCACCTCGCGATAGGCCGGTGCGATGGGAATGCCGAGGTCCCGGTAGATCCCTTCGATCGTGCGACCGGGATCCGCGACGGCCTCGCGATAGTCCACGATGGATCGGGGCACCTCGGGGTGCTCTTCCAGCACCTCGAGAGGGTGTCGATAGGTCGAGAACGACTGATCCGCCAGGACCGCGAGACAGCGCCTCTGGCGCTCCTCGTCCCAATCGAGGCGACGCCAGCCGAGTCGCATCAGCTTGAGCAGGCTTGGAATCGTCTCGTAGGGGTTGCGCAGGGGCACCACGAAGCGCGCATCCGGAAACGCCTCGATGAGCGACGCGACGCGCCCCGCGAAGACCGGGCTCTTGCTGAGATAGATCTTCTCCTCGCCGTCGAGGTAGAGCTGGCGTCGGATGCAGTCGCGGTAGAAGCGCAGCAGGCGCCGGCGCTTCCGGGGCGGCCAGCGATCCACGTAGTAGAAATCGAGGTCGCCCATGTACGGCATCTTGGTGATCCAGAAGCCCGAGGCGCAGGAGTAGTAGAAGACGAGATCATCCTCCTCCGGCTCGGTAAGTCCCATCTTGTGGACCTTCCGCATCGCCCCGTAGCGCCGCTCCTCCCAGGCCCGAACCCTCCGCTCGATCGCCCCGCCGAGGCGTTGCCGGTCGAAGGTGGCGACGGCGCGGATC
>CALDCK010000418.1 GCA_937937315.1 uncultured bacterium
CGCGTTCTCCGCCGGAGAGATGCCGCTGCCCGCCCTCGGGTGGGCAGCGGCCTTTCTCTTCCTCTGCGTCCAGCAGGACGTGCGCGGAATGCGCATCCCCAACTGGCTGACGCTGCCGGGGCTGGTCGTCGCGATCGCGGTGGCCGCCATCGACAGCGGCTTCCAGGGCGTTCTCTGGTCTCTGACCGGGGCCGGAACGGCGCTGGGGCTCCTCTTCGTCCCCTTCGTCTTCCGCTGGCTTGGCGCCGGCGACGTGAAGGCAGTGATGGTCCTGGGGGCGCTCTGGGGCGCGGGCAGTCTCCTGCCGGCGCTCTGGTGGATGATCATCGCCGGGGGTCTGCTGGCGATCGTCCTGGTCGCCGTCCAGAAGGGCCTCGGCGACCTCGTGCGGCGCTGGGGTCTCTCGGCGAAGCACTCCCTCTTCTCCGGGCGCGTCGTCTACTTCGCGCCCGATTCCAACTCTCCCGCAGCCAAGGGGCTTCCCTTCGCAGTCGCGATGGGGCTCGGAGCTGCGGCTCACCAACTCTGGGGTTCGGTATGGATCTGACTACGATTCGACGACACGACCGCCGCCGCTCCGGCATGGCGATGGTCGAGATGGTGTTCGTACTCCCTGTCCTGTTGCTGATGCTCTTCGGAGTCGTCGAGTTCGGCGTCCTCTTCGGCCAGTGGCAGACCCTGACCAACGCGGCGCGCGAAGGCGCGCGCGAGGCGATCGTCTTCCGCGTCGGCTGCGTCCCCGGCGACGTCGAGAACGACGTCCGAGCCCGGGTAAAGGCCTACGCGATTGCCGCGGGGATCACCCTCAACGACGCGGACATCGGAGTGACGGGTGCCTGCGGCACCTCCGGCACGGATACCGGCGTCGACGTGACCCACACCTACAGCTTCCGGGTCGTTCCCGGATTCGCCGCGACCGTGGCACCGACCATCGACCTGGTCGGGCGCTCCACGATGCGAAACGAGGGCAGCGGCTGATCCAGCCGTAGGCCCACCACCCTTCACCCTTTCTCACCAGGAAAAGCGAGACCAGTGATGCACAACCGACGCGCTCTTCTCTTCTTCGCCTTCGCGGTCGTCTTCGGGACAGCGGCGGCCTTCCTGGCGCACCGCGCCCTCGAAGACCAGACACCGACCACGGCGGCCTCGGCACCTGCGGTCGAGACCGTGAATGTCGTCCTCGCCCGCACCGACGTCACTACGGGCTCCGCTCTCACGGCGCAGCAGCTCCGGACCGTCGAGTGGCCGAAGGAGTACGCTCCGACCGGCTCGTTCTCGGACGAGGACGAGGTCGTGGGACGCGTGCTGCGCCGCGCCCTGGCGGACGGCGAGCCGATCCTCGAGCCGTCGCTTCTCGTCGTGGGCGCCGAGGCCGGTCTCGTGTCGGTGATCAACGACAAGACCCGGGCCGTCTCCGTCAAGGTCGATCCGATCATCGGCGTCGCCGGATTCGTGAATCCGGGCACGCGGGTGGACGTCGTGGCCACGCTGCGCCGCGTCGACACCGCCAAGAAGATCCCGGTCACGAAGGTCGTCCTCCAGGACGTGCGCGTCCTGGCCATCGACCAGAAGATGGAGACCGCCCAGAACGGCGAGCCCGAGCTCGTGAGCGTCGTGACCCTCGAGGTCAGCCCTCTCCAGGCGGAGCAGCTGGCGTACAGCGCCCACGAGGGACGCCTTCAGCTCGCGCTGCGCAGCCCTGGCGACCACGAGGTCATCAAGACGGTCGGCGTGACCGCGGCCGATCTGCTGCGACGCCCCGTCAAGAAGGCGCGCGCCGTCCCGAAGACCGGCGTCCAGATCGTGAAGGGCTCGAACGTCAGCGTCAAGGCGTTCTAGCCCACCCCCTTCCCCCCCACTCTTGAATCGCAACCCACTCTTGAAAAGCCCCCTGGAGGATCCCATGCACTGCGAGCCCCCCGTAAGGGCCGACAATCGGCGAGGAGCCCTGCTCTCCGCCCTGCGTACGGCCTGGATCGCTGCGGCCAGCGGCGCGATGCTCGGCCTTGCGCTGCCGCATTCCGCCCTGTCCATCGAAACGGCGAAGTTCCCGGCGCCCCCGACCGAGGAACAGCGCCCCGAGCCGAAGCACCTCATCCCCTCGGCCACCGACGCCACCGTGCACCTGTCGGAGCACGGCGAGGACGTCCTCTCCGTGATCGAGATGGAGCTCGGAAAGTCGGTCTACGTGCGAACCCAGCAGCGGGTGAAGCGCGTGTCCGTCGGCCACCCGGACACCCTCGACGTAGTGGTGCTCGGAGCCAACGAGATCCAGCTGGTCCCGAAGCTCGCGGGCGTGACCAACGTGGTCCTCTGGACCAACGCCGGCAGGCCCATCGCCGCCATCGACGTCCAGATCGGCGCCGCGTTCTCGCAGCTCGAGAGCCAGCTCCGCCGCGCGCTCTCCGAGCCGGGCATCCGCGTGACCAACGCCGGCGGCGCCATCGTGCTCAAGGGCTCGGTCAGCAGTGAAGCGGCCGCGTCCGAGGCGATCAAAATCGCCCGGGCCTTCCTCGGTTCCGACGACCAGGAACGCCTCGTCAACCTGATCCGGGTCGGCGGTCACCATCAGGTGATGCTCAAGGTCGTCGTTGCGGAGATGAACCGCGCCGTGACCCGCAAGTTCGGCACCAACTTCAGCGCCATCATCGAGACCGGGGGGAACACCATCGGAATCGACAGCTTCATCGGTGGCCTGACCTCGCTCGACGACAATGGCGACCTGCTGCTCAACGCCGTCAACCTCGCAGCGACGTTCTCGGGCTTTGGAAGCCTCGACTTCCTGGCGGTCTTCCTGGACGCCCTCGACGAGCGGGGCCTGTCGAAGATCCTCGCCGAGCCGACCCTGGTCGCCCGCAGCGGTGAGACCGCGAGCTTCCTGGTGGGCGGCGAGGTGCCGATCCCGATCACCCAGGGCGGTGCCACGGCCGGTTCGATCACGGTCGAGTTCAAGCCCTTCGGCATCGGGCTCGCCTTCACCCCGACCGTCCTCAGCGAGGACCGCATCCACCTCAACGTGAAGCCCGAGGTGAGCGAGCCGGACCTGAGCCTCGGCACCGAGATCAGCGGCACGGTCGTTCCCGCCTTCCGGACGCGCCGGGCGGAAACCGCGGTGGAGCTGGCCGACGGCCAGAGCTTCGCGGTGGCCGGACTGCTCTCCGAGAGCGTGCGCGGTCTGCGCGACCAGTACCCGCTGTTGGGCTCGATCCCCGTCCTGGGTGCGCTCTTCCGGAGCGCGGAGTGGCGGAAGCAGGAGACGGAGCTGGTCATCCTGGTGACCCCCCATCTCGTGAAGCCCCTGGGCCCCGGCCCCCATCCGCTGCCCACCAACAACTACATCGAGCCGAACATGGCCGAGTTCTACCTGCTCGGTCGCCTCGAGGGCCTCCCGCCCGAAGAGGAGACCGACGAGCGGTCGAGCGGCCTCATCGGCGACGTCGGGTACCGCGTGTCCCCCGACTCGTACTGGAGCCAGAACTAATGCGACGTATCAACCTGATTCTCTCGATCCCCTGTCTCGTCCTCTTCGCCCTGGGCTGTGCCTCGAACACCGAGCGGCACTGGGGTGAGTCGGTGCAGGCGAACACGGAGGCACAGATCGCCAATCCGGTCGCCGAGCTGCGCAACGCCGACAAGGGCGTCGGCGCCCTCGACGGCACCAGCGCCGACAACGCCGTGAACAGACTGCGGCAACGCGAGAGCGGCAAGTCGGCCGGCCGCGAGCTGCCGGACTACATCCAGATCGGAACGGGCTCGAACTAGAGGGCCGGGAAGGACACGAAGCCATGCAACGCATCACCAACGACACACGCCGAGAACGCGGACTTGCCATGCTGACCGTAGTGGTCGCTTTGACCGCTCTCTTCGCGGCGGCGGCGCTCGCCATCGATGCCGGAATGGTCTTCGTGGCCCGGACCCAGGCCCAGAACGTGTCGGACGCCGCCGCCCTGGCGGCGGCCTATAACCTGATCGACAAGACAGGCCCCACGGTCACCCTCGGCGCCGCTGAAGCGGCGGCGCTGGGGGTGGCGGGGGTGAACAACGCCGTCGACAACGCCTCGGTCAACATCGACCCGAACGACATCGTCTACGGCAACTGGGACCTCGAAACCGAAACCTTCGACACCGGCGTCGATCTCGGGGACCCGGACATGGTCACCGCCGTCCAGGTCACCTCCTACCTGACCGACGCGGGACCCAACAACCCGGTGCCCGCCTTCATGGCGCGCATCCTGGGTCTCGACCACTTCGACGTCTCGGCGACGGCCATCGCCTACCTGGGCTTCGCCGGCAAGTTCAACGCCGGCGAGGTCGACCTGCCCATCGCGATCGACTGCTGCAAGCTGGCGGGCTCGGACTGCAAGCAGGACTACTGCGCAGCTGGTGCGCCGATCATCAACGAGTGCCCGCTCGTCGAGAACCCCTACTGGGCCGGTCAGACAGCGACCTGTCTCGAGTTCCACAACACAGCCGAGCAGAACGCGTGCTGGACCAACTTCGAATCAGGGAACAACAGCGTAAACACCGCGGATCTGACCGGAATCGTGCGGGATCGCAACACCTACCCGATCAGCGTCGAAGAGCCGATCCACGTCGACAACGGAGACAAGACACCGGTGATCGGCGAGATCGAGGAGCGAATGATGGAGCTCCCGCCCTACGGCGAGGACGAGGCAATCAAGGACTACGACGAAGACGGAATCAACGACTCCTGGATCGTGCGCCTGCCGGTGGTCGAGTGTCAGACCGATCTGAACTGTGCTGGCGGTAACGCGATGAGGGTCGTGGGCGCTGTCTGCTTCGAGATTCTCGAGATGACCGTCACCCCGGACAAGATCATTCGCGGGAACTTCATGTGCGACACCCACCCACGCTGGAGCGAATGCGACCTGGGCATCACCGGCAGCGGTGGTCTCGACTTCAACATCCGAGCCGACCTGCCCGTGCTGGTCCAGTAGAAACTGAACGGAAGGAAGGGAATCATGACCGAGCTGCGCTTCGCGATCTTCTCCGAGCTGAAGGAGTTCGCCGACGAGATCCGCAACCGCCTGACGGCCGTACCCGGCGCCCAGGTGATGGTGATCGTCGACGATCCGGAAGATCTTCACGAGATCATCAAATCCGAAGCTCCCGACGTGCTCTACGCGGATCTGGGACACGCCCCCCACGTCATCCTGGATCTCATCGAGTCGATCGATGCGCCCCTGCCCGACCTGCTGGTGAGCGGCTGCCAGGACGACAGCCAGGTGATCCTGCGCTCGATGCAGATCGGCGCTCGGGAGTTCCTGCCCCAGGCCCCGAACGAGGACGACTTCAAGCGTGCGATCGATCGCCTGCTTCGAGGCCGCGAGGCCGACCCGCGGCCCGACAAGACGGCCTCGGTCATTTCGGTGATGGGCGCGAAGGGCGGCGTAGGAGCCACCTGCGTGGCCTCCCAGCTCGCTGCCAGTCTCCAGGAGAAGGGCGGTCGCACGGTGATCGTGGACCTGAACTTTCCCCTGGGCGACGTCGCGCTGCACTTCGACATCGAGCCCAGCTATACGCTGGCGGACATCGCACGGGAAGGCGAGAGCCTCGACGGGACCTACCTGCGCAGCATCCTCCAGGTCCACCAGAGCGGCGTGCAGATCCTGGCAGCGCCGCCCCGGATCGAGGATTCGGAGCTCATCCAGGGCGAGCACGTGACGCGGCTGCTGGAGATCCTCCGCGGGCAGTTCGACTTCGTGGTGCTCGACGTCTCGCGCAATTGGAACGACGCGAGCGTCCGGGCCCTCGACCTGGCCGACCAGATCCTGGTGGTGACCTCCCTGGACGTGCCCACGCTCCACCACGCGCGGAAGCACATGGAGCTGCTGCGCCGGCTGGGTCACCCGACTGAGAAGATCCACGCCGTCGTGAACCGCCACTCCGCGGCGGACTCGGTCACGGACAAGGATCTCACGCGCTTCCTGGGCCGGCCGAGCAGCGCGGCGATCCCGAACGACTACGCCAACACGGTCGAGAGCGTGAACCAGGGCAAGCCCCTGGGCGAAGTCGCGCCCCGCGCCGCACTGACCGAGGCCTTCCGAAACCTGGCCGAGCAGGTGCACGTCTGGTGCGGCCTGACGACGTCTCCCGACACCCGAGCCCCGAAGCTGACGGACCGACTCCGTCGCATCTTCGAGAAGTAGAGGAACCGATGGCACTGCTTGACCGACTCCACCGTTTCGACTCGCCGAAGGCCGAAGCCGCGAACGCAGCGAAGAAGAAGGAGCGAAAGTCCGACAAGGGCGATCGCTCCCTGGAAACCACCGAGAAAGAAGTGTTGAACCGTCATCAGGACTTGAAGTTCCGCGTACACAACCGGCTCTTCGACCTGCTCGACCTGGCGAAGCTGACGAAGCTCTCCGAGGAGCGCATCCGCGAGGACATCGCGGTCGCGACCCGCCGCGTCCTCGAGGAGGAAAAGGTGCTCCTCACCCTCGAAGAGCGGGAGCAGCTCGTCGAGGAGATGCAGCACGAGGTGTTGGGGCTCGGGCCGATCGAGCCGTTGCTCCAGGACCCCACGATCTGCGACATCCTGGTCAACGGCCACGACGACGTCTTCGTCGAGCGCCACGGCAAGCTCTTCAAGACCCCGGCGCGCTTCAAGGACGATGCGCATCTGATGCGCATCATCGAGAAGATCGTCTCGGCGGTCGGCCGACGCGTCGACGAGACCACGCCGATGGTCGATGCCCGTCTGGCAGATGGCTCGCGGGTGAATGCGATCATTCCTCCCCTGGCGCTCGACGGTCCCTCGGTCTCGATCCGGCGGTTCGGTACCGACCCGCTGACCCACGACAACCTGATCGAGGTCGGAGCCGTGAGCCCCGAGGTCGTCCAGCTCCTGCAGGCGATCGTGAAGGCGAAGCTGAACGTCCTGATCTCTGGCGGTACGGGCGCAGGCAAGACGACGCTGCTCAACGTGATGTCGGGATTCATCCCGTCGGATGAGCGCATCGTCACGATCGAGGACTCGGCGGAGCTCCAGCTCAAGCAGGAGCACGTGGTCCGGCTCGAGACGCGCCCGGCGAACATCGAGGGCAAGGGCCAGATCAGCCAGCGACACCTGGTGATCAACAGCCTGCGGATGCGGCCCGACCGCATCGTCGTGGGCGAGGTCCGTGGGGGCGAGGCCCTCGACATGCTCCAGGCGATGAACACCGGCCACGACGGATCGCTCACGACCGTCCACGCCAACGCGCCGCGCGACGCGCTCTCGCGACTCGAGACCATGATCGCCATGGCCGGCCTCGACATCCCGCAGAAGGCGGTGCGCAACCAGATCGCCTCGGCGATCAACGTCGTGGTCCAGCTCGTACGGCTCCCGGACGGCTCGCGCCGCCTCTCGAGCCTCCAGGAGATCAGCGGCATGGAGGGCGAGGTCGTCACCATGCAGGAGATCTTCACGCTCGAGCGATCCGGGATCGACGAGGACGGGAAGATCGACTCGAGGGTCGTTCCGACCGGAATCCGACCGCGCTTCTCGGAGCGCCTGCGCTACGCGGGCATCGAGCTGCCGTCCGATCTCTTCGATCGGCGCGAACGATAGGAGCGCACGATGTCCCCCATCCTCTACGCCTTCATCTTCCTGGCAGCGGTGCTGGCCGCCGAGGCGATCTATCACCTCGCGCGCGGACGCGCCGTCAACCGGAACACATCCAAGCGGCTCGAGCGGCTGGCGCAGTCACTCGAGGGTCCGCGGGCGCGCCCCGAAGAAACCTCGCTACGCGAGGAGTTGACGGGCTCGATCTCGAACCAGATCCTGGCGGCCATCCCCGGCCGTGAGGAGATCTCGATCCAGCTCTACCGCGCCGGCGTGCCGATGACGGTTCAGCGCTTCCTCCTGGTCTCCCTGGGCATGGCGCTGGCCGGTCTCGCGGTGGGCTTTGCCATGGCACCCGGCTCCGCAAAGGCCCTGCTCTTCGCAGGCGCCGGGCTGCTCCCCTGGCTCCAGGTGCGCCGCCAGATCGGGGCGCGCATGGCGGCCTTCGAGAAGCAGCTCCCGGACGCCCTGGACCTGCTGGTTCGCTCGCTGCGCGCGGGCCACTCTCTCACCGGCGGCCTCCAGATGGTGGGCGAGGAGCTCTCGGATCCGATCGGCACCGAGTTCCGCTACGTGGCAAACGAGATCTCCCTCGGCTCGGACACGAAGCGGGCGCTCGACAATCTGCTCTACCGGGTGCCGAGCCCCGACCTGCCCTTCTTCGTCACGGCCATCGCTATCCAGCAGGAGACGGGAAGCAACCTGGCCGAGGTGCTGGACAACCTCGCGAACGTGATCCGCGAGCGCTTCAAGGTCTTCGGCAAGGTGCGCGCGATCACCGCCATGGGTCGGATGTCCGCGAACATCCTGGCGATCTGGCCGCTCGTCATGATCGGGGCGATCTACCTTGTCAATCCCACCTACATCGAGCCGCTCTGGGCCGAGGAGGCGGGCCGAAGCATCGTGCTCGTCGCCACGGTTCTGATCTTCCTCGGCTACGTGATCTGCCGCCGCATGGCGCAGATCAAGGTCTGAGAAGGAGGACGCCATGCAGTTCCTGATCATCGGACTCGCGATCGTCTCCGCGATCACCCTCGCGGCGGCACTGACCTCGCTGCCCGTGCGCAGCCCCACCCGCCGCCGACTCGCGCGCCTGGCCGACGGCTCACGGATCCCGGTCCCCCAGGCCTCCGGCGAAGGACTCTTTGCCGAGGACAGCAGCGGCTGGCTCATCAAGCTGCTGAAGCCGGTCTCGCGCCAGGGCGGGAAGGACGGGAAGGACGGGAAGGACGGGAAGGAGAGCGCCTCCCACGGCTACAACCGGCAGCGCCTGATCGAGGCCGGCTATCGCCGCGCCTCGGCGATGGTCATCTACTCGGGGACGCGCCACGCCCTCGCCATCACCCTGCCGATCGTCTTCTTCGCGATGAGCCCGGCGTGGAACCTGAGCAACTTCCAGTTGATCGTGCTCCTCTGCATGGCGGCCGCGGTGGGCCTGGTCCTCCCCAGCTACATCGTCGACAAGAAGCGCAAGGCCCGGAAGATGGACATGGTGCTCGGTCTCCCCGACGCCCTCGACCTCATGGTCGTCTGCGTCGAGGCCGGTCTCGGCATCAACATGAGCCTCCAGCGCATCTCGAAGGAGTTCGCTCGGACCCACAAGACCCTGTCCAGCGAGTTCGAGCTCGTGACACTCGAGGTCCGCGCCGGCAAGAGCACCACGCAGGCGCTGCGCACCCTGGCCGAGCGCACGGGAGTGGATGAGATCCACGCCCTCGTGGCCATGCTCGTCCAGACCGAGCGCTTCGGTACCAGCCTCGCCGACACGCTGCGAGTACATGCCGAGAGCCTGCGCGTCCAGCGCATGCAGCGCGCCGAGGAGCTGGCCGGAAAGGCACCGCTGAAGATGCTCTTCCCCACCCTGCTCATCTTCGCAGCGACCCTCATGGTCACGGTCGGCCCGGGCTTCCTCCAGCTGACCGCAGTCTTCCGCGACCGCTAGTCCCCCTCTGGAGCCCCTTCCCCTCCCCGCGAGCCCCGATCAGAAGAGACGGGCTCGTGGGGAGGGAATCAGTACACTCCCCGGCGCAGGGGGAGGGGCATGAAAGTGATTGGTGCGCGACCGCTCGGAGAGCGCCGGGGCTCGCGTGAGAAGAGTCGATTCCGGCGAGGCCTCCGGCTCGCATGGCTCGGTGGCTGGCTCGGCCTGACACTCGCCGGGTCGGGCTGTAGCTGGATGCCCTGGAGCCAGTCGGAGCCCTTCGGAGCCTACCGGGAACAGCAGGACGCCCGGCGCGACGCGAACGAGGCAGCTCAGCGCGATCGCGCCGCGCGCACGATCGAGGATCGGATCGAGAACGCCGACAGCCTGCGTGCCAGTGGCCGCATGGACCGCGCAGTGTGGGCCTATCTCGAAGCCTACCGCCGCGACCCGGGCAATCCCCTGCCCCTCGAGCGCCTCGGCTTCATGCAGCTCACCCCCGATCCGCCCCGCGCCCAGATCACCTTCGAGGAGCTGGTCGAGGAGCAGCCCGAGCGCTCCACAGCCCATGCCGGGCTCGGTCTCGCCTTCTACGCCCAGGGGCAGCTCGAGCCCGCCCGCGAATCCCTCGAGCGCGCCGTCGAGCTCGATCCGGAGAGCCCCCTCGCCCTGAGCGGCCTGGCCGCCGTCTACGACCTGCTCGGACTGCCGGATGAGGCGACCGAGGCCCGCGAATCTCTCGCGACGCTGCGACCGCGCGACTCACGCGTCGCCAACAACATGGGCGTGTCTCGCATGCTCCAGGGCAACTACGAGGGAGCCACGGAATCTTTGCGCAGGGCGGTCCAGCTGGACCCGCGCAATCCCACGAGCTGGAACAACCTTGGCCTCGCCCTCGGCTATCAGGAACGCTACGACGAGGCCCTCGACGCCTTCCGCCAGGGCGGCGACGAGCAGAGCGCCCAGAACAACATCGGCTACCTCTACTACCGCGCCGGGCGCTACGACGAGGCGATCAACGCCTACGAGGCTGCGCTCCTGGCCGACGGCAACCAGAAGGCGCGCATCCTCCAGAACCTTCAGGCCGCCCTCGACGCGAGGGATGCGCCCCCGGACAGCGGCCCGTCTTCGACGGCCGGCGGGGATGCACCCGACGACTCGACACCCGCCTCCCCCGACTGAGCCCGTGCCTCCGTCGGGAGACGTCGACCGGGCGCCGAGGGCGCGATGAGCCGACTCTTCGGTGCGATCCGGCAGAACGGCTACGTCGTGCGAGACATCGAGCTGGCCCTTCGGCACTGGACCGAGGTCCTCGGGGTGGGCCCCTTCTTCTACTTCGAGCGTGTTCCGATCGAGGACTTCCGCTATCGGAACGCTCCCTCACCCCTCGAGGTGAGCATCGCCCTCGCGAACTCCGGACCGCTCCAGATCGAGCTGATCCAGCAGCGCAACGACGCCCCTTCGATGTACCGCGACTTCCTGGCGGCCGGGCGCGAAGGACTTCAGCACGTCGCCTGCTGGACGGGAACCTTCGATGCCGAGCTCGAGCGACTCACGTCGGCGGGCTACGCGGTGGGGCAGTCAGGCCACATCGGCGAGGGCGGGCGCTTCGTCTACTTCGAGACCGAGGCCCACCCGGGCACCGTGCTCGAGCTCTCGGAGATCAGCGGCGAGAAGGGCCGCTTCTTCCGCCACGTCGAGAAGGCCGCATCCCACTGGGACGGAACGAACCCGATTCGGCGCCTGGGCTCCTGACTCCGCTCGGGCTGCGCCCTCCTTGCCGGGCGTACCGACGAAGCACACCTGTGAACGGGCGTAGGAGCAAGGCGAGTCACCCCCCGCCCGGAAAGTGCGCGCGGAGCGAGGGGAAGCCGAGCGAAGAATCAGACGAGACGCGGAAGAATCTCGCTGATCGAGCCTCGCAGCACCACATCGGCGATGTCGTCCATCTCCGTCGGGCCCCCATTCACGATCACCACCCGCGCGCCGTGTCCCCGCGCCGTCGGCACCACGCCGGCGATCGGGTAGACGCCCAGGGTCGAGCCCACGGCGAGCATCAGGTCGCACTCCCGGGCCACGCGATCGGCGCGGGCCAGGTCCTCGGGAACGAGCCCCTGTCCGAAGGAGATCGTCGCGGACTTGAGGATTCCGCCGCAGCTGCGACAGGGCGGATCCACTTCTCCCTCCCGCACTCGAACGAGGGCGCGCTCCATCGGAGCGCGCTCGTCGCAGGCCATGCACATCACCTCCAGGAGCGTGCCGTGGATCTCCACCACCCGCTCGGGGGCGCTCCCGGCGCGCTGGTGCAGCCCGTCCACGTTCTGGGTGAGCAGGGTGTGCAGCTTGCCCCGGCGCTCGAGGTCCACCAGGGCCCGGTGGCCGGCGTTCGGCGCGACCTCGCGCTCCGCCATCTGGAGCCGGGTCTGCCAGGCGCGCTTCCGCACCTCGGAATCGGCCATGTAGTGCTGAAGGGTGGCCATCTTCTCGGCCTCGGGATTCTTCGTCCAAACGCCCTGGGGTCCGCGGAAGTCCGGAATTCCCGAGTCCGTGGAGATCCCGGCGCCGGTCAGCACCACCACCCGCTCCGCGCTCTCGATCCAGTCGCGGACCGTCTCGATCGCCGCTTCGAGGTCGCTCATGGCGCCAGTCTGCCCCGGCACGGCCGTCGCGACCAGCCGAAGTCGGTTGCGGCAGGTCACTCGCTCGGCTGACGACGCCCATTGCGGCAGGTCACCCGCCCGGCCGGCGACGTCCGCGCGGAAGCGCGATAGGGTGGTCGGCGGCCATGTCCACCCGAAGTCTGCTGCACTGGGCGGCGCTGGTCGTCGGCGCGGAGCTCGCGGCGCGCGGCTACCTGCTGGACCGCCCGGCCTGGTTCCACGGCGGCGCGGGGCTCCTGTTCGCGGTGTGCGCCCTAGGCGCCTGGCGCCTTCGCGAGCGGCGTGGCGCGGCGCGGGCCCTCGCCGCTTTCGCCCTCGTCCCGGCGCTCCTCTCGGCGCTCACCTGGGCGGCTGCCGGCGGCGAGGCCGAGGCTGCGAACCCGCGCCTGGAGTTCTGGGCGGCCCACCCGGCAGACCGCACCCTGCTCTCCGAGGGCGTCGAGGCGGCCTCCGCCGTGCGCCGGATCGAGCTCTTCGGCCATGCGATCGACCTGGACGCCCGGGGCTTCCGAGCCATTGCACCATCCAGGCGGTCCGGCCCTTCGGGCACCTCCTACCGCATCGTCGCCGTCGGAGGGTCCTCCACCTTCGGCGCCACCCGCACCCCGGCCGAGCGCCCCTGGCCAGAGATCCTCGAAGAGGCGATCCAGCGGGACCTCACCTGCGCCGTCCCGGTCGAGGTGGTCGGCGCCGGGGTGCTGGGGCGCGGCCTCCCCTACGCCGCGGACACCTTCGAGACCGCCATCCTCCCCCTGGCTCCGCAGCTGATCCTTCTCGAGCCGAGCCCCCGGGAGATCGAGCTGCTGGCCGCGGATCTGCCGGAGCTTCGCTTCGACGCCCCAGCGCCGACGCCCCGGCGGGCGTCTCGACCGCTGCGTCGGCTGGAGGAGGTCTGGAGGGCCCGGGCCGCGCGGGCCGCGTTCCGGACGGCACGAGAGCGTGTGCCCCAGGAGTTCGGCACCCGCCATACGAAGCTCGCCAGCACCTACCGACACCTGCTCGTCGAGGCGCGCAGGCACGGGATCGACGTCGTCCTCGCGAGCCTCGATCTCGCGGTGACGCCGGATTCATCCGATGCCGAGATCCGCCGCCTCGAAGCCCTCGACCCCCGGACCCGAAGCGCGCTGCTCGGACTCGACGTCCACCGGCGCCTGGTCGCCCAGATGGCCGCGACCTATCGCGCGACCTTCGTCGATCTCCCCCACGATGCGGAGACGCCGGAGGATGCCCTCTTCCTCGACCTGCACCTCCGCACCGAGCGGGGCCGCGAGCAGCTCGCCGAGCGTCTGCTGGCGGCGCTGGGCCCGAAGCTCGCCCAGGTCCCACCCCGGTGCGTACCGCGAGCCCGGCCCCCGGGAGCCTAGTCCGTCACCGGCGCCGCCCGGGGGATCGGGGGGAAGAGCGCCAACAGCTCGCGCACCGACTCCCGAACGTCCTCGTCGCTGAAGTAGCCGTCCGGGTTGCGGCCGACCGTCCAGCCCCGCCAGACGATCCGCTTCGAGGCGGCGTCGATCAGATCGAGGGTGAGGACGCCCTCGCGAATGCGTCGCGTCGTCCACCAGGTGTCGTAGTAGGAAGAAGTGGCGTAGATGGGGTGATGGCGGTATATCGAGCCGCCCCCCACTCCGACCGACGAGCCCGACTGCTGAAGGAACTCGTCGAGACGCACGCGATAGCGGACCAGGAGCTCCGCGGCCTCGGCCTCGGCCCGCACCAGACCTCGCGATGCAAGCCCGCGATCCACCGCGGCACGCACCCGCTTGTCGAGGAGCGAGTTCTGCACGACGTCCTCGTCCACCGCCTCGTGCAGGTCGCCCACCGGCTCGTGCAGCGGCGGCTCGAGCCAGGCGAACTTCTGGTATCGCCTGAAGTCGACCTCGGCGTCGAAGTCGGTCCGAACCTCCAGGGAGGCGCACGCGAGAAGCCCGCAGACGCCGATCAACATGGCGAGCCAGAGGGCAGCGCTGTTCATGAATCCTCCGCCTTCTCCCCCCGTCAGCAAAGCGCGAGTACGGACCCGCCGCCACATGCGTTCTGGCCCGATCGCGGCGAATCCCGCGTAGCACCCCTGCGCTACCGTGGCGCCGTGCGCAGGACCCGCCGGCAGATGGGTAGGCACTACGCGGTGTTGGCCGCACTTCTGCTCCTCGTCGCCTGCGCTGGAGGCGAGCCGCCGGAGGAGCGGGCCGTCCCCCGCGAGCTCGCGCCCGCCGCCCGGGAGGCCCACCGGCGACTCCCCCTCGAAGGCGCCCACAACTTCCGGGACCTGGGTGGCTACCGGACCGGTGACGGCCGCTCGCTGCGCTGGGGCGTGCTCTACCGCTCCGACGCCCTCTCGGACCTCACCGACGACGATGTCGCCTATCTCGAGCGGCTCGAGCTGCGCCGCGTCGTGGACTTCCGGTCGCCCCGAGAGCGAGAGCGCGACGCGGACCGGCTCCCGCCCGGGCCGGAGGTGGCGCTCCGCCCGATCGTCGGTGACGCCCTCGATCCGCGGGAGCTGGAAGAGCTCCTGCTCTCCGGCGATGCGAGCGCCGAAGAGCTCGCGAGCTTCCTGATCGAAGCCAACCGCGCCTTCGTCACCGACTTTGGCGACGTCTACTCGGACTTCCTGCGAAGCCTCGCCGAGGCCGACGAGCTTCCCCTGCTCTTCCACTGCACCGCCGGAAAGGACCGGGCAGGCTTCGCCGCCGCTCTCGCCCTGCTGGCGGTGGGAGTGCCCAGGGAGACGGTGATGCGGGACTACCTGCTCACCAACGGCTATAGCGAGGATCACACCCGCAGCACGCTCCGGATCATCCGTCTGGCCTCGCTCTTCCGAACCGACCCGGAGGACGTGCGTCCCCTCTTCGAGGCGCGCCCCGAGTACCTCGACGCGGCCTTCGAGACCATCGATGCGAAGTACGGATCCGTCGACGCGTACCTGCGCGAAGGACTCGGCGTCGATTCCGCCCTGCGCGAGCGGCTGCGGCACAACCTGCTGGAGTGATCAGCCCGGGCCCGCCCCGTCCGCCACCCGGACCGGCGTGCGGGCGCGAAGCCCGGCCAGGGCGCCCTCGAGGACCTCGGCGCGCCGCTCGGCGAGCAGGCCGTAGCGCACGCGATCGCGCACCGCGTCGAAGGGAAGCATCTCCGTCGGCTCGCGCTCACGCACCCACACGAGGTGCACGCCATAGGCCGACGGGACCGGCCCGGACCAACGGCCATCGGGCAGGCCGAAGACCCGGGCCGCGAAGTCCGCCCCGAAGCGGTCGCCGAGCTCCCGCCTCGACTGGAGCGGCTGATCCGACGGAAGAAGGAAGGCCTCTCCGACCGCCGCCGGATCGCCCGGATCGACGCCTCCGGCCACCAGCTCCTCGAGGAGGATCGCCGCCCGGTCGGCGTGATCGGCCTCGAAGTAGAGATGGGTCATCCGGATCCGCTCGGGGCGGACGTAGTCCTCGCGGTCCCGCTCCCAGCGGAGCCGGACCGCCTCGTCGCTCGGGTCCTGGACCTGGGCCTCGATCAGCAGACGCATGCGCTGGACGAGGCGACGTCGCACGACCGGATCGGTCCGATGCATGCCCAGCCCGACGGCCTCGTCGAAGAGATCCGCGTCGCTGCGCTCCGGGTCGGCGCCGGCGAAGCGCATGTTCTGGACCAGACGGCGAAGGATGACGGGATCGTCCAGATCGAAGCCCTGGGAGCGCGCGGCGCGGATCAACAGCTCGTCGTCCACCTCGGCCCGGATCAGGCGCGCGATCTCGGTCTCGTCCGGCTCCCGCCCGATCCGGGCCAGCAGCGTCGCGCGAATCTCGTCCACCCGTTCACGGGTCACGACGACGGGCGTCGCGTCCTCTCCCGAGCCCAGCAGCGCGCGGTCGGCGACGAAGAGCGCCAGGCCGATGGCCATGAAGGAGAGGAGCGTTCGCAGCACGACAGCAGCATAGCGGGAGCCACTGCGCCGACGGTGCACCCACACCGCGGCGCCCCCCTCCCTCCGACGTCATCGCGGCGGATCGTCTAGCATCCCGCGAGCCCGCCCTCGGGGAGCTCGAGCGAGAGGAGAGGATGGCCGAACCCCTTCGCACGCCGATGGATCGCGCTCCGGATCCGAATCTCGGGTCGGACCCGATCCCGAAGTCACGCTATACGAGCGCGGACTACGCGCGGCTCGAGTGGGAGCGCATGTGGACCCGCGTCTGGCTGATGGCCGGCCGCGAGTCCGACGCTCCCGAGCCCGGCGACTACTTCACCTTCGAGATCGGCCCCGAGTCGGTCCTGGTGATCCGTCAAGCCGACGGCAGCCTGGCCGCCCGCTACAACGTCTGCATGCACCGCGGCAACCGGCTGCGGGAGCCGGGCCGCGGACACGCCGAGCGCTTCTCCTGCCTCTTCCACGGTTGGCAGTACGACATCGACGGCAGCCTGCGGGCGCCCCTGGACCCGGAGAGCTTCCCCCAGGGCTGCGACGGTCTCGACCTGCGCGCCGTCCACTGCGACACCTGGGCCGGCTTCGTCTTCGTGAACCTGGACGAGGACCCGGAGCCGCTGGACGAGTACCTGGGGGTGATCCCGGACCACCTCGACCCGTACCACTTCGACGAGTGGAAGGTCACCTTCGACGCGACGATCGAGATCGAGTGCAACTGGAAGACCAGCGTCGACGCATTCAACGAGGCCTATCACCTGGCCGCCACCCACGCCTGGACCCTCGAGTTCAGCGACGACGTCAACACCCTCTACGACTGCTACGAGAAGCACACACGCATGATCTTCCCCGAGGTGCAGGCGAGCCCGCGGCACCCCGGCGCGGGCACCGTGACCCAGGGCATCCGCGACTTCTTCCTCTCCCGGGTCGGAGTCGACGTGGCGGCCTTCGAGGGCGGCCCCGCCGAGGCTCGCCAGGCCTTCGTAGCGGCCGTTCGCGGGATGGCGCCGGCGCTCGGCTGCGACATGTCGGAGCTCGACGACTCGCAGATCTGCGACGACTACCACTACACGGTCTTTCCGAACCTTACCTTCAACGCGCACTCGCTCTTCACCTGGGTCTTCACCCATCGACCACACCCCGAGGACCCGAACCGGATGTACTTCGACTTCATCGCCCTGCTGAGGGCGCCGGCCCAGGAGGTGCCGCGTCCCGAGAAGCAGCACTTCCGCACCGCCGACGGCGACACCCTCGCCGGAAGGTGTGAGGGCGGGGACCTCCTCGACGAGGATCTCCACAACCTGCCCCGCATCCAGGCGGGAATGCGCTCGCGCGCCTTCGAGAGCCTGCACCTCGGCGATCAGGAGATCCGCATCCGCCACTTCCACCACACCCTCGAGGCGTACGTCGGAAGGTGAGCGAGCTGGACGCCCGGGTGTTCGTCGAGATCTCGGACCTGCCGCCGGGCGGATTGCGAGCCGTGGAAGCGGGCGGCCGGAAGCTCCTTGTCTGCAACGCGGGCGGAACCTA
>CALDCK010000419.1 GCA_937937315.1 uncultured bacterium
CGCGCAGAAGATCCCGTTGAAGACGGGCGCCGGCGGCCTGATGGACGTGGACTTCCTCGCCGGCGGGGGCCTGCTCGAGCGCGGCGCAGACGAGCTCCCGGACCTGCCGAGCGTTCCCGCCATGCTGCGCGCCTGCGTGAAGGGGCCCCAGGTCGAGTCCCTCATCGACGATTACCAGCTGCTCCGGGTCGTGGAGGCCCGCATGCGCTGGCTCGCGGGCCGGCCCATCGAGATCCTGGAGACGGACGAGGCGACGCTCCCCGTCGTCGCCGAGCTGGTCGAGCCCGGGCTCGTCGCGGCGACCCTCCTCGAGAGGATCGAAGCGGCGCGAACACGAATCCGCACGACCTACGATACCGTCGTCGGGGCAGGCAGCCTCGACGCGATCGCCGCCTGATCTTCCGCTCGAGCCCAGACCGGGGCTGCGACCGGCACGGGGTATCTCCATGACTTCCGAAGCCATGACGGGTCTCCTGCGCCGCCTCGTCGTTGCCACGATCGCCGGAGCCCTGCGGATCCTCGGCGCCACCTGGCGCCTCGAGCTGCGCGGAGTGAACCCGCTCGGACAGGAGCCCCACGGCCCGATCCTCGCGGCGGTGTGGCACCGCAATCTGCTGATGGGCTCCTTCGTGTTTCGGGATCGCGACATCCACGTCCCGATCAGCCTCAGTCGGGATGGCGGCCAGATCGCCGCCGTGGCGGAGAGTCTGGGCTTCGCGGACTCACCGCGCGGGTCGAGCTCCCGGGGTCGGTTCGCACTGCTGAAGGCGATGATCCGTCTGCTCCGATCCGGCGCCACGATCGCCGTGCTGACCGATGGCCCGCGCGGACCGGCGCGAGAATCGAAGGGCGGCATCATGCACGTGGCGAGGATGACCGGAATCCCGGTCGTCCCCATCGCCTTCTCGGCAAAGCCCTGCATCCGCTTCGGAAGCTGGGACCGCATGATCCTGCCCCTGCCCTTCGCCCGGGTCGTGTGCGAGTTCGGAGAGAGGATCGACCCGACGAGCGTCGACGCCGAGAGCTTCGACGAGTCCGCGCACCTCGCTCTCGACGCACTCCTCAACCCGATGACGGACCGACTCGACACGGAGCTCGGCCTCGCCTGAGACCCGCCGTGGGCGGGAGACTCAGTGTCGGTGACCGATCGGGCGACCCAGGGCGATCGCGGCGGCCTGGCGAACCGACGGATCCGGATGGGAGTCTGCGATCTCGACGAGAGCCCGCATGCCCGGGCTTCCGGTCGCGCGCAGCGCACCCACCGCGCCGACTGCCGCGTCCGTCGAACCGCCGTCCACGACGGCGAGCAGTGACGGCACCGCCTCCTCGCCGAGGCCACCGATCTCCTGAATCGCCCGGGCGCGCACGTCGGCGTCCGGGTCGCCCAGGGCGAAGAGGACGCGATCGAGGGCCGCGATCCCCTCGATCTCCACGAGTCGTTCGAGGGCTGCGGCGCGCACCGAGGGATCCGGTTCCAGGCGCAGCAGCGGCGGCAGGCGTCCCGCCAGCGCGGCATCGACACGGCGCGCCCCCACCGCGCGGTGGGCGGCGGAATCTTCGCAGTCGAGCAGCGCCCGGGACATCGCCGGCCCCAGGGCGCCGTCGAGCAGCGCGAGCCCCTCGTAGGCCGCCGCCGGACCGCTGGCGTCGAGGGGAGTCAGCGCCAGGAGCTGTGCGCGCAGGGGTGCCGGCTGCCGCGCCGACACCAGCGCCAGGGCAGCCGCCGAGACCCCGGGCTCCTCGCGCACGAGCGCCGCTGCAATCCGCCTGGCCGAGGTCGCATCCAATGCGGCGTCGAGCTCGGGGACCTCCCCCAGCCGCTCGAGGGCCGACACCGCCAGTCGCGGCTGGGCCGACGCGGCCAGCAGACTCAGGTGCGCCACGCCCGGATTCGCCCTCCGCAGCGTCCCCGGGAGCGCCAGGTAGTGCTCGATCGTCTTCAGCGCGCCGGCCCTCGGATCTCGGACGAAGGCCTCTCCTCGCTGCGTCGGGGTCCAGGTGCGGGCCCGCCGGGCCGGGTCGGGAATCCGTGCGCTCCAGAGCGAGACTCCGGGCAGGGGCTCGAGGCTCACGAGCACCCGGTCCGACTCGGCGAAGCGTGGAGGACGAGCTGCCGAGAGCTCCTCCCAGGCGATGGAAATGCGATCTCCGCGAGCCGCCTCGCCGTGCAGGGCCGACTCCACGACGAGGTCCGCGGCATGGGCCTGGTCGTCGAGACGGCGCACGGAGCCCACGCGACCGACGACCGAGAGCGGCGCACGCTCCAGGGCAGAAAGCATCTCGACCCCGCCCGCAGCCGGCGACGGCGCCTCCGCCTGGGCCGCCGCAGCCAGCAGACACGCCGCAGCGAGGCCCGCGCGAATCGACGCGCCCGGTCTCAATGCTCGTAATAGAGGGCGTTGGTGGAGCCGAGGGCCATCGTCCCGCCCTCGTTCACGTTGCCGTCCACGAGCGCAGCGAGCACATCCGGGGCGCCCAGATTCGGCGCGACCTCGAGGTCGCTGGGATAGACCGGGAACATGGGACCGCAGAGGCCGTCGGAGCCCTTCACGACTGCTACGAACCAGGTATCCGCCGTGAGCTCGGGGAAGGAGAAGCGGAGCGTCGCCTCCCAGCGATCGGCACCCTCCACATCCGGGTCCACCGCGACGACGTCGATGTCGAAGTGCCCGTCACCGGTGCTCTCCGGATCGCAGTCCCCCTCGGATCGGGTGATCAGGGGAGTCGCCGTGTAGAGGTAAGGAGCGCCCGGGTCCAACACCCGGGAGCTCACGTTCCCGCCGGCGTTGCTGTAGACCTCGACCCGGTCCCACTGGGCCCAGGCCGGGGACTGCACCGTGACCTCGAACGTGACCGAGCCGTCGGCGCTGCGGACCGTCGTCGCGCCCCCCCAGTCGTGGTCGGCCACGGCTCCGGACCCGTCGTCGGCGAGCAATCGCGAGCGGACGTAGATGCCCTGCCCCCCCACGACCCGCCCCGCGTCGACCGAGGCGGCCACCTCGGCGGGCTGGAGCCGTGCGGGCTCGTCCCGGGCCGGGGGGGCGGCGGTCCAGCTGCGCGCCCCTGCCGTGCGCAGGTTGTGGAAGCGGTGGGTGTCCGTGTCGGCGATGGCGGTGGTGGCGAGGCCCTGGTCGAGCAGGTTCATCCAGATGCCGATGCGCTCGTCGAGGAACTCGCTCTGATGGCCTCGGTCGTTGCCGTTCCAGAGCTCGAGGGCCGGAAATCCGAAGAAGAGCCGACCCGGCGGCGGGTCATCGGGCGCCAGTCGACGGTTGGCGCGATCCTCCGCGCTCATGGAGTCCAGCGGCGGCACCTGGGACGTGTCGATCTTGAGCGGTGCGAAGTGGCTGTCGATGTGGTTCACCTGCACCGTGGTGGCGGGGGTCGACTGCGCGTTGGTCGTGGCCAGGTCGTAGACGCCCTCCGGCGCGAGGTTGTAGGTGTCGTACTGGGGGAAGTCGCGTCCCGGCGGCGCCGCCACCCCCCAGTCCGTGGAACCTCCCGAGGGCACGCTCGGGTCGATGCTGACCGGGTAGCTGTTGAAGTGGCCGTAGTCGAAGGTCGTGATCTCCTCGCCCACCGTGCTCGTCACCCATTGGGAGAGTCCCGCGGCGGCGATCGCCGGCAGGTAGTCCTTGTGGACGTGGTGGTCGGTGGCGACGAGGTTCTCGACGCCCTCTCCGGCGAACTGGTTGGCGCGATTCACGTCGTTCACCTGGGAGTCGGGCGACGCGATGCCGTGGACGTGGAAGTCCGAGGAGACGAAGCCCGCCGTGTCGACGACGTGGGCGATCGTGGCCTCGAGGCTCGTCACCGCCCCTCCGCTGATCTGGA
>CALDCK010000420.1 GCA_937937315.1 uncultured bacterium
ATCCAGAAATGGCTCGACGAGTTGATCTGGCGCGAGTTCTACTCCGCCATCCTCGAGGAACATCCCCGCGTGCTGCGGGAGAACTACCGCAGGGAGTACGACTCGCTGGTCTGGAACGACGATGCTGCCGAGTTCGAAGCCTGGTGCGAAGGTCGCACCGGCTATCCGATCGTCGATGCCGGCATGCGCCAGCTCCGAGCCACCGGCTGGATGCACAACCGCGTACGCATGATCGTGGCGAGCTTCCTGACGAAGGACCTGCTGATCGACTGGCGTGAGGGAGAGCGGTTCTTCTCCGAGTGTCTCATCGACGGGGACCCCGCCTCGAACAATGGGGGCTGGCAGTGGGCAGCCTCTACGGGAACCGACGCCCAGCCGTACTTCCGGATCTTCAACCCCGTGACCCAGGGGCGTCGCTTCGATCCCGACGGCGCCTACGTCCGCCGCTGGATCCCCGAGCTCGCGAAGGTCGCCGACGCCCACGTGCACGCCCCCTCGGACCAGGGCAGGCGCTGCTCGGACTACCCGCCGCCGATCGTCGATCACGCAGAGCGTCGCGCGCTGGCCCTCGAGCGATTCAGCGACGCTCGGGACCTGGGGAGCTCATGAGTCGAAGCAGCGACATCCGCGTCGGCGTTTCGTCCTGTCTGCTCGGAGAGGCGGTGAGATACGACGGAGGGCACAAACGCGACCGCTTCGTCACGGACGTTCTCGCCAACCACTTCGAGTGGGTGCCCGTCTGCCCGGAGTTCGAGGCTGGGCTGGGACTTCCGCGTCCAGCCATGCGCCTCGTCCGCGATGGAGACAGCGTCCGCATGGTCGAGATCGCCTCGGGGAAGGACCACACGAAGACGATGGAGCGCTACGCCGCCCGGCGCGTGCGCGCCCTGCGATCCCTGGAGCTGTGTGGCTACGTCCTGAAGAGGGACTCGCCCTCCTGCGGCATGACCCGGGTCAAGCTCTACGGCACGAAGGGATCGCCCGAGAGGAAGGGAACCGGGCTCTTCGCGAAGGCTCTCCTCGAGGCCCTGCCGGATCTGCCCGTGGAAGAAGAGGGGCGACTGAACGATCCCCGGCTGCGAGAGAACTTCATCGAGCGCGTATTCGCCTTCCGGCGTCTACGGGATCTCTTTTCTACGCGTTGGACCTGGAGCCAGGTCGTCGCCTTCCACACGGCCCACAAGCTTCAACTCATGGCGCACTGCCAGAAGGACTACCGCGAGCTGGGACGGCTCGTCGCCGAAGGGAAGCGCCACCCGCGCGCCGTCTTTCGGGACGGCTACCAGAAGACCTTCATGGCCGGGCTCGCGCAGATCACGAGCCCGGGCCGTGCCGCAAACGTGCTCCAGCACGCGGCAGGCCACCTGAAGAAGCTTCTCGAGGGCCCCGCGCGTCGCGAGCTGGCCGAGCTGATTCACGACTACCGCAAGGGGCTCGTCCCCCTGGTGGTGCCGATCACCATGCTGCGGCACCACGCCCGAGCCCACGACGTGGACTATCTGAACGGCCAGACCTTCCTGGAGCCCCACCCGAGAGAGCTCATGCTCCGCAATCACGTATAGCCCGAACTCATGCAAGAAGAACTTGGACGTCGACTCGTGACCATCCCCGCGCTCTTCGCAGCGTGGCTGACGTGGATCGTCCTACTCCCGCTCGTCCTCCCGATCGCGGCGCTGGTGGACGGCGTGCGCCATCGCCGGGGCATCGTTCTGCGCGTCGCCGCCCTGGTGACGGCCTTTCTCACCTGCGAAGTCGCCGGCATCGCCGCCGCCACGGCGCTCTGGCTCTGGCGGTACGTCTCAGGCATGGAGGAGACGCGCTGGATCGATCTTCATTTCCGTCTGGAGGCCTGGTGGGGAGCGACCCTCTTCCGATCGGTGGTTCGGATATTCGGCTTGCGGATCGAGGTGGAAGGGAGCTCCGATCTCGATCGGGGTCCGTACCTCCTTCTGGTCAGGCACTCGAGCAGCGGAGACACGCTCCTCGCGTCCGCCCTCGTGAGTGCTCGATTCGGGACACGACTGCGCTACGTGCTCAAGCGCGAGCTTCTCTGGGATCCCTGCCTCGACGTCGTTGGAAACCGATTGCCGAACGTCTTCGTAGACCGCGGCGCGACCGACTCCCGTGGGGAGGTCGAACGAGTGCGCGCCCTGGCAGGTGAGCTGGGCCCTTCCGACGGTCTGCTCATCTATCCCGAGGGCACGCGATTCTCGGAGGGCAAGCGGCGGCGGGTGATCGAGCATCTCTCGAGAACGGGCGAGCCGAAGATGCTCGAGTACGCCCGCTCCCTCGATGCCGTGCTGCCACCTCGGCTCGGCGGAACCCTGGCCCTTCTCGAGGCCGCGCCCGACGCCGACATCGTCTTCTGCTCTCACACCGGCTTCGAGCCCGCCGCTTCGCTCAGGCGGGTCTGGTCCGGTGAGCTCGTGCACCAGACGATTCGGGTGCGCTTCGAGAGGATCGCCCGGACCGAGGTCCCGGAGAAGAGCGATGCGCGAGTGACCTGGCTGCTCGAGGAGTGGAGGAAGGTCGATGCGTGGGTCTCGAGGTGGAGGACCTCATGAAGATCTACGAGCTGGAGAGAGACCAGTGGGTTCCAGGTGCCCTGTCCGAGGTATTCGACTTCTTCTCCCGGGCCGAGAACCTCGCTCGCATCACGCCGGATTGGGTCAACTTCCGCATTCTCACGCCAGTACCGATCGAGATGCACCAGGGCGCACTCATCGACTACACGATCCGCCTCGCCGGAATCCCGCTGGGCTGGAGCACTCGCATCACGTGCTGGGAGCCCGGGTCGCGCTTCGTCGACGAACAGATCCGCGGCCCCTACGCGCTCTGGCACCACACGCATACCTTCGTGCGCCACGATGGAGGCGTGCTCGTCAGGGACCGCGTCCGGTACGCGCTTCCCCTGGGCCCCCTGGGACGGGCAGCACACGCCCTCGCGGTCGGATCGGCGCTCGACGCGATCTTCGACCACCGATTCCGAAGCATCCGGAGCCTGTTCGGTGGTCGCTGACGCGGGCGGCCCCCCCAGACAGCGCGAACTCGCAGAGCCCTCACGCTGATTTCGGCGCCCCGGGTGACAAGCCGCCCGTCATCGAAGATGCTAGAGCCCCAGCGGCTTTGGAGGCCGCCCGGGCTTCGGGCCCAAAACCCCTGGAGGGAGAACCCGATGAAGTCCACCTCGCTGCCCGGCACGACGCCCAGCCGGTCGACGCGGCTCGCGGTGCTTCTCGCCGCCTGCGCGGTTCTCACGATCGCAGATGTGGGCCGAACGGAAGGAACCGGGGAGAGCGGGGGCGGCGCGTTGACGGTCCGCTTCTCCGGGATCGAGGAGGCCGGGGGAGTCGTCATCTTCTCGGTCGCCAGCTCCCGCGAGATGTTCGAGAGCGAGGACGAGGCGCAGCTGATCTTGAGAGTGCCCGCCGACGGAGCGGAAGCGCGCGTCGTCTACGAGGATCTTGCTCCCGGGGTGTACGCGGTGAAGGTCTTTCACGACGCCAACGAGAACGAGAAGATCGATATGGGCATGATGGGCCCGAAGGAGAAGTTCGGATTCTCCAACAACGCCATGGGGTTCCTGGGGCCGCCGGACTTCGACGACGCGAAGTTCGAGTTCGACGGACGCGAGCTGACGATCGAAATCGACGCGCATTGAGCGCCCGGCCCCCACGGCCGGAACGACCGGGGGCTGACTGGCGGCGTCCCCGTCCTGGCCGGCATCCTCGGAGGTGCGGGCCAGCGCCCCCTACTTCCGGACGATGTCGATCTCGAGCGCCTTGAGTCCACGCAGGATGAAGCTCGGCTCGTACTCGAGGGTCGTCCCGGGGGCGAAGGCGATCGTGTCGACGTGCTTCGCGAGCTCTTCATAGAGCACGCGAACCTCGAGCCGCGCCAGGGGCGCCCCGATGCAGAAGTGGGCCCCGCGGCCGAAGGCAAGGCTCTCCTTCAGGTTCGTTCGACCGGGATCGAAGCGGTCCGGATCCTCGAAGACCCGCTCGTCCCGGTTCGCGGAGCCGAACATCGCCCAGAGCATGGCCCCCTTCGGAATGGAGACTCCCATCACCTCGGTGTCCTCGGTACAGATCCGGAAGAGCCCCTGATTCGGGCTGGCCAGGCGCAGCCCTTCTTCCGTCATCGCCGGGATCGTGGACGGATCCTCCTGGATTCGCTTCCAGGCAGCCGGATGCTGCACGAGCAGCTTCATGATCTCGGTGATGCCCTTCGTGGTGGCCTCGTTTCCCGCGACCATCAGCTGCTGGATGATGCTCAGCATCTCGGGAATCTCGAGCTTGCGCACGACGCCTTCCGCGTCCTCGAACTCGGCGACGGTGAGCTCGGTGAGGAAGTCGTCCTGAGGCGCTCGCCGGCGCTCCTCGACCAGGGATGCAAGGAAGTTCTGCATCTCGACGATGCCGCGGGCCGCCTCGAGGGCACGCTCGGTGGAGAGGTTGACCCCGATCGCCGCGACCGAATCGTCGGACCATCGCTTCACGTCTGCCTCGCGCGAGACCGGGATGCTGAGGAAGTCCGCGATCACGCGTACCGGAAGCGGCACCGACATCTGTCGCATGAAGTCGACACGGCCGCGATCGGGCCAGTCCTCGAGAAGCTCCACCACCCGCCGCCGAATCCGCGCCTCCATCGACTCGATCCGGCGCGTGGAGAAGGCCTTGCCGACACTCTTGCGATATCGGGTCTGGAGCGGCGGATCCAGGGTGAGCATGGTGTTCACCGCCGGGTAGCCGTCCTTCAGGATCTCGCGAAGCTCGTCCTCGGCGCCCGGTGCCGGGGGCGCACCCGCGCTGTTTCCCCACTGGGACGAGAAGGTGTTGGGCTGACGCAGCACTTCGGCCACCGCCTCGTAGCGGGACACGAAGTAGATCCCGCTCGGGCCCTGCCACACCGGGGCCTGCTCGCGAAGAGCCGCATAGTGGGGAAACGGGTCCTGCTGGACGGCGGGATCCATCGGGTCGTAGGCGTCGAGAGACGGGCGGCTCATGGCGCCGATTTTAACACGATAAAACCAGTGTAAACACCGAGGACGCGGCTGTATCATGGGTCGAGGCACTGGCCGTTCCCGTAGGCGGTCCGGCCGAGCGCCCGGCCAGGAGGGCAGCGATGCAGGCAGAAGCGATCGTTCCGGATGCGAGCGAAGGAGCCCGCCTCCTGCCCGGCAGAGCCGCGGTCCCCGAGCTGAAGAAGGGCCTCTTCTACCACTGGGGCCCCCAGGCCTGGATCGACATGTGGATGTCCCGCTCGATGATCGTCAAGAAGGCGTGGCCCCTCGTGAGCCACACCATCGTTCCGATCCTTCGGATGACGACGGATGCCCGCCGCATCGACGCCGAGTACGCGGAGATCCGAAGTCGCCGCGAGAAGATCGAGTGGCTCGACTCGCCCCGGGAGCGCTGGCGCAAGAACTACGGGAACTTCGTGCGCGAAGCGGAGTGGGGTCTGCTCGAGCTGCGCAAGCACTTCAGCCGGGAGCAGTACGAGGAGATCGTCGTCGGCACGAGCGTCGCACTCGCGCACGAGGAGTCGGCCGACTTCCTCGAGATGATGAACTCCATGGCGAACCAGAAGCCGCCCAAGAAGGGGGGCGCGAAGGGACCGCAGAAGCCGAAGGGTTTCCAGAAGCTCGCCTTCGACATGTTCAACCCGGCCGGCTTCCTGACCGGCCCCGCCGAGGTCACCGAGTTCGACCTCGAGGCCGGCTCGGTCACCATGGAGATCCCGGACTGCGCATGGCACGTGTGCGCCGCCCACGAGTCCCTTCCCAACCCGAACGCCCTGCCCGAGGAAGGCTGCTTGCTGATCTGCAAGGGCGCCTTCGAGCGGCTCTTCGACGGAAGCGACGGCGGGCTCCGGACGGAGTTCGAGCCCCACCTCCCGGAGACCTCGTGCACGGTTCGGATGAGCTGGAAGCCCAAGGCGAGCTGAGGGTCCGGAGGGAGGGCATGTCGAAGCTGCGCGAGCTCCTGGCGCGAGAAGCCCGCATCCGGGCGCAGAGCGGAGAGCTCGCCGCTCTGCGAACGGAAGTCGAAACCTTGCGCGCCCAGAACGAGCGCATGAAGACCGCCATGCGGCGCTGCATCACCTGCGACTTCCGCCTGGCGGTGATCGGCGGGAACTCAGGGCCGGACACCGATCAATTCCTGACCTGAGGCACCGGGCCCGGGTTCGACGATCCATTCGGGTGCCGAGGCGGCGAGGCTGCTCCGAGCAGTCGCCATACGACCCGCAACAGGGCGGGTGATCCGACGCTTTTCCTTTGACTCCGGAGGTCTTCCGGGGGAATCTGTGCCCCCCCGGCCCATCGCCCGGGCGAAGGAGGAAATCGATGTTCCCGCGCAGACGCGCGCCGCAGGCAGCCATCCTGTCAGCTCTTCTGCTCGCCCTCGCCCACCCGGCGATCGCGCAGCTCGACGAGGCCATTGGCCTGCGAACCGACGCCCAGGCCGAGGGGAGCGCATCCCAGGGCCGGATCGATGCGATGAGCGACGAGACGGATCGGATGCTGGCGCAATACCGCACCGCGCTGCAACGCACCGAAGCCCTGCAGGTCTACAACCAGCAGCTCTCGGAGCTGGTCGATTCGCAGGAGGAGGAGAAGCGCCTCATCCGCAGGGACATCGAGAGAGTGACGGTCGTGAACCGGGAGATCACGCCGCTGATGCTGCGCATGATCGAATCCCTGGACGTCTTCATCGAACTCGACGTGCCCTTCCTCCTCTCCGAACGGACCGAGCGGGTGAAGACCCTGCGTGAGATGATGAAGCGCCCGGACGTCTCCGAGGCCGAGAAGTTCCGGCGTGTCCTCGAGGCCTTCCAGATCGAGAACGACTACGGCCGCTCGATCGAGGCCTATCGCGCCGAGCTCGATGCAGGAGGCAGCGTCCGAGAGGTCGAGTTCCTGCGTATCGGCCGCACCGCCCTCTACTATCAGACCCTCGACGGCTCCGAGATGGGCCGGTGGGACCAAACCAGCGGACGATGGGTGCCGGTCGACGCCAGCTACCGGGCGGCTCTGCGCCAGGGTCTGCGCATGGCGCGCAAGCAGGCCGCGCCGAACCTGCTGCTCCTGCCCATCGCCGCCGCGGAGGGCTCGGGATGAAGCATCTCATCTTGATCTTCGCCTCCATTCTAGGGATGACACTACCGGCCGTCGCCCAGGACGCGACGCCCGAGGCCAACGAGGCCCCGGCCGCTGCCTCCGAATCGGCAGGATCCCAACCCGATGCGGCTGCCCTTGCCAGTCCCGCCAGGCCGCCCCGCCCCCAGGCAAAGTCCCTCGACGAGCTGCTGCGAGTCGTCAGGGAGGGCTTCGGTCGCGAGCGCCTGGAGAACCGCCGGCGCGAGGAGGAATTCAAGTCGAGGCACGAAGAGCAGGGGCGCTTGCTCGCCGAGGCCACGGCCGGCGTGGCGGCGCTCGAGTCTCGCAGCGACTCCCTCGAGGCCGCCTTCGAGGCGAACGAATCGGAGCTCGGCGAGCTCGAGGAGACCAGGACGGCGAAGCTCGGAAATCTCGGGGAGCTCTTCGGAGTCGTGCGGCAGGTCGCGGGCGATACCGCCGGCAACGTCGAGGCATCGCTCGTCAACGCCCAGTTCCCGGGGCGACACGAGGTCCTGGCAGAGCTGGGCCAGAGCCGGACGCTGCCGTCGATCGAGAAGCTCGAGAAACTCTGGTACGCCCTTCAGCACGAGATGACCGAGTCCGGAAGGGTCGTTCGCTTCCCCGCGACGGTCGTCGTGGTCGGAGGCGACAGGATCGAGGCCGAGGTGACTCGCGCCGGCGTCTTTACCGCCATCTCCGATGGGAAGTTCCTCACCTGGATTCCGGAATCCCAGAAGCTGTCGGAGCTGGCGAGGCAGCCCTCGGGCCGACACCTCGCCGTTGCACGGAACTTCGAGGCCGCGACGACCGGCGCCGAGACCCTCGCGATCGACCCGTCCCGCGGCGCGATCCTCCGCGTCCTGGTTCAGACGCCGAACGCCGGTGAGCAGGTCGAGCAGGGCGGCGTCATCGGCTACGCCATCATCGCCCTCGGAGTGGCGGCGGGCCTGTTCGGGGTCTTCCGGATCGCCCAGCTCTCGGTGGTGAGCCGCAAGGTCAAGGCCCAGCGCGCTCGGGAGGAGCCGGACGAGAGCAACCCCCTGGGCCGGGTGATCGGTGTGTACACGCGCAATCAGGACGTCGACGCCGAGACCCTCGAGCTCAAGCTCGACGAGGCGGTTCTTCGGGAGACCTCGAAGCTCGAGCGCTTCGCCTGGATGATCCAGGTGGTGAGTGTGATCGCGCCGCTGATGGGTCTCCTGGGAACGGTGACCGGCATGATCCGGACCTTCCAGGTGATGACGCTCTTCGGCACCGGAGATCCGAAGCTGATGGCCGGCGGCATCTCTCAAGCCCTCGTGACAACCGTTCTCGGTCTTTCGGTAGCCATTCCGACGGTCCTGCTCCACACCGTGGTCTCCGGCAGAAGCCGCCGGATCATCCACGTCCTCGAGGAGCAGAGTGCGGGCATCGTCGCGGAGCATGCCGAAAAAACGGCCCCCGAGAACCCTTCTGTGTGATGGTGGACTAGACGATGTATCGGTTCCTCGACTGGTATGAGGCGATTCGAGACTTCCTCGAGATCGGAGGGCCCGTCCTTCGGGTCATCGGCGTGCTCACCCTTGTGATGTGGGTGCTGGTCTTCGAGCGGATGTTCTTCTATCGCTTCGGATACCGCACGTACGTCAAATCCCTCATCGAGGAGTGGAAGGCGCGTCCTGAGAGGCGTTCGTGGAGCGCGCGTCAGATCCGGCGCGCGTTCATCTCGCGAGTCACCTTGAAGATCGAACAGAACCTGCCGATGATCAAAACCCTCGTCGCCCTCTGTCCGCTGCTCGGTCTGCTCGGAACAGTGACCGGGATGATCGAGGTCTTCGAGGTCATGGCGTTTTCGGGGAGCGGAAATCCACGGTCCATGGCCGCCGGTGTTTCCAAGGCGACCATTCCAACCATGGCGGGGATGGTCGGGGCGCTCTCGGGAGTGTTCGCGACCACGCTGCTGTCTCGTTTTGCCCACCGCGAGGTGG
>CALDCK010000421.1 GCA_937937315.1 uncultured bacterium
GGGCTCGTGGGACCCCTCCGATCCCTGATTCGGAGGGCCGCCACCGACCCGGGCTCTCCAACCGTAGTCATCTGGGTACCGCATGGGTCGGTCCGCCCGCCTCCCCCATTCGGGGGAGCGGCGCGTTCGGGGGACGCAGGCTGGCCGCGGCAGATCGAGCCGCGTCAGCGGCTCCCGAGCCGGCGGAAGACGTCTTCGGGTGACTCACGGGTCACCTCGCGCGTCTCGGCCTGACTCTTCACCGCCGCGGCCAGCGCGTTGCAGTGCGCTTCGGGTCGCTCCACCCCTCGGCTGTGGAGCTCTCCGGGCATCACGCGCTCGAGCACCACGCACATCTGTGTCGCGGTGGCACCCCTGGCTTCGAATCCCGACGCCTTCAGTGCGATGCGGAGCGTTCCCCGCGCCTCCAGGCGCCCCATGCCCGTCTGCTCCTCGATCCTCTCGGCGACGAACTCGAAGAGATCCTGATCCATGACGCACCCGCTTGGCCGGGGGGACCAGGGAGCCTGTCGGCGGGGCGTCGCCGGGACTCGAGGGATTTCTGCTAGTCGCCGGACCCGCGGACCAGCGTGTCCAGGGGCGGGCAGGTGCACACGAGGTTGCGGTCGCCATAGGCGTTGTCGATTCGACCCACCGGCGGCCAGTACTTGTGCTCTCGCAGCCAGGGCGCCGGGTAGGCGGCCTGGCTGCGGCTGTAGGGATGCGGCCACTCGTCGGCGGAGACTGCCTCGGCCGTGTGGGGCGCGTTGTGCAGGGGATTGTCGGTTCCGTCGAGCTCGCCGCTCTCCACCGCCTGGATCTCCTCCCGGATCGCGATGAGTGCGTCGCAGAGCCGGTCGAGTTCTCCCATGGACTCGCACTCGGTCGGCTCGATCATCAGCGTTCCGGCGACCGGAAAGCTCATGGTCGGCGCGTGGAATCCGTAGTCCATCAGGCGCTTCGCGATGTCCTCCACGCGAACTCCGGCGCTGCGCTCGAAGGGCCGGCAGTCGATGATGAATTCGTGACCGACGCGCCCCTCTCCACCGACATAGAGGATCTCGTAGTGCTTCTCGAGTCGCGTCGCCATGTAGTTCGCGCTGAGGATCGCCACCGAGGTGGCCCGGGTGAGGCCGTCGGAGCCCATGAGGGCGATGTAGACCCAGCTGATGGGCAGGATGCTCGGGCTGCCGTAGGGCGCCGCCGAGACCGCGCCGCTGCCCGACAGAGGGTCTCCGGGCAGGAAGGGGGCGAGGTGCTTCGCCGCGGCGATCGGACCCATCCCGGGGCCTCCTCCGCCGTGGGGGATGCAGAAGGTCTTGTGGAGGTTCAGGTGGCAGACGTCCGCGCCGATCTCGGCGGGCGACGTCAGACCGACCTGCGCATTCATGTTGGCGCCGTCCATGTAGACCTGACCGCCCGCGCCGTGCACGATCTCGCACATCTCCTTCACCTGGGCCTCGAAGACGCCGTGGGTGGAGGGGTAGGTGAGCATGAGCGCGCCGAGCTCGTTCC
The DNA here is from genome assembly GCA_937937315.1 of uncultured bacterium. Classification (GTDB taxonomy): domain Bacteria; phylum Myxococcota_A; class UBA9160; order UBA9160; family SMWR01; genus CALDCK01. The sequence continues at coordinate 1,495 of CALDCK010000421.1, forward strand.
GGTGCTCGTCGCAGCGCGCGCGGAGGTCGCCGAGATCGACGTTTCCCCGGTCGTCGCACTGCACGGCGACCACGTCGAAGCCGGCGATCACGGCGCTCGCCGCGTTCGTGCCGTGGGCGGATACGGGGATGAGGCAGACCTTGCGCTCCGGCTCGCCCTGGGATGCATGGTGGCGGCCGATGGCCAGGAGCCCGGCGTACTCGCCCTGGGATCCGGCATTGGGCTGGAGCGACACCGCGGGCAGCCCCGTCAACTCGGCGAGCCACGTCTCGAGCTGTTGGAGCAGTGTGGCGTAGCCGCGAGTCTGATCCGCGGGCGCAAATGGGTGCAGGCTCGCGAACTCGGGCCACGTGACGGGGATCATCTCCGTCGTGGCGTTGAGCTTCATCGTGCAGGAGCCCAGCGGGATCATCGAGGTCGTGAGAGAGAGGTCGCGCGACTGGAGGCGCTGGAGGTAGCGAAGCATCTCGTGCTCGGTGCGGTAGGCGTGGAACACGGGATGGGTGAGGAGATCGCCGCTGCGCTCGAAACGCGGAGGGATCCGTGTGGCGCCGTCCGCGGCCGCGTCGGTCCGCCCGCGCTTCCCGACCGGCGTGAAGGCCGCGAGGATGCGCTCGACGTCGCTCCGGGTCGTCGTCTCGTCGAGGGCGACGCCGATCCGGCCGTCGCCGAAGTCGCGCAGGTTGTAGCCGGCTTCGAGAGCGGCGGCGATCACCTCCTTCGCCTCGGGCTCGACGGGCTTCAGGGTGAGGGTGTCGAAGAACGGTGCTGCGTCGAGGTCGTGGCCGAGACTCGAGAGTCCATCGGCCAGCATTCCGGTGAGCGCGCGCACCCGGCGCGCGATCCGGCGCAGTCCGTCGGGGCCGTGATAGACGGCGTAGAAGCTCGCCATGATGGCGAGCAGCACCTGGGCGGTGCAGATGTTGCTCGTCGCCTTGTCGCGCCGGATGTGCTGCTCCCGGGTCTGGATCGCCAGGCGATAGGCCGGGTCGCCGTGGGCGTCGACGGACACGCCCACCAGGCGCCCGGGCAGCTTGCGTGCGAATTCGTCGCGGGTGGCGAAGTAGGCCGCGTGCGGGCCCCCGAATCCCATGGGGACGCCGAAGCGCTGGGTCGAGCCGACGGCGACGTCCGCCCCGAACTCGCCAGGGGGGGTCAGCAGGGTGAGGGCGAGGATGTCGGCCGCCATCACGACCTTCGCGTCCGAGGCGTGGGCGCGCTCGATCGTCGCGGTGGGATCCACCAGGCGACCGTGGGTGGTGGGGTACTGGAGGAGCACGCCGGAGGCCGGTGTCGCCTCGAAGTCGAAGTCTTCCGGAGGGCCGACCTCGAGAGCGATGCCCATGGACTCGGCGCGGGTCCGCAGCACGCTGATCGTCTGCGGGTGGCAGTCCTCGGCGACGAGGAAGGCCGGCTTGCGGCCCCGTGCGACGGAGTGACAGAGCGCCATGGCCTCGGCGGCAGCGGTGGCCTCGTCCAGGAGGGAGGCGTTGGCCAGGGGCAGACCCGTCAGGTCCGCAATCATCGTCTGGAAGTTGAGCAGTGCCTCGAGCCGCCCCTGGGAGATCTCGGCCTGATAGGGCGTGTACTGGGTGTACCAGCCGGGGTTCTCGAGGACGTTGCGCTGGATCACCGGCGGCACGATCGTGTCCGCGTAGCCCATGCCGATGCAGGACCGGATCGGACGATTCTCGGAGGCGATCGCTCGCAGCCTCTCCAGGACCTCCCGCTCACCCGGTGCGCGGTCCCCGAGGCCGGTCAGCCGCAGGGGCGACGCGAGCCGGATCGAGTCGGGAACCGTCTGGTCGACCAGGGCGTCGAGGGATTCACAGCCGATCCGGGCGAGCATCTGCTCGATCTCCGCCTCGGAGGGGCCCAGGTGGCGATGGGCAAAGGTGTCCGACGGCTCGAGCAGGTCCACGGGGGCGCTGGGAGCGTCGTCCATCGGGGGTTCCGTGAATTCGACGTGCCGTCGGATAGGATGTGGGTGGGAAGGGTGCGGATCGGCCGCGCCCTACCGCGCCGCGCGAGGGCGCGAGAGCAACCCGACCAGGTTCGACTAACGCGGTTTTAAACGTTGCCGGGGCGTCCGACGCCCCGGTGTGAGTAGGGATACCGGCTCGAAGGAGGATCCGCCATGCGCGCCCGTCTGGGTTGCGTCGCATCGATCACGGCGCTGATGGCGCTCGCCCTGGCGAGCGGCGTGGGCGCCGAGACGATCGTCTGCCTCGGCGATTCGCTGACGGAGGGCTTCGGTGTCTCGCCGGAGCGCTCCTACCCGAGTCTGCTCCAACAGCGTCTGCAGGACGCGGGCCACGAAGACGTGCGCGTCGTCAATGCGGGCATCAGTGGCTCCACCACGGCCAGTGCACTCTCGCGCCTGCGTTGGCAGCTGCGCTCGGGGCCAGACATCCTGCTCCTCGCCCTGGGCGCGAACGACGGATTGCGCGGTCTGGACCTCGAGGCGACCGAGAAGAACCTCTCCGACGCGATCGTCCTCGCCAAGGCCGAGGGAGTCGCAGTCGTGCTGGCCGGAATGAAGCTGCCCCCGAACTACGGCGCGGACTACACGTCGCGCTTCGAAGCGCTCTTTCCGTCCCTGGCCCGTCGCTATGATGTCGCGCTCATTCCCTTCCTGCTGGACGGCGTGGCGGCGAAGCCGGACCTGAACCTCGCCGACGGCATCCATCCCAACGCCGAAGGCTACGAGCGGGTGGTCCTGAACGTGCTCGAAGTCGTGCTGCCGCTCCTCTCGGACGGATCGTGATCCTCGAAGCGGCGGACGTCCACAAGCGCTTCGACACCCCCGGTGGCCCGATCGACGTGCTCCGCGGAGTGGATCTCGCGGTCGCGGCCGGGGAGACGGTGGCTGTCGTCGGGGAGTCGGGCAGCGGGAAGTCCACGCTGTTGTCACTGCTCGCGGGCCTCGACGCGCCGAGCCGTGGCGCCGTGCGGATCGAAGGGCGCGACCTCGCCGCCCTGGGCGAGTCGGAGCTCGCGGCGCTCCGCGGCCGGTCGATGGGGATCGTGTTCCAGCAGTTCCACCTGATGGGGGGACTCACTGCTCTCGAGAACGTGAGCCTTCCCCTCGAGCTCCAGGACGTGGGCGGGGCGGAGTCCCGGGCCCGGGATGCGCTTGCCCAGGTGGGGCTGGCGGATCGCGCCACCCATCTGCCCTCGCGGCTCTCCGGTGGCGAGTGCCAGCGCGTCGCGCTGGCCCGGGCCCTGGTGGTCGAGCCGGCTCTGCTCCTTGCCGACGAGCCATCGGGGAGTCTCGACGAGAAGACCGGGGACGCGGTCAACGCGTTGCTCTTCGACCTGGTGGCGCGGCGTTCCACCGCTCTGGTCCTGGTCACCCACAGCGATCGTCTGTCGGCGGCGTGCGACCGCCGCCTGCGTCTCACGGGAGGCCGGTTGGTCGAGGGCGACGCCGCGTGTTGAAGCTCGCGCTTCGGGAGATCCGCAACCACCCGCGCTTCTCCGCCTTCTTCACCCTGAACCTGGCCCTCGGCTTCATCGGCTTCGTCGTGCTCGACGCCTTCGAGGCCTCGGTCGCCGGCACGCTTCGGGAGCGCTCGCGCGCCTTCCTCGGCGCCGACGTGGAGGTGACGTCGACCCGGCCCTTCCTGGCCGACGAGGTGGCGCGCCTCGACGAAGCGGCGGGCCCGGGGGCGCGCGTCGCCACCGCGACGGTTCTCTTCTCCATGGCGTCCTCGGACGAGGGGACTCGCCTGGTCGAGCTGCACGCGATCGACGAGGCTTTCCCCCTCTACGGCGCGATCGTGCTGGAGGGCGTCGGGGTGGCGGGCGCGGAGCATCGCCGGGCCCTTGCCAGCGAGGGCGGCGCCTGGGTCGATCCCGTCCTGCTGAGCCAGCTCGGACTTCGTCCGGGCGATCCGCTGCGGATCGGAACCACCCGGCTCCGG
>CALDCK010000422.1 GCA_937937315.1 uncultured bacterium
AGGTGCTCTCGCCCACCCAGCCCTTCCCCCGGATCCCCATCCTCATTCGGGACTCGATCTCTCCGGAAGACGCCTGGGGGGTCACTCCCTGGGATCGGGGCCTGTGCCGCGAGAAGATCGAGGCGCTGCGCTTCGACGGCATGTACACGCCCCCATCCCTCCAGGGCACCATCATGCTCCCGGGCAACGCGGGAGGCTCCAACTGGGGAGGGATCGCGGTGGATCCCGAGCGCCAGCTGGCCCTGGTCCGCAGCTCCGACGTCCCCTGGGCCGTGACGCTGATCCCGCGAGCGGACTTCGAGGCCGAACGCGCTGCGAGACCCGGTGTCGAGCACGGGCCGCAGATCGGAACTCCCTACGGCCTGCGGCGCGAGCTGCTGATCTCACCCCTCGGGTTTCCCTGCATCGGACCGCCCTGGGGCACCCTTGCGGCGGTCGACCTGCGCAGCGGCGAGATCCGCTGGCAGGTGCCCCACGGCAGCGTCCGAGATCTCTCACCCGTCCCCCTTCCCCTCACCTGGGGCGTGCCGGGCACCGGGGGGCCCGTCGTCACATCCGGCGGACTCGTCTTCATCGCCGCTGCCATGGACGACTACCTCCGGGCCTTCGACGTCGAGACCGGCGAAGAGCTCTGGAAGGGGCGCCTACCGGCAGGCGGCCAGGCCACCCCGATGACCTACCGGGTCACCTTCGAAGACGGCGGCGCGCGCCAGTACGTGCTGATCGCCGCCGGCGGACACGCCCGCGCCGGGACCACGCTGGGCGACCACCTCGTGGCCTTCGCCCTCGAGGAGTAGCCGGGTCCCGAGCAGACGCGGACCGGCCTCTCCCGGTAGCCCGCCAGCGGGGCCAAAGCTGCTGGGGCCGGGGCTTAGGTCCGGGGCTTGCCCGTCCGATACGTACGGGCGGAGACGAGTCGGGCGCAGCTGCCGGGCTCGTCGGGCAACGGCCAGCGTCGCTCGTCAGCGACCCACACTTCGAGGTCCATCATGTCGCAGTTCATCACCGCCTCCATCGCACTGCTCGTCTCGATCTGGCTCGTCACATCGAGCGCCAGTGCGGAGATCTACCGGTATCGAGACGCAGACGGCAACGTCCACGCGGTCTCGAGCCTCGACATGGTTCCCGCCGAGCATCGAAAGGCGGCCTGGACCGACGCCAAGGGCCGCAGCGGCGGCAGTGTGAATGTCGTCGAGATGCCGACGCGAGCGGCGAAGCCGGCCGAGACCCCGGCCGCCTCCGCCCCCTCGGGCCCGCCGCAGACCGAGGACTGGTGGCGTTCGATGGCGATCCAGAAGCAGCGCGCCGTCGAGGATGCCCAGGCCGCCCTCGAGGCCGCGGAAAAGGAGGAAGAGGATTGGACCGGCAAGGGCCTGAGCCCGGTCGGACGCCGAGGGCGTGGTCCGGGAGTGGGTCCGGGCCGGCGTCGCGGACGAGGCAACGATGTGTACGTCGGCGAGGACGAGCCGACCGTCGAGGAGCTCCAGACCGCCCTCGGACGCGCCGAGCGAGACCTCTCCGACTTCAACGAGCGCGCGCGCAAGGCTGCGGTACCCCCGGGCTGGCTGCGCTGATCCGCCGGGTGAAGAGCCTCTGGCCCGCCGCCTGAACCGGGGCGGCTGGCGAGAGGCGGCTCACGCGCGAGAATGATCGGGTGACGGCGGACCCGATCGAGATCCGCGCCCTTCGCCCGGACGAAGCCCAGAAGCTCGTCGCCTGTGTTCGGCGCTGCTACGGCGACTCCTATATCGATCCCGCCCAGTACGACGGGGAGCGCATCGCCCAGGCCATCGCCGAGGGACGGCGTCACGCCCTGGTGGCCCTCTCCCCCTCCGGTGAGGTCGTGGGCCACATGGGGATCACTCTGCGACGGCAGGGAGACCGCACCGCCGACGCGGGCATGACCCTGGTGGATCCGCGCTATCGCGGACGGGGAATCGCGCACGAGCTGGGCGCGGCTCTCGGACGCGCCGCTCAGGCACTGGAGCTCGTCGGGGCCCACGACTACCCGGTCACCGTGCACGGTGCGACCCAACGCGTCGGCGCCGATCACCTGATCACGACGGGCCTGCTGCTCGACAACATGCCGGCGGACGTCTCGTTCCAGGAGATGGAGCCGGCCAGCCGCTCGCGCTCGGCCTCGCTGATCCGCTACCTGCCGCTGTCGCGCGCTCCCGAGCGCACGTCGATGCCGCCACCGCGCTATGAGGCCGTCATCCGGTGGCTCTGCGCCCGAGCGGAGCTCCCGCGCCGCTTCGCGGCCCCCGAAGCGCATCCGACAGCAGCGGTGACGTCCCGGATCGAGATCGGCGAAGACACCCGCCGCGACATCCTGCGGATCGCCGTGGTGAAGGGGGGATCGAATCTGGCAGCCGACATCACAGCCCGACTGCGAAAGCTCGGCGGAGCACCGGCGGCGATTCACATCGACCTCCCCCTCGCCGACCCGGCGGCAGCCGCCGCCGCCGAAGCCTGCTGGTCCCTGGGGTTCTTCTTCGGTGGCCTGCTCCCGGAGTTCCGCGACGGCGACGTCCTGCGCCTCCAACGTCTGGCCGCGCCGCCGAGCCCCGACTGCGTTCCCGTGCTCGAGAGCGAGGCGGGCCGCGCCCTCTGCCGATTCGTGCTGCGCGATGCGGCCACTCGTCGCGATCCGGCGCCGAGCCGCGGACCCGCGCCCGATCCAACCCGCTAGCCCCTCCGCATGTCGCACCGAGGCGGCCCGCGCGGGCGAGGGCCTGATCCTGACGGCTCGCGCAGAGAACCACCTGCGCGGACGCGACGACCTGGGCGACACGATCGCCCGACTCCAGGCGTTTCAGGAGGCGGGCGCGGACGTGGTCTACGCGCCGGGACTTCGCGATCCGGACGAGATCGAGCAGGTGGTGGGCTCGGTGGACGTTCCAGTCAACGTCCTCCTCCTTCGCGACGGGCCCGACGCGGGGCAGCTCGCCGCGCTGGGTGCGGCGCGCATCTCCACCGGAGGCGCCTTCCACGCCCTCGCCCTCGCCGCCATCTCCCGCTCCGCCCGAGAGCTGCTGAAGGAGGGCTCCCACGACTTCCTCGCCGAGGCCGCCGAAGGTGCCGCACTGCGGAACCGCGTCTTCGCCTGAGAGGGGCCTTGGAGCTCGAGTTCTCGTGACGCCCGTCACAGAGCGACGGCGTGGATCTGAGAGCATGGCCATACCGGACAGGGGAGTGAACGACGGCTGGGAGACCCCCATGCGAACAGCCATCCGCGACCGAGTCTGCTTTCGACACATCCATCGCCCGATCCTGTGGGCCTGCGCCATCATCGCGATGACGACGGCCTGTGCAGTGCCGAGGGCCCGAGAGCTGGCCGAGCTTCAGCGCGATCACGAGCTCTGCCTGGCGAGTGACGAAGATCCCTGGGTCGAGGTGCGCTACGCCGACTACCAGGCCTGCATGAATCGACGCGGCTGGTCGGACGCGGACCTGCCACGCACGAGCTGACCGCGGCGACGCGCCGACACTCCGCGGTAGAATCGCTGCCGGGGGTTCACGGTGAAGAAGCTCGGAGCGCTTGCACTCACGCTGGTGGCGATCGCGTTCGCCACCCTGGCCGGACGCGCCGCCTTCGAGCTGCTGCGCAGCGACATCGAGGCCGCCGTCTACCAGGCGCGCCTCGTGGAGCTCGAAGGCGACTTCGAGCGGCTTCGCCGCCAGTACGACGAGGCCGTCCGTCGGACCGCCGTGACGGAGCTGCGCGTCGCCGACAGACGACTCGACGTGGTGATCCGAGACGTCACCGGACGCGAGCGCAGGATCGAGACTCCCTTCGACCCGAGCCGGGAGATCTACATCGACTTCGCGATCCTCGACGGACGGCTCTGGATCCGTCGCGTATTCGACGCCGGCACACCGCCGGAGCGGGGACTCCTGATCGACCCGGGCCTCGCCAACGTCGACTGGGGGGCGGACCCGGAAGCGTTCGGGAAGGCCACCTATCGCTCCCTCGACGAGGGGCGCTGGATCGTCAGCGTGTCCGGCGACGGCTCCCTCGGGCTCAGCCGCAGCACGACCGGCGAGAGTGTCGAGCTCTCCCCCGCGCCGACGATCCGTCGCTACGAGCCCGTGGAAGAAGCCGTCGAGGAGCGGCTCGGAGCGATCCGACCCTCCGAGGCGCTGCGCGCCGTTGCCGCGCGCCTGGGCGCCGGCTTCTGAGAAGGGCGAGGCTCCTCGAAGCGACCGCCGACGAGCGACGCCTTGCAGCGTCGCACCAGCTGTGCGACCGCTTCATCGGCAGCCGACGGAGGTAGATCGTGAGCCCTTCGAACGACCTCGACACTCCCTACGTCACCATCACCGGTGACGCCCACGCCGGCGCCTCGATCGAGAGGTACCGCGAGTACCTCGACCCCGCCTGGCGCGGCGCCTTCGACGAGTGGCGCTCCGGCTATCGCAATCCCTCGAAGAAGCACATCGGCGGCAAGAAGACGAAGAACTGGGACTCGCAGCAACGCCTGACCGACCTCGAAGGCGACGGCGTCGTGGCCGAGGTGATCTTCCCCAACACCGTGCCGCCCTTCTACGACCGGGCCTTCCACGTCTCGCCCCCGCCGAGCCCCGAGCAGTACGAGCGCTGGCGCGCCGGCACCCGGGCCCACAACCGCTGGCTCGCCGAGTTCTGTCGCGAGGAGCCGGAGCGACGGGCCGGGATCGGACTCATCCACCTGAACGACGTGGACGACGCCCTCGAGGACATCGCCTGGATCGCCGAGCTCGGACTTCGGGGCGGCGTGCTGGTGCCCCTGCCCTCGCCCTCGGACGTGCACCTGAGGCCCCTCTACGCCGCGGAGTACGATCGGGTCTGGGCCGCGATCCAGGATCACGACCTGGTCGTGAACCAGCACTCGGGCCAGGGCTCACCGGCCTACGGCACCGACCAGGGCGCCGACGCCCTGTGGGTGCTCGAGATGCCCTTCTTCGTGCAGCGCGGATTCTGCCAGCTCATCCTCGGCGGCGTCTTCGAGCGGTTCCCGAAGCTCCGCTACATCCTCACCGAGTCCGGGTGCGCCTGGGCTCCGGGGTTGATGCAGCGCCTCGACGGAATCCACATGGGCATGAAGATGGGCATGATGGGCGAGGTCGACTACTCGAAGTCGAAGACCCTGAAGGAGCCGCCCAGCGTCTACGCGAAGCGCAACTGCTGGTACGGAGCCAGCTTCCCGTCTCCCCGCGACATCCGCGGGCGACAGATCGTGGGCGTGGACCGCATCCTCTGGGGCAACGACTACCCCCACTTCGAGGGCTGCTACCCCTACTCCCGGGAGAACATGCGCCTCGCCTTCGCGGACGTAGACCCGACCGAGGTCCGCATGATGCTCGGCGAGAACGCCGCCGCCCTCTACGGCTTCGATCTCGAGGCGCTGCGCCCCAGGGCCGACCGCCTCGAGATCACCCCCGAGATGGTGAAGGTGCCCCTCGACGAGATCCCCGAGGACTCGGCCTGCCCCACCTTCCAGCGCGAGCGCTTCGAGAGGCAGCGGGCCGAGGCGTCGTAGGCCAAGGGAACGGGTCCCGGGCCGCGACGGGTTATGCTCCGGACCGATGGGAGCCTCCGGGGAAGGTCTGGGCCGGAACGACGGGTCGCGGCCGCGAGACGAGCGGGTGAAGACGAATCCCTTCGTGCTGCTCTTCGCCGCGCTCCTCACGATGTTCGGTGTCCAGGCCCTGGGGCTTTCCGGGACGCTCCGCAGCGTGGTGCTCGCCCCCATCGGTCTCCTCGTGATCGCGGCGATGCTGTGGGTGCTGAAGGAGCAGCGCGTCGTGTTCTGGACGACCGCCGTCCTGGCGATTCCCGCCGCGATCAACACGGTCCTGACGCCGGGACCCGTGGAAGCCGCGGACATCACCGAGTCCGGCTTCCACTGGCCCTTCTTCTGCTTCGCCGCAGCCGCCGTGACGGCTCGGGTGGTGCGTTCAGAACGTGCGGACGTGGCGACGGTGATCGGCTCGATCTGCGCCTACCTGTTGATCGCCTTCGCCTTCACGAGCCTCTACGTCGGCCTGGAGCTGGCATCGCCCGGGTCGTTCCGATTCGGAGATCAACCTCCCGACTACCTGCTCTTCAGTGCGCTCTCCTACTTCAGCCTCGTAACCCTCACGACGCTGGGCTACGGCGATACGGTTCCGCTGAGTGAGATCGCCCGGGCCTTCGTCACCCTCGAGTCCGTCATCGGCATCCTGTTTCCGAGCTTCGTCATCGCTCGCATCGTGTCGCTCACGACCAGCGGAGGCGGGAGGCCGTTCGCGGCGCGGCCCGAAGGGGTCCGGCGGCCCGGGCGCTTCGAAGGCCTCCTCGCCGTCGAGATCGCGTTCCTCCTGCTCATCCCCTTTCTCGAGTCGAGCCCGACCACCCGGATCGGACTCCGGCTTCTCTCGACGGCCCTGCTCCTGGCCGCGCTCTACGCGGGCAGCAGCCGACCCGTGACGCGGGCCCTCGGCATCTCCCTCGCGTCGGTCAGCCTGATCGGTAGCTGGTGGACGTCGGGCCCGGACTGGCTCCCGGTGGCTGCCTTCGGTGCGCAAGTCGTCTTCCTCGGGCTCGTCTGTGGCTCCATGCTCCTCTGGCTCGTGGGCGAGCGGCGCGTGACGCGTGATCTCCTGGTCGCGGCGGCTAGCCTCTACATGCTGCTGGGCTTCGCGTGGTCCACCCTCTATCGGTTGATCGAGTGGTACGCCCCCGGCTCCATCGGCACTCCCGACGGGAGCGCGATGGAAACCGGGGATTCCATCTACTTCAGCTTCATGACCCTGACGACGACCGGATACGGAGACTTCCTCCCCCTCTCCCAGTCCATGGAGCAGATCGCAACCCTCGAGGCCCTGGTGGGGATCCTCTTCCCCACCGTCCTGGTCGCGCGCCTCGTCGCTCTCTACCGGTCGGAGTAGATCGGGACCGGCGTCTCGTCGGATCCGGGGCGATCGAATCCCGGAGCCTGGCCAGCGCCCTCCGACGTGAGATACTGGGAACATGGTTGCAGGCGCGCGATCCCAGGACTCCTGGCTCTTCGGCCCCCTCCCGGATCTCGCCATCGGCTGTGGGCTCGCCTACGCGGGGATCTTCGCGATCTTCTCCGTGGCCGGCCCCGGCCTGATCGCGAGCCAGCCCGTGGTGCTCGCCGCGCTCATCACTTTGCTGCTGGGCGGACCCCACTACGGCGGCACGCTGCTCCGCGTCTACGAGAGGCGCGCGGATCGGCAGAGCTACGCGATCTTCTCGATCTGGGCGACCCTCGCCGTGGCGATCGCCTTCGTCGTCTCGGTCCACGACTTCGCGATCGGGGCCTGGTTCTTCACGCTCTACATCACCTGGAGCCCCTGGCACTACACCGGGCAGAACTACGGCCTGGCCGTGATGTTCCTGCGGAGGCGCGGCGTCGAGATCCATCCCTCCGCGAAGCGGCTGCTCTACGCCTCGTTCTTCTTCTCCTTCGCGATCACCTTCCTCGTCCTCCACGGATCCACCGAGGCGAGCGGCTACCTGCCGAACCCGGTGACCTACGACGAGCCCGGCGTCTCGCTGCGCCCGCTCCGCCTCCCCTACGCCTTCACCGCACCGGCCCTCCTGCTTGCGAGCGGCGCCTACCTGGCGACCCTCGTGGGCGCGATCGTCGCACTGCGACGCAGCGGCACCTGGCGGGAGATGGGCCCTTCCCTGACGCTCATGGCGACCCAGGCGCTGTGGTTCTCGATCCCCTTCTCGGTGACCTTCTGGCATCTCCACACCGGCCTCGATCCCCTCGACTCGTCGGTCTCCAGCCGTTACGTGGTGTGGATCGCCGTCGGCCATGCGAGCCAGTACCTCTGGGTGACTTCGTACTACGCCCGCTCCTCTCCCGGGTGGAAGGGCTTCACTCGCTACTTCGGGAAGACCCTGGCCGCCGGGGCCGCGATCTGGACGATCCCCGCGATCCTCTTTGCCCCGGATCGCCTGGGAGACCCGGAGTACGCGGGAGGGCTGGCCCTGCTCGTAGCCGCCGGGGTCAACCTCCACCACTTCATCCTCGACGGCGCGATCTGGAAGCTGCGCAACAGCCGCGTCGCGGGCGTCCTGATCCGCTCGTCGCCGGAGGCCGCCGACGGAGCCGGCGACGAGACGCCCTGGGTCCGGCATGCGGTCTGGGCCGTCTGCGCCGGAGCGGCGCTGATCGCGGTCTCCACGATCATCCTCGAGCACTCGAGCTTCACCTCGGCGCTGCGGGCGCGCGACTACGATCGTGCCCGGACCACCCTCGACCGGATGGCCTGGTTCGGTCAGGACGACTCTCGACGTCGTCTCCGGGTCGGCGACGGACTCCTCCGCACCGGCGACCTCGATGCAGCGGAGGCGGAGTACGAGCGCAGCCTCTCCCTGAAGCCCTCGGTCCGTGCCTGGCTGGGCATCGCCGCGGTCCGCGAAGGGCGGAGCGACTGGGCCGGAGTGCTCGATGCGCGCTCCGCGGCTCTCGAGCTCGACCCGACGGACGTCACGACGGCAGCTGCCGCGGTGCGAGCCCACTACGCACTCGGCGAGCGGGATCCGGCGCGGGCCATCATGGAGGCGCTGCTGGCGACGGACCCCGAGTCGGCCCGGGCCCACGCGAACCTCGCAGCGACGGCGAGGGAGGCGGGAGACCTCGAATGGGCCGCTCGCCACTACCGCAGGGCCCTCGAGCTCCAGCCGGATCGCCACAGCGCTGCGAACAACCTGGCCTGGATCCTCGCGACCGCGCCAGATCCTGCCCTGCGAGATCCGGACGAATCGATCCGTCTCGCGCGGGATGCACTCGGAGCCCTCGAGGCGCCGGATCCCAACTACCTCGACACCCTGGCCACGGGCTACGCCGCCGCCGGTCGCTTCGACGAGGCTGCAGCGACCGCGACCCGGGCCATCGCCCTCGCGTCGGAAGCCGGCGACGAAGCCCAGGCCGAGGCGCTCCGGGCGAGCCTCGAGGCCTACCGCGCGGGTCGGACGGCGAGCGGCTCCGGCGGCTGAGCCGTCGAGGCAGCGCCCCCAACGTCGGCGGGCGCGGCGCGGGGTGCGGTCAGTGCGAGCAGCAGGATCAGGCCCACCATGCGGTGGTAGCCGATGGGGAAGACGTCGAAGGTGGGCATGGCCAGGACGAGGAAGACGCCGAGGGCCACGAGGCCCGGGCGCGCCACGCCCTGTGCGACCACCGCGACGAGGGCCAGGGGCAGCGCCATCACGTAGTGATGCTCCCAGACCGAGGGCGAGGCGAGGAGCGCAAAGGCCAGGGCGTCGGCGCCGTGGGCGGCGAGGCAGCGCGCATCGATGGCCGGATCTGCCGCGCGCCGACGGATCTGCTCGCGAGCCACGAGGCGCTGGAGCGCCCAGACCCCGAAGCCGAGGGTTCCCAGACGCACGGCCCAGCGCACGCCGGCCCCTTCGCCGCTCCCGCCGAAGAGCAGGGTCGACGCATTGAAGGCGATGCTGTGCAGGCTGTTGTTTCGGAACGCCACCTCTCCGGGGAAGTCGGCGCTGGCGAGGGCCACCCACTGGGACCACAGGATCCAGTCGCGCCCCCAATCGCTTCCGAGCCCGACGATCGCCGCGAAGGCCGCAGCGGTCCAGGCCGCAGCGCGCCAGTGACCACAGAGCAGCACCGGAAGGAGTAGTCCGAGCGGATAGAGCTTCACGTGGCCGGCCAGGGCGATCGCGGCGCCGGCGACGGAGGGACGACGACACGCGAACACCACGCCGATCAACGCGAGATTCAGCACCCAGAGATTGATCTGCCCATGACGCAGGGTGCGAAACACCGGGTTGTCGAAGACGAGCAGCACCCCGACGAGGACCGGCGCCCAGGAAGAGACGAGGCCGAGATCCCGGCCCAGACGCAGCAGCAGGAAGTAGGCTCCCAGCACGAGCAGTACCTGGGCGCACTGGTAGAGGTAGAAGACCCGGTCCCAGACGTCCTCCCGGTCTGCCGCGAGGCCCACGCCCTCGCTCACCCGGGTCACTGCGGTGTGAGCCGCCGCGAAGGTCTGGGCGGTGAGGGGTGGGTAGAGGTAGATCAGTCCCGCGCGGTAGGGGCTCTCGCCGGCGAGCAGCGCACGCCCGGCGTACTCGTAGCAGTCGTAGTCGAAGCGGCGCTGGGCGTACTCGCTGTTCAGTGTCACCACCTGAAGGGCCAGCAGGCAGGGAACGACGACGGCGATCCGCTCCGCGAGACCGGCACCCCGGCGTCGGCGCAGCTCGACTGCGCCGATCGCGAGGATCGCGGCCCCGGCGGTGAGCCCCAGCAGCTCGTAGGGCAGGAAGGTCTCGCCGTAGGACATCGACACGAAGGCGGGCCGAAGCTCGGACAGCGCGATCGGCCCGACGATCGCAAGCCCCGTGACGAGGGCGTACGCGGCGCGGCGAAGCCAGACCTCCCTCGGGCTCCCGGGTCCGGGGCTTGCGCTCATTGCGGCGTTCTCGTTGCAAGGGTCACGCAGGCTGACGGCCCCTTCGCCGCTCTGGTATACCCGATCCCATCGCACCCCGGGCGTCGAGACGAGGCATGATGTTCCGCTCCACCGCAGCCGCCCTGATCCTCGCCCTCGCCTCGGCCTCCGGCGTGGGAGCTCAGGATCGGCGCGCTCCCGCCTCGGACCCGGAGCGCGCCGCACCCTGGCAGGACCCCGGACGCTGGAGGCAGCTGCGCCTCGGCATGACCCAGAGCGAGGTCCTGCAGATCCTGGGGGAGCCCGGCAAGGTCACCCGCTACTACGCCTTCGAGCGTTGGGAGTACCCCGACGCCCTGGGGCAGCGGGTCAACTTCGACGAACGCAGCCGTCTTTCGGTCTGGGGCGCCTACGCGCGCTGAGACGTCGGATCGTTCGCGTAGCGTCGAGGGGCCGGGCGCGCGATACTCGTGGTTGACTCCATCCGAAACGCCAGCCACTGCGCCGGGTCCCTCCACTCCGCGCCGGAGATCGCGATGACGCAGCACCTGGCGAAAGTCTTCTTGCGCCTGACCGGCTGGGAGGCCGAGGGGACGCGACCCGCGGCACGGCGCTACGTCCTGATCGCGGCGCCCCACACGACGAACTGGGATCTCCTCTTCACGCTCGCCCTCGCCTGGGCCCTCGAGGTGAAGATCGCCTGGATGGGGAAGCATCAGCTCTTCCGCGGTCCCATGGGTACCGTGATGCGTTGGCTCGGAGGCGTGCCCGTCCGCCGCGATCGCCGCAGCGACCTCGTCCAGCAGATGGCGGATCTGATCAAGACGACCGATGCGATCGCCCTGACGGTTCCCGCCGAGGGAACCCGTGACTACGTGCCCCATTGGAAATCGGGCTTCTATCACATCGCGCGTCGCGCGGAGGTCCCGATCGTCCTCGGCTACCTCGACTACTCCCGGCGGCGCGGCGGATTCGGGCCCGAGATCGTGCCCACCGGAGACGTCCATCAGGACATGGAGGAGATCCGCGCCTTCTACGCGGACAAGCGCGGCCTCCATCCCGACCTCGAGGGCGAGATCCGCCTCAAGGAGGAGATGTAGTCCCGGGCCCGCGGCCCGGCCGCGCTGGATCGGACTCACTCCACGGGAATGAGAGGGATGCCCTGGATGGCGTCGCCGGCGAACACGCCGTGCCGATCGAACCAGCCGCGGTTCATCTCGAGGGCGTAGCGCACCGGCGAACCGCTGTGGATCGGCTCCTCCGAGTAGGGCTCCATGTCGGCGATGCGCAGGATCCGCCCCCCGCTGTCGGCGAAGGCGATCGACAGGGGAAGCGGGGTGTTCTTCATCCAGAACACGAGGGGGGCCTCCACGGGATAGATGAAGAGCATGCCGTGGTCCTCGGGCATGGATTCGCGAAACATGAGCCCGCGCGCCCGGTCTTCGCGGTTGGCGGCGAGCTCGGCGGTGACGCGCGAGTTCCCGACCACCAGGGCCTCGACGGGCAGCCTCGCGCCCGGCACGTCGCGCGCACAGCCGACTCCTGCGAGGAGGAGCGCCGCCGCCAGGAAACGAAGGACGCCGCGCACCACCCGATCTACTCGGCCACACCCAGCATGAGACCGCAGTCCGGACACTCCACCGCCTCCGGGGTCAATGCGGTTCCGCAGGCAGGACATCCCTCGTCGTCCTCGGCTCCCTCGGGCACGCTCTCGCCGGAAAGGTCGGGAATCTGGGAGTGCATGAACGCGGCGTCCACTCGCGATGCCGCCTCGACGTCCTCGGGGCGCACGTAGACTCCGTAGGGGAGGTTCGCACCGGGGCGGCGTACGCTCCCGTCGTCGGTATCGTCTTCCGAGGCCTCGATGCGGTGCGAGATGCCCTCGGCGGCCAGGCGTTCCGAGAGACGCTGCGCCCAGCCCACCGATGCGGCGCGAATGCAGACGAGTTCGGAGACCGGCGGCAGCTGCGCGCTCGCCGCAGACTCGAGCGCAACCTCGCTCACGAGCGCGATCCCGCACTCGACGCAGACCGTGGCAGACCCGAGATACTCGGACCGGCACTCGGGACAATAGACCGCGTGCGGCGACGACACTCATCCTCCTGAAGACTTCCGGCGGTTGACCGCCCTGGGACCATCGCCCAGGATACGCGATCGGCGGGCGCGGTCGCCGGCGATGCGAGGGAGTGCATGGACGAGACCGGAGAGGCAGCGACGATGGACCGCGACGGCATCCGCGCGGACCGACGCGACGCGCGGGCCTGAGCGCGTGCGCGCCCTCCACTTCGACGGCCGCGAGGTCCGGGTGCGCGACCTCGAGCCCCCCGAGGCTCGCCCGGGCTGGGCGCGCCTCTCGGTCCGCCTCGCCGGCGTCTGCAACACCGACCTCGAGCTGGTGAAGGGCTACATGGGCTTCCGCGGCGTACTCGGCCACGAGTTCGTGGGCGTCGTCGAGGAGGGGCCGCCCGAGTGGGAGGGGCGGCGTGTCGTCGGGGAGATCAACTTCGCCTGCGGATCCTGCGAGACCTGTGCGCGGGGACTCTCCCGTCACTGCCCGACCCGGACCGTGATGGGGATCCAGGCCGCGGACGGCGCCTTCGCCCAGTCCCTCCTGGTGCCCACCGAGAACCTCCACGCGGTGCCCGACGCCGTCGCGGACGAGCGCGCGGTCTTCACCGAGCCTCTGGCCGCCGCCTTCGAGATCCTCGAGCAGGTGGAGGTCGAGGCGGGAACCGAGTGCCTCGTGCTCGGCGACGGAAAGCTCGGCCTCCTCGTCGCCCAGGTGCTCGATCGAGCCGGCGCGCGGGTCTGCACCGTGGGACGCCATCCGGAGAAGCTCGCGATCCTGGCACGCCGGGGGATCGAGACGGTCCTCGCCGATGACTGGTCGCCGCGCCCGACCCAGCTCGTGGTCGAGGCGACCGGGAGCGCCGAGGGTTTCGCCGCAGCCGTCGCCGCCACCCGACCGCGCGGCACCCTCGTGCTCAAGAGCACCGTGGCGGAGCACCCCGGCGTCGATCTCGCACCCCTCGTGATCCACGAGATCCAGGTCGTCGGCTCGCGCTGTGGCCCCTTCGAGCCCGCCCTGCGCGCCCTCGCCGAGGGGAGCGTGGAGACCGATGCCCTGATCTCCGATCGCGTCGCCCTGGAGCGGGGGTCGAAGGCCCTCGAACGCGCCCAGGCGCCAGGGGCGCTGAAGGTTCTGCTCGAGACCTGCTGAGGGAGGCGCCGCTGGCCGACCCCTTCGCTAGTCGTCGATGCGCGACGCGAGCAGGCGCTCCATCCGCGCCGGGTTGCGGCGCAGGTGGATCGACTTCCCACCGTGGACGACCACGAGCCCCGGCTTCGCTCCCTTCGGCTTGCGAACGTTCTTGATGGGAACGACGTGCACGTCGGCGCGGCTCGCCTTCTTGGATCGCGAGAAGTGCACCGCGAGCTCGCAGGCATCGAGGAGAGCCTCGGAGGGAGGGTCGTCGCGGCCTTCGGTGCGAAGGATCACGTGGCTACCCGGCGCGCCGTCGAGGTGGAAGAAGAGGTCCTTCCCCCGCGCCAGGCGGGTCGTGAGGTAGTCGTTGGCGGCATCACTCCGGCCGACCCAGACCTCCAGACCGCTCTCGGTGCGATAGCGCCGCGGGGCGAAGCGCGCCGGGATCTCCCGCCCCCCGACCTTCCGCGCGGCGGGCTTCGCCTTCGAAGGTGGCGCCGCGGGCGCATACTTCGAGAGCAGCCGGGCCATGTCCGGCCGCTCGGTGAGGGCGTTCAGCGCGGCGGGGTCGTCGCTCCCGGTGGCCTCAGCGCGTTCGCGCTCGAGCTCTGTCAGGGCATCCCGTGAGGCCTGCACGCCGGCCAGCTGGGCCCCGCCCTTCGTCAGCGCGCGCACCGCCTTGCGATAGCGCTTGAAGGTACGCTCCAGGTTCTCGACCGGCGTGAGCACGGGATCGAGCTCGATCTTCACCTCCTCGCCGCTGTCCCAGTCGCGCACCACCACCTCGCGATCGCCGCGCGTGATCCGACCGAGGGCGCTCTTCAAGAGCTCTCCCTTTCGCTCGAGCCCGGTGGCCGCCTCGGCCGCAGCCAGCTCCGACTCGAGCTTCGAGAGCTTGCGCTCGACGGAACGGATCTCGCGCCGCAGCGCCTGGTCGACGCGCCGCTCGAGCGATTCGCGCTCGCTCTCGCGCTCGGTCTCCGCGTACTCGCCTTCGATGGTCTCGAGCAGAGCGTCGTCGGCGACGGCTTCGAAGCGATCGACGGCGCCACCGCGAGGAGGCGTGGACGGCGAGTGCCACACCTCCCCGATCGCCAGCTCGGGCCGCGTCTCCGACACGGAACGCAACGTGGCGAGAATGCGGCCCTCGGAGTCGAGGGCGTAGAGATTGCTGCGGCGGCCGAAGATCGCCAGGAGCAGATCGATGTCGCGCTCGGCGGTGCGCACGCGGAGAACGAGCTGCCGATCCTGGCCGAGGATTCGCGCCGACGCGATCCGCCCCCCGATCGCGTGGGCCCGGAGGTACTGGGCGAAGCCCGGAGGGGGCCCTCCCCCGCCGGGAGCGCGAGATGTCAGCGACGCCCGCGCCGCCGCCGGGTGGGCAGAGAGCACGAGGTGTAGCCGACGGCTCTCGCCTTCGGGGGGCGCGCCGTAGCAGGTGAGCACGACCGTATGGGCATCCGGCTGGACCACCGCCTGCACGCGATGCCCGGCGAGCTCGCGATCGAGGATCGCAGCCACACGTCGCAGCTCGGTCAGGGAGAGCACGGCTAGCGCTGACAACCGGGGCAGAAGTGGGTTCCGCGCTGGCCGATCACGACCCTGCGGATGGGCGTGCCGCATCGAAGGCAGGGCTCGCCGGCGCGCGCGTAGACGCGGCGCTCGTCCTGGTAGGCGCCGTCGCTGCCGTCCGGAGCAACGTAGTCGCTGATGCTGGACCCGCCGGTCTCGATCGAGCGGCGCAGCACGCGCTGGAGCCCATTGGCGATCTCGTCGCACTCGCTCCGGCTCACCCGCGCCGCCCTCCGCCGGGGGCGCACGCCGGCCAGGAAGAGCGCCTCGTCCGCGTAGATGTTTCCCACTCCGGCGACAGTGCTCTGGTCGAGCAGGAGGCTCTTCACGGCCACTGTGCGTTTCCGGGTCGCGGCGAAGAGGTGGGCGCCCGTGAGGTCGAGGGCGTCGATGCCGAGCTTCGCCAGGCGCGGATGGCACTCCTCGGGCCCGAGGAGCAGGACCTTTCCGAACTTGCGCACGTCGCGCAGATAGACCTCCTCCGCGCGGTCGCAGAAGGAGAAGCGCAGATGGGTGTGGGCATCGGGCCGAAACCGCCGCTGGTCCTCGGGAGAGAGCGCCGCCCGGGCCGTGGCCGACAGCAGCCGTAGGCTGGTTGCACCGGAGGAGAAGAGCTGACCCGTCATCCCGAGATGCACCACCAGTCGACCGCCCCCATCCAGGTCGGCCACGAGGTACTTCCCGCGCCGGCCCAGGGCCTCGACGGTACGTCCGGCCAGCTCGCGCCGCAGCCGAGCGGGCGGGGTGAGGAAGAAGTAGCTGGGAGAGGTGGTCCCCACCCGACGAATCCGGCGGCCCACGAGATAGGGCTCGATGCGGCGGCGGGTGACCTCGACCTCGGGAAGCTCGGGCATGGACGGGACCGGGTGGTTGAGGGGCATGGAGTAGCGCCGGCGCGGGACCCACGCACTGGAGCCCGTGCTGCGGACCCGGCGTCGCCCCGCGGGGACCGTCCCATCCAGCGGCAGCGCCAGGCTCCAGGGACCCGAGCGATCAGCCGATGAGGGCCTTGTTCACGACTCCGATCGGGACGCCGGCCTTTCTCGGAACCGGCACCGACTCCTTCTTCCATGCCCCCGACGATGCGCCGGCTCAGGCCGGCGGCAGCCGGGAACGGTATGAAGTACGGACTCCGCCTCTTCTCCGACAAGCTCGACCGCCTCACCTTCTCGGCCTACTTCCTCGGAGCCGTGGTTCCGCTCGTGGCCCTGGCAGTGGTCGTCGAACGCTTCGCCCTGCCGACGATGTCCGCGCGGAACGACGCGCTGGGGCTGATCGCCGTGGTCGTATCCGCCGCGATGCTCTCGCTGGGCTCCTACCTGGTCCTGCGCCGGAGCACCCGTCGCACCCTCTCGCGCATGGATCGCGACAATCACCGCCTCACTTCCCTGCTACGCGTGTCGACCCGCCTGGCCGGCGTGCAGCACGTGACCGATGCGACGGACACCGCGGCCCAGTGCGCGCTCGAGGTCACCAGCTCCTCGGCGGCATATCTCTGCGTCGCGGGAGCAGAGAATCCGGAGCCCGCCATGGCCGCCGCCGCCGGCGAGGGGGCGACGAAGCTCTACGAGCAGGTCGGGTCCGAACTCGCATCCATGGCCTCCTTCGCCATGGAAGGCGCCCGACCGGTGGTGCGCGAAGCCCAGGGGGAGACACCTCACGCCATCGCCGTTCCGCTTCCCGGCGAGCGGCGCCAGATCGGCGCCATCGTCGCCGTACGCACCGCCTCGGCGCCCCCCTTCGCGAGCGAGGAGGTGGACGGCCTCGCCACCCTGGCTGCGCTCGCCTCGGTAGCGCTGCTCAACGGCGATCTGCGTGATTCCCAGCGGAACTTCTTCTCCCACGTCACCGACATCATCGTCACCGCGCTCGACGCCCACCTCGGATTTCACGAGGGGCACAGCGAACGCGTCGCGCAACTCGCCAACCGGATGGGTCGGACGATCGGCCTGGATGACGAGGCCCTGCAGCGCCTGCACTTCGCCGCCCTGCTCCACGACATCGGCATGCTCAAGCTCGACCGCTCCCAGCAGATGAATCCCCGGACCTGCGACAAGCACACGCTGCTCGGCTCCCGCATGCTCGGTCGCATCCGTCTCTGGAAGGACGTGGCCCCGATCGTTCATCACCACCACGAGTGGTTCGACGGCTCGGGCTATCCCGACGGAATCGCCGGGGAGGAGATCCCTCTCGAGGCGCGCGTCATCGCGGTCTGCGACGCCTGGGACACGATGACGAGCGAGTCGAGCTACAAGTCCGCCATGACCCGCGACGAGGGGATCGCCGAGCTCGAGGCCTGCATCGAGACCCAGTTCGACCCGGAGCTCGTGCGTGCCTTCCGCGCCCTCGTGGATGCCGGAGAAGTCTGAGACCGGTCCAGGCCCGGCGCCGCCCCGCGCCACGCCGCACCGGCGGAGGATGTCGCAGGACCGTTCGGAAACGGGCTTGCCCGGGGACCGAGCTTCCTGCTAACAAATGTTCGTTCACCAACCCAGAAGCCCCACCGAGCGCCGGATGATCCCCCAAGCCACCGATGCCGAAGCCGCGCCCGTCCGCTCCCCGGAGTCCACAGGGACCGTCACACGGGAGCGCATCCTCGACGAGGCCGAGGCCCTCTTCGCCGAGAAGGGCTTCGCCGCGACCTCGATGCGGGACATCGCTGGCCGGGTCGGCCTGACGGCGGCGAGCCTCTACAACCATTTCCGGGGCAAGGACGACCTCTATGGCGCGGTACTCCAGCGCGGCATCCGCCCCCTGCTGGACCGGATGCAGGATCTGGGGAGCAGCGAAGGCGGCGACGCCGCCACCGAATCCCTGATCCGCGGCGTGATGGAGCACCTGGGGCGGCGGCCCCACCTGCCCCGGCTGATCCACCACGAGGTGGTAACCGGCGGCGCCCACATCGCCCGTCTCGCGCGGGAGTGGGTCCGTCCCATGGTGGACCACGGCATCGCCGAGATGAAGCGCAACCCGCGCGGGCACTTCGATCCCGACGACTTCCCGCTGGTGATCGCCGCCTGGATCCATCTCGTGCTCGGCCACTTCGCCCTCGCCCCGCTCTTCCGGGACGTGTTCGACGAAGATCCGCTCTCGGCGGAGATGCTCACGCGCCAGACCGAGGTGCTGCTCGAGTTCGCGCGGGGCGCCATGTCGCGAGGCGACGGCTGAAAGCCCGCGGCAGAGCCCGGGACAGGAGGACTGATGCAGCTCAGTGACGTGAACCTGAACGATCTGGACGCCTTCGAGCGGGGCTGTCCCCACGAGATGTTCGACCTGCTGCGGCGCGAGGCGCCGGTCTTCTGGCACGAAGAACAGCACGGTCCGGGGTACTGGGCGATCACGAGGTACGACGACCTGAAGCACGTTTCCCGCCACCCCCAGCGGTTCTCCTCCGAAAAGATGGGCATCCTGCTGCGGGAGCCCGAGCCGGAGACGATCGAATTCACGCGGAACATCATGATCAACATGGACCCGCCCCGGCACCGTCAGCACCGCGCCCTGATCAACAAGGCCTTCACCCCGCGGATGATCGAGAACCTCCGACCCCGGATCCAGGAGATGGTGCGAGACATCGTCGACGCCGTGATCGAGCGAGGAGAGTGCGACTTCGTCGAGGATCTCGCGGCACCGCTCCCCATGCTCGTCATCTGCGAGATGATGGGTGTGCCCGAGGAGGACCGCCGCCGCGTCTACGAGCTCGGCAACCGCATGATCGGCTTCGACGACCCGGAGCTCCAGGCCGACGGGAAGCCCATCGAGATGGACGCCGGGATGGCAGCCTCGGCGGAGATGTTCGTCTACGCGGGCAAGCTTCGCGAGCGCGCGCTCTCGAGCCCGGCCGACGACCTCGCCACGGCCCTGGTGCAGGCCGAGCTCGACGGAGAGCGGCTCAGCGAGGCCGACTTCAACTTCTTCTTCATGCTGCTCCTGATCGCGGGCAACGAGACGACCCGCACGGTCACTACCAACGGGATGATCAGCCTGCTCGAGAACCCGGACCAGCTCCGGGACCTGAAGGCCGAGCCGAGCCTGATCGACTCGGCGGTCGAGGAGATCCTTCGCTTCTCGCCGGCCGTCCACTCCTTCCGCCGCACGGCGATGGAGGACACCGAGATCCGTGGGCAGGAGATCCGCAGGGACGACAAGATCATCATCTGGTACCCCTCCGCGAATCGCGACGAGGACGTCTTCGAGGACGCGCACCGCTTCGACATCCGCCGCAGCCCGAACGACCACATCGCCTTCGGCTACGGCGAGCACTACTGCCTCGGCGCCAACCTCGCCCGCATGGAGCTCCAGGAGATCTTCCGGGAGATCACGGGCCGCATCGACGGCATGGAGATGACCGCTCCGCCGCGCCGACTGCGCTCGAACTTCATCAACGGCGTGAAGGAGATGCGCGTCCGCTTCGACCCCGGCCCCCGGCCCGCCTAGCGACGCCGTGGGAGAGCCGAGTCGATCCGATGCTCAGACCGGGCAGGTGACCCCGGTCCCCCCCAGCCCGCAGTATCCGGCCGGGTTCTTCGCCAGGTACTGCTGGTGGTAGGCCTCGGCGTAGTAGAACTCCGGGGCATCGGGGATCTCCGTCGTGATCTCTCCGAAGCCGCGATCGGCGAGGCGCTGCTGGTAGGCCTGACGAGACGCCTCCGCCGCACTCCGCTGCGCGTCCGAGTAGACGTAGATCCCCGAGCGATACTGGGTACCGACGTCGTTGCCCTGACGCATGCCCTGGGTCGGGTCGTGACTCTCCCAGAAGATCCGGAGCAGCGCGTCGAAGGACGTGTCCCCCGGAACGAAGACCACGCGCACGACCTCGTTGTGTCCCGTGCGCCCGGTGCAGACCTCTTCGTAGAGCGGGTTGGGGGTGGAGCCGGCGGCGTACCCGACCGACGTCGAGTACACGCCCGGGGCCTCCCAGAACTTCCGCTCGGCACCCCAGAAACAGCCCAGGCCAAAGAGCGCGAGCTCCGCGCCGTCGGGGAAGGGCGGTGCGAGGGCCGTCCCCAGCACGAAGTGCTTCTCCGGAACGGCCATGGCCACATCGCGGCCCGGCAGCGCCTCGGCCGGGTCCGGAATCCGATCCTTCCTTGCGAGCCAGCCCATGGCGGGATCCTCCCCGACCGAGGATACGCGATCCCCGGCGCGAGCGAGGCCCCGACGAGCCGACTGCGGAGCCGATTCCGTTATTCTCCCCCACCCAGCGACTGCGAGAGGAGCCCCCATGCACACTGAACTCTGTGACCGTCTCGGGATCGAATTTCCCATCTTCGCCTTCACCCACTGCCGCGATGTCGTCGTCGCCGTGAGCCAGGCCGGAGGATTCGGAGTCCTCGGAGCCGTGGGCTTCACCGCCGAGCAGCTCGAGGTCGAGCTCAAGTGGATCGACGAGCACATCGGCGACAAGCCCTACGGCGTCGACATCGTCATCCCCGGTAAGTACGAGGGCATGGGGGAGATGGATCCGGAGAAGCTCGAGGCCCAGCTCAGGGAGCTGATCCCGCCCCAGCATCGCGAGTTCTGCGGGAAGCTCCTGGCGGATCACGGCGTCCCGGAGATCCCGTCGGACGAGCCGAAGCGCCAGGAGCTGCTGGGCTGGACCGAGGCCACGGCGGCGCCCCAGGTGGAGTGCGCCCTCCGCCACGAGAAGGTCCGCCTCATCGCCAACGCGCTCGGTACTCCCCCGAAGGACGTGATCGACCAGATCCACGGCGCCGACCGGCTCGTCGCGGCGCTCTGCGGACGCCCGGCCCAGGCCGTGAAGCACAAGGAGGCGGGCGTCGACATCATCATCGTGCAGGGCGGCGAAGGTGGCGGACACACGGGCGACATCGGGAGCATGGTGCTCTGGCCCGAGGTGATCGACGCGGTCGCGCCGACGCCGGTGCTCGCCGCCGGCGGGATCGGGCGGGGGCGTCAGATCGCGGCCGCTCTCGGAATGGGTGCCCAGGGCGTCTGGACCGGGTCGATCTGGCTCACCGTCGAGGAGGCCGAGGCGACGCCGACACAGATGGAGTCCTATCTCTCGGCCACCAGTGCCGACACCGTGCGCTCGCGCTCCTGGACCGGCAAGCCCTGTCGCATGCTCCGCAACGACTGGACCGAGGCCTGGGAGAAGCCGGACTCACCGGACACGCTCGGCATGCCGCTCCAGGGAATGCTCGTCAGCGACGCCATGAGCCGCGTGCACCGCTACGCCGGACCGGCGCAGAAGGTCGCCTTCAATCCGGTGGGTCAGATCGTGGGCTCGATGAACGAGAAGCTCCCGGTCCGCGACGTCATCTACAGCCTCGTCTCCGAGTACGTGGACAGCGTCGAGCGCCTCCAGTCCCTCGAACCGAAGGAGTAGGCGGAGAGGCGGCGAACGCTCAGGCGCCCGTCTCGCCCGCGGGCGACTCGGCCTCGCGCAGCTGACTCTCGAGCCGGGCCACCGCGCCGCGCAGAGCGGCCTCCGGGTCCAGCTCGAAGGAGCGGCCCAGGGCCGCGACCGACAGCAGGAGATCGCCGAGCAGGGCATCGAGGGTCGTCGGGTCCCGCTCGGGCAGGGCCGCGTGCAGGGCGACGAGGCTCGCATCCACCCGGTCCTCGACCCGTTCCCGGCTCGTCGGGGAGGCGGCGGAGCGCTCTGCGCGCCCCAGGAGCTTGCGCGCTCGCATCAGGGCCGGCAGCCCGAGGGGAATGCCATCGGCGAGACTCGTCTCGCCGCGCTGCGCTCGCTCGACCGACTTCTGGCGCTCCCAGGCCTCGGTCTGGGCGTGGGCGGTCTCGATGGTCGCATCCGCGAAGACGTGGGGGTGCCGACGCACGAGCTTCTCGCACACGGAGTCCACCACGTCGCCGAAGCTGAACTGCTTCGCCTCCTCCGCCATGCGGGCGTGGAAGACGACCTGAAGGAGCAGATCCCCGAGCTCGTCGCGCAACGCCGCCGGGTCGCCGCGACGAATCGCATCGTCGACCTCGTAGGCCTCTTCGATCGTGTAGGGCGCGATGCTCTCGAAGGTCTGCTCCACGTCCCAGGGGCATCCGCCCTCGGGATCGCGCAATCGCGCCATGATGTCGAGCAGGCGCTGAACGTCGCTCACGGCTCCTCCCGGCGATACGGTGATGCACACCCAGATGTGTCGGCGTTGGCGGGTTGCCGCCTGCTAGACGATCAATAGCAGCCCGCGCGCGCTCTCTCCCGTGGCGCGCCCGACGGCTTCGGCGTAGATCCGCACCTGCTCCGCGTAGACCTCGCGTCGCTCGCCGAGCTCCCGATCGGTCTTGAAGTCCACCACGGTCCAGTCGCCGGCCGCGTCGCGGAAGGCGAGGTCGATCACGCCCTCGGCCAGGCGCCCGTCCGGAATCCGCGCCAGGACCGGCGTCTCCCGGCGCAGGGCGCTCGCCTCTGCCGCCCGGCGGAGGACCGGATGGGCCAGGGCGTCGCCCACCGCCACCGCCGCGGCCCCTACCTCCTCGTCGCTCGCCTCGACGAGTCGCCCCTGGAGCGCTGCCGCCGCCACGATCGTGTCGGGCGAGGCGTCGAGGTCCAGCGTGGCCAGCAATGCGTGGACGAGGCTGCCGAAGCGGCGACCCCCGGGCCGACCGGTGCGATCACCCGGCGTCTCCTCCACGTCGACGGTCGCGCCTCCACTCCCCTGGGCGGCGCGCTCTTCGGCCAGGGCCGTCACGGCGACGGTCGCCAGGGACGGCTCCCCGCCCCGTGCGAGTCGCTCACTGCGCGCCTGCTGCCAGCGCTCGTGGGCGCGCACTCCCGCCTCCGCCACGACTCCGCTCTCGTCGGCCTCGAGGATCCGATGCTGACGCAGGCCCACGTCGTGCTGCGCGCCCAGGGAGAGCTGGGCCGGTCCCCACCACACCACGGGCTGGGTTCCGACCCGGGGCCAGAGCCGACCCGGTCGCACCGGCGCCCGCTCGGGCCGGGCCCCGGGCGGTCGGTCGAGGACGCATTCGCCGTCGAAGGGGGGGCAGCCCGCCGCGGGCTCCCCCTCGCCTCGCGATCCGACCTCCGGGTGGGTGACCGGCGTGAGCGGGGCGGCCCAACCGTCCTCGAGCTCCGAGTCACCAACCGTCGGCACCACCAGCAGGTCGCGGGCCCGGGTCGCTGCGACGTAGGCCAGGCGCACCGCCTCGGCCTGGTCGCGCCGCAGCTCCGACTCGCGATCGAGCAGCACGTCGGCCGGCGTACAGCCGGCCAGGGGCTCCGCCCAGAGGCCGCGCTCGGCGTCGACGTGGCGGGTGGGCTGATCGCGCGTGGCCCGACAGGTGGGATCACAGAGAATGACGACGGGAAACTCGAGCCCCTTCGCCCGGTGCGCCGTCATGATGCGCACCCCCTCCGTGCCCTCCTCGACGACCGGAGCGTCCTCGGCGTCGCCGCGCTCGGCGTCCTGCTCGAGACGCTCCACGAAGGCGCGGAACGACGGCGCGCCGCGGCGCTCGAAACGCCGCGCCAGATCCACGACGCGCAGACAGTTGGCCAGGGCCTGCTCCCCGGTGGGCCAGATCGCGATCCCCGCATGGGCGCGGACCGCCTCCAGCAGTCGAGACACCGTGTCTGCGATCGGGCGGCGGTTGCGTCCCCGGTGCAGACCGCGCAGCACCTCGAGACAGTCCGCAACGTCGCGATCGGCGCCTTCGAGGTCGGCGTCCAGGGGCTTCAAGGGGTGGAGACGCCCCAGACGGTGGCGGAAGGCCAGGAGCGCATCGTCGCCGATCGCGAAGAGCGGTCCGCGCAGCGTGGCGAACACACGCAGCTCGTCGTCGGGCCACTCGATCGCCGCCAGCGCATTGCGGATCGCCAGCACCTCCTCGCGCTCGTGGAAGCTGCGTCCGCCGACGAGCACGTGGGGAACGCGTCGCGCCTCGAGGGCGCGGACGTAGGGCCGGGTGACGTCGTCGCGGAAGCTCTTGAAGCGGCGGAAGAGGAGGCAGACGTGGCGGGGCCGGACGGGCTCCTCGCACGGGCGCCCCTCTTCGTCCCGACCCTGGACGGTCCAGCCGCTCTTCTCGACCAGCCAGGAAACGAAGGCACCGACGGCATCCGGAAGCGAGTCGTCGATGCGCCAGCTCACGACGGTTCCGTAGTCGCCATAGGGGCGCGGCGCGGGCAGTGCGATCACCGTCGGGCGGCCCTCGATCTCCTCGCGTGCACCTTCGAGAGCGACGTATTCGGCCTGGCTCCCATCCGGCGAGCCCTGCATGAGCGGCTCGAAGGCGGCATTGACCAGGGCCTGGAG
>CALDCK010000423.1 GCA_937937315.1 uncultured bacterium
ACGGGCACCTGCTCTCACGTCCGGCTCGGAATCGAGTTCGCGCTTCAGCTTCCCGGCTCGCTGTGGACGTTCGCGCGGTCGCGCTCGAAGCGCTCGATCAGGAAGCGCTCCTGGGGTTTCTCCGAGGCGGTCTTGGGGATCTCGTCCACCACCTGCAGATAGGTGGGCACGAAGTTGGGCTCGAGCCCCTCGCGGCAGGCCGCGAAAACCGAGGCGGCGTCGATCCCCGCCCCCTCGAGCGGCACGATGGCGGCCACCACGTCCTTCTCGCCCGGGGCGCCCGAGGCGGCGGTGACGCCGTATACGAACACGTCGGTCACCTGCGGGTGCTCGGCGATCAGGTTCTCGACGAAGCCGGGATTGACGAAGTCGCCGTTGTGGCGGATGCCGCCCCCCTTGCGGTAGTCGAAGTAGTACCAGCCCTCCTCGTCGCGGTGGCAGATGTCGCCGCTCCGGAGCCAGCCGCCCCAGGTCTTCTTCTCGGACGCATCCTTGTTTCCGAAGTACTCGACCTCGGGGCGGGTGCCGTCGGCCGGGCGCGAGATCAGCTCGCCCATCGCGCCGGGTGGGCACTCGTTGCCGTCCTCGTCGACGATCTTCATCTCCATGAATGGGGGCGGCTTGCCGAAGCTGCCGACCGGGCCGTCACCCATGTTGATCGCGAAGCCCCCCTCGACCGCGCCGTAGCCCTCGATGATCTTGACGGCGAAGCGCTTCTCGAACTTCTCCCAGATCGTTGCGGGCATGCCGGCGCTGAAGACGCGGCGCACCGGGTTGTCGGCGTCGTTCGGACGCTCCGGCTCGCTGTAGATCGCGGTCGTCATGCCGCCGAGCAGGCTGAAGATGGTGCAGCCGTACTTGCGCGTGATGTCCCACAGCCGCGACTTGCTGAACTTGCGGCTGATCACGGCGCGCCGCTGCAGCACCAGGGCGGGCGAAAGCGTCAGCATCTGCGCGTTGCCGTGAGTGAGCGAGAGCCCCGTGTAGGGCCGTTCGTCCTCCGCCCACTGCACCAGCGACGCCATGGCGGATGCCTCGACGTAGCGCTGCGCGGCCATCACGACCCCCTTCGGATCGCCGGTGGTGCCGGACGTGTAGACGATCTCGAACGGATCCTGCGGGCTCTCGGTCCGGACGTCGACCATGGGGACCTTGGCGTCGAGCACGGCACCCAGCGGCTCGGCGTCGGCGGCGTCGCCCGTCGCCATGACGCCGGGCTCCTCGCCGCTCTCCAGCACCAGCGCCCACTTGAGCTCCGGCGCCTGGTCCCGGATCGCGTCGACCTGCGCCAGGGCGTAGTCGGCGCAGAGGACGCCCTGGCAATTCGAGTTGCGCAGGGTATAGGCGAGCTTGTCGCCGCGGGTCCGGGGGTCGATCGGCACGAACACGGTGCCCGTGATCGAGGCCGCGATCATGGTCTCGACGAACTCGGGGTGGTTGCGCAGGAGCATGCCGAAGCGGTCGCCCCGCTCCATGCCCCGGGCGATCAGGCCCGCGGCGATGCGGTTGCCGTTCTCGAGCAGGTCGCTGTAGGTACGGATCTCGTCCTCGCGGACCCCGGCGCCCTCGAAGGTCACCACGTCGAGGTCTGGCTGGGACTCGGCGTGTGCCGCGATCAGATCGGCCAGGATCAGGATGTTTCGTTCGCGCATGGCTGTGCCTCCCGACAAGCAGGAATCGTAACCCGGATGCAGGCCTGGACTCTAGAGGATGCCGTCACCCTCGAGGCCGAGGGCGTGCTTCATGAACTCCAGCTCCTCGTCGCGGTCCGGCAGGGGGCCCGGTGTCGTGAACATTCGATCGCGCGTGAGCTGCTCGACCACCTGCTTGTCGCGTGGGAACGGCGTGTCGAAGTGGTTGAGGTGGAACAGCTTCTCGAAGTCCATCCGCGGGCGCTGACCGCCGGCCTCCCAGGTCTCGAGCGGATAGCCGACCGTCTGGAGCAGCAGCAGGCGCGCCGGGTCCGGCACCCCGAGTGCCTTGAGAATCGCCGGCCCCCTGGGCGTGCCGAGGAAGCAGCTGCCGAGGCCCAGCTCGTAGGCCATGAGGGTCGCCTGGGCGATTCCCTGGCCGCAGTCGATCTCGTTGATGCCCGGCTCCTTGAAGTTGTCGAGGAGGCCATCGAAGATCGGGATCAGCTGCTCCTCGAGCGCCTTCATCCGGTTCTCCAGGCCGCCGAAGCCCATGGCTCCGGCCCGGGTCACCTCCCGCACGCGATCGCCCTGCTCGTCGACGGCCGATGGCTGGACGTACCAGACGATGACGACGGGCGCGATCTTGAGCTGCCAGCCGAGCAGGATCGCCTGGATCTCGTCCCGAACCTCGGGCGCCGCGCTGTCGCGGAACACGGCGACGCCGCGCAGGCTCTGCACGTTGCCCCAGTGCGAGGCGATGCGCGCCGCCTCGAACATCATCTGGATCTTCTCGCGCTCGACCGGCTTGTACGGCCTCAGAAACCGGATCGAACGCCTGCGGCCAATGGCTTCACGTAGCTCCACGTCTGACTCCCTTCCTGTCCTGTCGGTTTTGGCGACTCGGGGGAGTCTACCCCGACGCGACAGGGCGCGGGAATCACCTTCGGCAGGGGCTCGGGCGCGCTAGGGGCCGCCGAGCTACGGGATCGCAGCGGGGCAGCTCGGTTCGATCAACGGATGGTGATTGGTGCCCGCCGAGACGGCCCTGCGCACACGTACGAAGTCCGCCAGCGAGCACTGCTGGTCGCCGCTGACGTCGCACTTGTCAGACACGAAGGAGGGGCTGGGCAGGACAGTGCCTCCCGATGCGACGAACTGCCGGATCTGCACGAAGTCCGCAATCGTGATCCGGCCGTCGTCAGTCACGTCGCCACACTGACAGGCATCGCCGATTCCGTTG
>CALDCK010000424.1 GCA_937937315.1 uncultured bacterium
GCGCTTCGAGGGCCTGGAGCGCCATAGCCTCCAGGACCCGATCTCCGGCGCCTATCGCTACGAGTATCTCGAGGACCTCGTCCGCAACGAGATCGAGCGCGCGAACCGTTTCGGACGGACCTTTGGTCTGGTCGAGATCGAGATCTCGCCGGTTGCCGCCATCCGCGAGACCCTCGGAGAGAAGGCCTTCGAGACCTGGTGGCTCGAGCTCACCGCCGCCCTGCGACGCACCCTGCGCGCCACGGACCTGATGGCCGTGGACGACGACTTCCGACTGTGGGTCCTGCTCACCGAGTCCGACACGATCGGCACGGTGACGTTCAAGCGGCGTACGCGCCTCGCCCTCGAAGCCTGCGAGGTCATGGCGACGCTTCCCGAATCCCTGGAAGCCGAGCTGCGCATCGGCGTCGTGACCTGTCCCTCCGACGCGACCCGCCTCGAGTCGCTGGACCGGGTGATCGGCGAGCGGGTCGACCAGGACGGGCGGACGCTGACCCTGACGCGCCGCTTCGATGCGATGAGCCTTGCCGAGTGCATGAGCGCCCTCCTCGACGAGGGAAGCTGCGAGCCGGAAGAGGACATCGATTCCCTGGTCGGGCTCGCCCTCGGCGAGGTGGGTCGGCGGGCCCGGGACCGGAATCTCTTCTTCTTCCACCCGGGCGAGGCCTTTGCGCACGCCCTCGAGGACTTCGATACGCAGCGCGCGGCCGCCGACGGCACCGAGGTCGTGATCCTGGCGGCGCCGGCACCTCGGGAGGGAGAGGGGCCGGTGACCTGGCTGCCCGCCGCGCGGCTGGGCGGCTGCCCGCCCTTCGTCGTGCACTTCGGCGACGGCCCTCCCTACGTCCTCATCTGCGACGAGAAGGCGAGCAGC
The DNA here is from genome assembly GCA_937937315.1 of uncultured bacterium. Taxonomy (GTDB): domain Bacteria; phylum Myxococcota_A; class UBA9160; order UBA9160; family SMWR01; genus CALDCK01. Next base: position 875 of record CALDCK010000424.1, read on the forward strand.
GAGGGCCGGGCGTTCTACCACACCAGCAATGCCGGCATCGCCGAGTACCTGGTCTTCCGGCTCCAGCGGGAGCTGCGCCTACCGGCGCTTGGCTGAGGAGAGGCGATGCGATCGAGAACCGGGCAGCTGCGCGACGTCGTGCTGATCGCGGACAGCGACGTCGAGCGCGCCGAGCGCCTCGGCTCGGTCTGCCTCGAGCAGGGGATCGACGTGGTGCACGCGACCCACGGGGCGCAGGCGCTCGAGCTCGCCCTGGCCGAGGTCCCCGCCGCGATGGTGGTCCAGGTCGATCTTCCCCTGATCGACGGGGAGCGGCTCTCGGCGATTCTGCGCGCCAACCCCCGCACCGAGCACCTTCGGATCCTGCTGATCGCCGACGATCAGGTCGAGACGCCGGTCGATGAATCCATCGGGCGAGTGGTTCCCGGCCACGCCGACCCGGAGACGATCGCCCACTTCCTGCTCACCCTGCTCAGCAAGCAGCGCACGCCGCGGAGCCAGGAGGAGGATTCCAGCCCCGGCACGGGTGGCATCGAAGGAGACCTGACGCAGGTGTCCCTGCCCGAGCTGATCGAGCTCTTCCACGTGAATCGCAAGACCGGCTGGATCGAGCTCCTGCGACGCTCCGGGCGGCAGGAGGAGAAGGGGCGCGTCGCACTGCTCGAAGGCGACCTGGTGCATGCGGAGACGGGTGCCGTCCAGGGCGAGAAGGCCCTCTACCGCCTTTTCTCCTGGGATCGTGGGCGTTTCGCCTTCGAGCCCGACGGCGTCGATTCCGACGCCACGATCGAGCGTCCCACCCGCGCCCTGCTGCGGGAGGGACGGCGCCAGGCCGCGGAGTGGGATCGGCTCGTGGTCGATATTCCCCCCGATCGCGCCCGTGTGGCGCTCGCCGTCTCCAGATCCTCACTTCCCGCCGCCCTGCACCCGCTCACCCAGGAGGTGCTGATGGTGCTCGATCTCACGGACCGCGTGCGGGACGTGCTCGATCGCTGCGACTTCCCCGACTACCAGGTGCTGCGCACGCTCTCGACCATGCACCGAAAGGGCCTGATCCAGCTGCGCCAGGAGAATGCGATCCGGGGGGCAGGGCACACCGAGGCCCTTCCCGCGCCCCTCGCCACCCGCCTGCGCGAGCGCCTCGAGCCCGGCGGGCACCGGGATGTGAAGGTCGTGGTGTTCGCCGCCGACGAGGATGCGATCCGCAGCTTCTGTGGCCTGGTCGGAGAGCTCCCCGGCGCGTCGATGTGCGAGCCCGACGGGCCGGTCCCGGCGGTAGCGGGCCTCGGGCGCATCTCGGTGGAGGACGATCTGGGGGTGGAGTGGCTGGGAGCCCTGGCCTCGCCGCGCTTCGCCCCGGCGTGGCCCCTGGCGGCCCACGGCGCGATCGGTGTCCTGTTCGCCCACGCGGGCCCGGTCGACGAATCCATCCAGGCCCTGCGCCCGGCGATCGAGCGGGTCTCCGCGCTGCCGCGGGCGCGCGTCCTGCACGGGATCTTCTGTGGCAAGGAGTCGGACTCCCAGGTGGGGGCGCTGTGCGACGGCCTCTCGCTCTTCGACGACCGCAACGTCGTCGAGATCCCGCTGGAGGATCCGGAAGGGTCGACGGCGGCGTTTCGCGAGCTTCTGAGCCGGCTGCTCGCCTAGGCCGGCCCGTCGAGGGGGGGGGGACGCTCTGGAGCGTTCGGTTGACCGGCTCCGGGCCAGCCATTACTCTCGATCAAACGCTCGGGGTGTGGCGTGTCCATCGGCCCGGTCATGGCGAAACCCACTGAGCCGGCCGGGTGCTCGGGGTGTGGTGCACCCTCGATCCAGCTTCGCGGATTCGAGCCCGAAGGCATCGGGCCCGAAGCACGAACCCTGCGATCACGGATGCCACGGGAGCGAAGGGTCGAAGGATCCAAGGCTACCCGCTCATCCGACGGTCGTCTCCCAACCGGCGAGTAACACCACATGACGGACGAGCTGATTCGAGAGGGCCTCACCTTCGACGACGTACTGCTGGTGCCGGGGGCCAGCGATGTCCTGCCGCCTGACGTCGACCTCCGGACGCAGCTCACCCGCGAGATCTCCCTCAACATGCCGCTCGTCGCCGCGGCCATGGACACCGTCACCGAGCACGAGACGGCGATCTGCATGGCCCAGAACGGCGGCATCGGGATGATCCACAAGAACCTCCCGCCGGAGGCGCAGGCGGCGGAGGTCGACAAGGTCAAGCGGTCAGAGTCCGGGATGATCGTCGACCCGATCACGATGTCGCCGGAGCAGCGGATCTACGAAGCGCTCGAGG
>CALDCK010000425.1 GCA_937937315.1 uncultured bacterium
CGCTACCAGCCGCGATTCGCGAGCCGCTCGTGGTCCGCGAGGGTCTCCATCTCGATTCCGGGCATGGCGCCCGCCAGCCCGCGGCTTGCCGCGAGGATCTCGGCGGGGTCCTGCCAGTGGGTCGTGGCACGCACGATGGCCCGGGCTCGCGCCGGCGGGTCGTCGCTCTTGAAGATGCCGGAGCCCACGAACACGGCCTCTGCGCCGAGCGCCATGCACAGGGCCGCGTCGGCGGGGGTCGCGATGCCTCCCGCGGCGAAGTTCGGAACCGGCAGCCGGCCGGTGACGGCCACGTGTCGCACCAGTTCGATCGGAGCCTGAAGCTCCTTCGCGCGGGTTGCGAGCTCCTCCGGTCTCATGGCGGCGAGGGCGCGCATCTCCCCGGTCACCGAGCGCAGGTGGCGCACCGCCTCCACGATGTTTCCACTGCCGGCCTCGCCCTTGGTGCGGATCATCGCCGCGCCTTCGCTGATCCGGCGCAGCGCCTCTCCCAGGTTGCGCGCGCCGCAGACGAAGGGCGAGCGGAACTCGTGCTTGTCCACGTGGTGCTCCTCGTCGGCGGGCGTGAGCACCTCGCTCTCGTCGATGAAGTCCACGCCGACGGCCTCGAGGACCCGCGCCTCGAGGAAGTGACCGATCCGGACCTTTGCCATCACGGGAATCGATGCCACCTTCTGGATGCCCTCGATCACCTCGATCGAGCACATGCGGGCGACGCCACCCTCCTTGCGGATGTCCGCCGGGACCCGCTCGAGGGCCATGACGGCCGCCGCCCCTGCATCCTCGGCGATCTTCGCCTGGTCGGGGGTGGTGACATCCATGATCACCCCGCCCTTCATCATCTCGGCCAGGCCGACCTTGATCTCGAAGGACTCGGCCGTCGTTCGGGCGCTGCCGCCACCGTTGGAGTCGCTCATCTTCGTTTCCTCCTCGTTGTGATGATCGCGGCGGAGCCGCGTCTAGATGTGGACGCCGGCCGCAGCTCGCGGGCGGCGCTCGCTGCGTTCGCGGATGCAGCGCGCCAACCGAGCCACGCCGAGTCGGAGATCGGCGGTCTCGGCCATGGCGAAGGTGAGGCGCAGACAGCGCGAGGCGCGGCCGTCGTGGTTGAACTGGGAGCCGGGGGCGAAGAGTACGCCCGCACCGATGGCGTCGGTGAGCAGATCCCGCGTGTCGATCCCCTCGGGCAGCTCGACCCAGATCTGATAGCCGCCCTCGGGAACCGTCCAGCGCACACCCTCGAGTGCCTCGCCCTCGAGGGCCTCGAGCAGACCGTCGCGGCGCTCGCGGAGCACGCGCCGCATGCGGGTGAGGTGTCGATCGTAGTCGCCGTTCTCCATGAACGCCGCCAGCGCGACCTGGAGGGGCAGCGCATCCGAGAGGTCCGAAGCCTGCTTCAGCGCCACCAGCGCATCGACGGTGCGGTCGCGGGCGGTGAGCGCGCCGACCCGGGCGCCGGGGAAGAGCGACTTCGAGAACGAGAAGAGGTGGATGACGAGACCGCTTGCGTCGAGGGCGGCCAGCGGAGGCACGGCGCGTCCGGTGAAGCGCAGATCCATCTCGTAGCCGTCCTCGATGATCGGCACGCCGTGACGCCGCGCGATTTCGAGTACCGCCTGGCGGTGGCTGATCGGCGTGGTCGTTCCCATCGGGTTGTGGAAGGTCGGGATCGTGTAGAAGACCTTCACCTCGGGCCGGGCCAGCGTGCGGTCGAGCGCCGCGAGGTCGACGCCGACCTCGCGCATCGGCACCGGCGCAGTCTCGAGTCCGAGGCCGAGAGCGGCGGCGAGCACGTTGTTGTAGGTCGGCTCCTCGATGGCGACCGAGTCTCCGGGGGCGGCGAACAGCCGCAGCGCCAGGGAGATTCCCTGGCTCGCGCCGTGGCAGAGGACGATCTCTTCTGGGGTCGGGTCGAGAGAGGCGCGGCGCAGGTGCTGGGCCAGGGCGGCGCGGAGGCGTGGGTCGCCCTGGGGACCGCCGTAGAGCAGGAGCTCGGGTCCGCCCTCCTGGAGCGCTCGATTCAGGGCCCGCCGGAACGCGTCGAGGGGGTAGAGGCTCGGGTCCGGGATGAGGGAGTGCATCGGCACGGCGGTGTCGGCGCTGCCGAAGCGCGGTCGCCCCCGATCGAAGGCGAGGAGGCGATCGGTCAGAGCCGAGAAGCTGGGCTCGAAGGGCGGTGCGTCCTCGACTCCCCGCTGCGTCTCGGTCACGAAGGTGCCCCGACCCACTGAGGACTCGACCATCCCGGCCTCGGCCAGCGCCTCGTAGGCGAGGGCGACGGTGTCGCGGTTCACGCCCAGATCCCGGGCCAGATGGCGGATCGGCGGCAGCTTCTCGCCGGCCTCCAGCCGGGTCGCCTCGATCTGGGCGCGGATCTGGTCCGCGATCTGCTGGTAGACCGGCCGTCGGTCCCGCGCGCTGTCGCGATCGAGGGAGATGCGCATGGAGGGGACCATAATGGCCCGCAGCGACGGGGTCAATTGAAGATTGTCGGGACAATTATGCAAAAAATCATCCCAAATGATCGGTACGAAACCGGACGATCCCGGGGACGATCGAACGCCGGAGCCTCTCGTCCCAGCCTCCTCCTCAGCGGTCGCCGCCCTCGTGCATGCGGAGTGCGCGGCCCAGTGCAACCGCCGACAGACCGACGAAGCCCGAGAACAGGGCGCCCATCTTGCCCTGGCCCAGCAGGCCGGGCTCCAAGAAGGCCTCGCTCGCCACGAAGAGGGCCACGGTGAGGCCCAGGGCGGCGACGTAGCCCGCCATCAGCAGCTCGCGGACCCCCATCCGGTCCGGAAGCGGGAAGCCCAGGAGCCGGGCAAGCAGCCCGAAGAGGGCGATGCCCAGGGTCTTGCCCACCACAAGAGAGCCCAGGATGAGCCAGGTCATCGGCCCCATGTCGGCCAGGGCGACGCCGGCCTGGGTGAAGGCGAAGAAGAAGAGACCGAAGTCTACGGGCAGCTTGAGCTGGTGCTCGAAGGTGTGGAGCGCCGAGTGCTCCATGTGGAGATCGTGGGCAAGGTCCTCCCCCATGCGATCGATCTCGTCCTGGTCCGTGAAGAGGCCGATGTCGCGCCGGGGTGCGGGCAGGAAGGGGACGATGAAGACCAGCGCCAGGGCCGGGTGAAGGTGGGCGAGGGTGAGGCCCGCCCAGGACAGCGGTCCTCCCAGCCCGACGTAGGGGATCCAGGACTTCACGCCCGCGCGACGCATCGCGTAGGCCGCCGCCATCCCCACCAGCACCAGTCCGAGGAACTCGGGCCGGGCCGGGTGGACGGGGTCGCCGTAGAAGATGGCGATGATCCCCAGGCCGATGGCGTCGTCGGCGACGGCCAGCAGCAGAAGGAAGTTCACCGCCGGGTGGCCCTTTCCGAAGACCGTTCTTGCGACCAGCCAGGCGAGGGCGATGTCAGTCGCCGTGGGGACGCCCCATCCGCGCCGCAGGGCGGCGATGTCATCGGCGGGGCCGTAGATGCCGGTCTGGAAGAACAGCCACAGGCCCGCGAAGAAGGCGGCGACGGGTCCGACGACCCCGCCCACGGTCGCGAAGAGCGGGTTCATCGCCTTCGCGGGGGGATTCAGCGCGCCCCCCGGCAGGACGGATTCGGTGATCTCCTTCGCGGCGATTCCGAAGAAGAAGACCATGAACATGTCGTTCACGACGTAGTGGAGGGTCAGCTCGTGTCCGAAGAGCGCCAGGTCGCCGAGGGGCTTCCAGTGGACAACGTGGTGGTACCACTCGGGGAAGAAGTTCGCGGCGATCATGGCCACGATCACGCCGGTGATCAGCGGGATCGAGAACTCCTGGAGGATGTTGATGATGCCGTTGCGGGCGGGTGCGCTCATGGGTCTTTCTCGTCGCGGGGTGCAGACTTCGCTGCGGGCGGGGGGCCCGGGATGGAGTGCCGATCAGGATCACCGGCGCGCCGAGGGGGGTCGCGCCGCTGCGACAGAGTAACCGGTTCGATCCGAGGCTTCAGTGGCGCGAGGGGCCGTCGTCGCCGTCGTCGGGGTCCCGATTGAACTCGTTCATGGCCGTCGCCACGCCCCGACACAGCGCCGCCGCGACGGCGCCGGCGGCCCGGGAGACCCGCTCGGCGAGGGCTGCCTCCTCCTCGCGTGAGAAGCCCTCGAGGACGTAGTCCGTGGTCGCCGTTCCGCCGAGGGGCCGGCCGATCCCGAAGCGCAGCCGCGGGAACTCCCGCAGCTCCAGGCGCTCGATGATGTGGGCGAGTCCCCGCTGTCCGCCGGCACCGCCTCCTGGCCGCAGGCGCAGGCGTCCGAAGGGCAGGTCGACGTCGTCGGACACCACGAGCAGGTCGGCACTCGGGTCGTCGATCGGAAGCGTGGCCACGGCCTCGGCGACCGCGTCGCCGGAGAGGTTCATATAGGTGAGGGGCTGCAGCACCCCGACGTCGAGGGGCGGGCCGTCGCCGCAGTCGACCATGCCGCGGCCGAAGATGCCGCGAAAGTCCTCTCGGTCCAGGGCGATCCCGTGGTCGGCGGCGAAGCGGCTCACGACGCGGAAGCCCACGTTGTGGCGCGAGCGCGCGTAGCGTTGCCCGGGATTGCCCAGTCCGACGACGAGCTTCACCGCGCTTCACCCCGCTCGGGCCTCGGCCCCTCGGCTGCTGACTCCGCTCGGGTTCTGGCCCTCGCTCCGCGCGCCCTTTGGGCGCTTGACCGCCCGAACTCCGCTCGGGTTCTGGCCCTCGCTCCGCGCGCCCTTTGGGCGCTTG
>CALDCK010000426.1 GCA_937937315.1 uncultured bacterium
GTAGCCCCCCTTGGTGCCGTCCCGATCCATGCTCGTCAGGAGAATCTCGCCGGCACCGGCCTCGGCCATGCACCGGGCCCAGGCGACGGTGTCGATCCCGGTGCGGCGCCGCCCGCCGTGGGTCGCGACCTCCCAGGGCGAGTCGTTCCCGGCGGCCAGGGCCCGCGCCTTCCCGTAGGCGCGGTCGTCGTCAGCATCGTCGCGACGCTTCTCCTCGACCAGGGCCCCCCCGGAGCGTCGACGCGAATCGATGGCGACCACCAGATTCGCACTGCCGATCTTCGCCGCCGCCTCGGCCACCAGATCCGGGTCCTGCACGGCAGCGGTCATGATCGAGACCTTGTCGGCGCCGGCGTTGAGCAGATCGCGCACGTCCTGGAGACTGCGGACGCCGCCCCCCACGGTGAGCGGCATGAAGACCGTCTCCGCCGTACGCGCCACGATGTCGAAGAGGGTCCGTCGGCCCTCGTGACTCGCGCTGATGTCGAGGAAGGTGATCTCGTCGGCCTCCTGGGCGTCGTACATCTGCGCCACCTCGACCGGATCCCCGGCGTCCACGTGATCGACGTAGCGAACGCCCTTGACCACACGCCCCTTGTCCACGTCGAGACAGGGAATGATGCGCTTCAGCAGCACGCGGCTGCCTCGATCCGCGCCAGGGCCGCACCGAGGTCCAGGTCGCCGGTATAGAGGGCGCGGCCGACGATGGCGCCGGCGACGCCCCGGTCGGCCCAGGCGGCCGCCTGAATCAGGTCGGACTCGGAGCTCACACCGCCCGAGAGGATGACCGGAACCTCCACCGCGCCGGCCAGCTCCGCCGTCGCCTCGAGGTTCGGACCTTCGAGCATTCCGTCGCGAGCGATGTCGGTGTGGACGATGGCGGCGACGCCGGCGTCTTCGAAACGGCGAGCCAGATCGACCGCCGCCAGGTCGCTCGCCTCGGCCCAGCCCTCCACCGCGACCCGACCGTCCCGGGCGTCGATTCCCACCACGATGCGACCGGAGAAGCGCCGAGCCGCGTCCCGGACGAGGCCGGGATTGCGCAGGGCGACGGTTCCCAGGATCACCCGATCGACGCCGGAGGCCAGCGTCTCCTCGATGGCCGCGAGATCGCGAATGCCTCCGCCCTGCTGCACCGGGATGCCGGCCGCGGCCTCCACGATCGCGCGCACCGCGACCCCGTTCACCGGCCGACCCGCCTTCGCGCCGTCGAGATCGACCACGTGGAGGCGACGGATGCCGTGGGCTGCGAACCGGCCGGCCTGAGCGGCGGGATCGCGTTCGTAGACGGTCGCCGCGTCGTAGCGTCCCTGGCTGAGGCGCACGCAGACTCCACCCAGCAGGTCGATGGCGGGAATCAGCTCGAAGCTCACCAGAGCCCCTCCGGCAGCTCCGCGATGACGCGCTCGGCGCCCCAACGTGCGAGCTCAGCCGCGGAGAGCCAGCGGGTACCGAAGCCCGGGTACTGACGCGCGACCAGAACGTTCTCGCCGATCGAGGACTGGGTCTGGTCGAAGTGGGCGCTCCACAGCCGCTCGCCTCCCGGCGCACGATAGAGGGTCAGCTCGAAGTGGACGCTCGCCGGGCTGCGCGAGCCGAGGGCCTCCCCGGAGCGTTCGCGGTAGCGACTGACCGTGCCTACGACCACCGACGTCGCGCCGAACTCCGTGGCGGCCAGGGCGGCGATGGCCCCGACGTCCTGGCGCGGCAGCACCTGGCCCAGGCCCTCGAAGGCGATGACGAGATCGTTCGGAGCGATCGTGTTCATACCCTCGGCCAGCATCGCCTCGGCGACGAAGTGCGACACGAGGTCGGCGGAGGTGATGGTCGGGCCCGACGTCGGGCCGCCCGGGAGGGCGGCGCGGCGCACCGGATAGAAGGGCGCTACGGCCACCTTCACGAGCGCCCCGGGGTCCAGGGCGTAGGTCCGATGCCGCACGACCTCCTGCCCCTTCGAGCAGGCGACGATGGCGACGGCCACCAGACACAACATCGCACGGCGCCTCACGGGCATGAGCCGACCCAGCCTGCGAAGGCGTCGAGCAGCCGCTTGCCGGCCGACTGGCTCTTCTCCGGGTGGAACTGGACGGCGAAGACGTTGTCCTGCGCCACGGCGGCGGCAAAGGGCGCGCCGTACTCGGCCACCCCCGCGACCTGCTTCGACTCCGCCGGAACCGCCCGATAGGAGTGCACGAAGTAGAAGAAGTCCCGCTCCGGCAGGGCCTCCTGGAGCGGGTGGTCTCCTTCGAAGCGGACCTCGTTCCAGCCGATGTGGGGAACGAGCAGACGGCTCCCGTCCCCGGCGCAGGCGGGAAAGCGCTCCACCCGGCCCTCGAGCAGGCCGAGCCCCCGGTTGACGCCGTGCTCGTCGCTCTCCTCGTAGAGGACCTGGAGCCCCAGACACAGGCCGAGATAGGGCCGCCCGGCCCGGATCGACTCGAGGACCGCGGCATCCAGACCGCGCGCGCGCAGCGCCCCGATCGCGTCGGCGAAGGCACCGACCCCCGGCAACACCACTGCGTCGGCCCTCCGGACGGCCTCGGGCTCTCCCGTCACGACGGGATCGAACCCAGAACGCGCCAGGGCCTTCACGACACTGCGAAGGTTGCCGGCACCGTAGTCGACGACGGCGATGCGGGGGGACGCGGCCATCGCCGAATCCTAGCAGGCCCCTAGAGCGCGCCCTTCACCGTGGGAAGACCCTCGACCCGGGCGTCCCGCTCGACCGCCGAGCGCAGCGCTCTCGCCATTCCCTTGAAGATCGCCTCCACGACGTGGTGGGGACTCTTGCCGTAGCGGAGCTCGACATGCAGGTCGATCCCCGCATTCTGGGAGAACGCGTAGAGGAAGTCCTCCGCGAGGGAGGCGTCGAAGCTGCCGACCCGATCGTTTTCGAGCTTCACGGCGTAGACCAGGTAGGGCCGGTTCGAGACGTCCAGGGAGACCTCGACCTTCGCCTCGGCCATGGGCAGCACCTGGCTGCCGTAGCGCCGGATGCCGGCCGCATCGCCGAGAGCCCGACGCACGGCCTGACCGAGTGTGATGCCCACGTCCTCCACCGTGTGATGCAGGTCCACCGCGAGATCGCCCTTCGCCGACAGCTCCAGGTCGAAGAGGCCGTGCTTCGCAAAGGACTCGAGCATGTGGTCGAAGAAGGGGACGCCGGTGTCCACGGCATAGCGACCCACGCCGTCGAGATCGATCTCGACCCGGACGTCGGTCTCCTTCGTCTGGCGGTGAACCTCGCCGACCCGCGATGCCGCGCCGCTCACAGCTCGAGCTCCGCCTCGGCCTCACGGGCGGCTTCCCGCTCGCGCCGGGCCCTGCGGATCTTCTGCAGGCGCAGGTCGACCGAGTGGCCGTGGCCGGTGAGACCTTCCATCTCGGCCAGCCTCATCACGTCGAGCCCGAGCTCGCGCAGCTTCGGCGGCTCGAATCGGGTGACGCTGGTGCGCTTCAGGAAGTCCTCCACGCCGAGGGGCGAGAAGAAGCGCGCCGTGCCGCCGGTGGGCAGGACGTGGTTCGGGCCGGCCAGGTAGTCCCCCACCGCCACGGGCGTGTAGTGGCCCAGGAAGATGGCGCCGGCGTTCTCGATCCGCTTGCTCTGGGCGTCGGCGTCGTCGGTGGCAACGATGAGGTGCTCCGGCGCGTAGCGATTCGCCAGCTCGATGCACTGGTTCATGTCCTTGGCCAACACCAGCGCACTTCGCTTCGAGAGCGCCTTCTTCGCGATCTTCGCCCGATCGAGGTCCTTCAGCTGCTTCGCGATCTGCTCCTGGACCCGGGTCACGAGAGTCTTTGCCGTCGTCACGAGGATCGCCTGGGCGAGCTCGTCGTGCTCGGCCTGGGAGATCAGATCCGCCGCCACCCACGCGGGCGTGGCGCTGCGGTCCGCGATCACCATCACCTCGGTCGGGCCGGCCTCGCTGTCGATGTCGACTTTGCCGAAGAGCATGCGCTTCGCGGTCGCGACGTAGACGTTCCCGGGCCCCACGATCTTGTCCACCCGCGGAACGCTCTCCGTTCCGAAGGCCATGGCCGCGATCGCCTGGGCGCCGCCCATCTTGAAGATGCGGTGGACGCCCGCGACCTTCGCCGCCATCAGCACCTCGGCAGGGATCCGACCATCCGGACCCGGCGGCGTGGCCATGACGATCTCCGGAACCTCTACGACCGAGGCCGGGATCGCGTTCATGATCACCGTCGAGGGGTAGATGGCCTTCCCGCCGGGCACGTAGATACCGACCCGCTGGAGCGGGCGGACCCGATGACCGAAGGTGCCGCCACCCTCCTCACGAACCTCCCAGCTCGAGGGAATGCGCTTGCGGTGGAACTCGCGCACCCGCATCGCGGCCTTGCCGAGCGCCGCCCGGTCGGCCGGATCGATCGACTCCCCCGCCTGCTCGATCTCCCCGGGCTGGACCTCGATCTCGTCGATCTCCGCGCCGTCGAACTTCTTGATGTGGGCCAGAAGCTCCGCGTCGCCCCCGTCGCGGATCCGGTCCAGGATGCGGCGAACCACCTTCCCGACGTCTTCGGCTCCGTCGTCACGCCGTCGAACGAGCTTCTCGAATGCCGCGTCGAAGCCCGAGTCATCCGCGCGAAGCACCGGAACGATGCCCTTTGCCGTGGATCGCGTTGCCATGGGTCAGCCCTCCCGCCGGATGTCCGCGCCGAGGCCGCGGAGCTTCTCTTCGATCCGCTCGTATCCCCGATCGATGTGATAGACGCGGCTCACCACAGTGTCGCCCTCCGCCGCCAGCCCCGCCACGATCAGGCCGGCCGATGCGCGCAGGTCCGTCGCCATCACCGGCGCGCCCATGAGCTGCCGGACCCCGGTGACGTGGGCCGAGCGGCCCGAGAGCGCGATGTCCGCGCCCATCCGCTGGAGCTCCGGCACGTGCATGAAGCGGTTCTCGAACACCCGCTCGGTGACGACGCTCGAGCCCTGGGCCAGGGTGAGGACCGCCATCAGCTGGGCCTGCATGTCGGTCGGAAACCCCGGGAAGGGGGCCGTCACGACCCGTACCGCCTTGATCGGGCCCTCGGACGCGAGCCGAACCCCGGTCGGACTGGTCTCGATGGTGGCTCCACAGGCCCGCAGCTTCTCGAGGGTCGACTCGAGGAAGGCGGGGTCCACGCCCTCGACCGAGACCTCGCCGCGGGTGGCCAGACCCGCTGCCAGGAGGGTGCCGGCCTCGATCCGATCTCCGGAAACCCGGTGCCGCACGCCGCGCAGGGACTCCACCCCGCGGATCACGATGCGGTCGCTGCCCGCGCCGCTCAGGTCCGCACCCATCCGCAGAAGCATCTCGGCGAGCTCCACCACTTCGGGCTCCCGGGCCGCGTTCTCCAGGACCGTCTCCCCCTCGGCGAGGCAGGCGGCCATCATCACGTTCTGGGTGCCGTTGACCGTGTTGAGGTCGAAGGCGATGGAGGCACCGCGCAGTCGGGTGGCGGTGGCCTCCACATAGCCGTGGTCGAGGCGCAGCTTGCTCCCCAGGGCCTCGAAGCCCTTCAGGTGCTGGTCGACGGGTCGGACTCCGATTGCGCAGCCGCCGGGCTCCGACACCCGGGCCGAGCCGAAACGGGCCAGCAAGGGGCCGAGCACGAGGAACGAGGCGCGCATCTTTCGCACCAGCTCGTAGGGAGCCTCGAGCTCTCCGACGCTGCTGGCATCGATCACGACCTCGTGGGGCCCGGTCCATTCGGCTCGCGCACCGAGGGCCGTGAGCAGCTCGAGCATGGCGTTGACGTCACGCAGGCGCGGCACGTTCGTCAGCTGTGACTCTGCCGGCGCCAGCAGCGCCGACGCCATCAACGCCAGGGCGGCGTTCTTCGAGCCCGAAACCTCCACGGCTCCGCGGAGCGGGCCATTCCCGCGTACGACGATCCGATCCATGGTCCCCCCGCAGTGGCGCTCCCCCGAGCGCCGCCGAGCGCGCCCCCAGGGCCCGCCGCTAGTCCCTCTCGTCCACCGACCGCTGGGCCAGCGTCACCCGCGGGCGATCCGCCAGGTCCCGGCGCAGCGCGATTCCGGTGAAACCCGCGCTGCGGCAGAATCCTGCTACCGCCGCACCCTGGGTGGGAGAATGCTCGAGTGCGAGCCATCCGCCCACCACCAGCACGCGGCCGACCTCCAGGGCCAGCTGCCGGAGCATCCGGGTGCCGTCCGGGCCGGAGAAGAGGGCGCCGTCGGGCTCGTGGGCGAGCTCCGGCGGCAGATCCCTGCGCTCGGCCTCGCCGACGTAGGGCGGATTCGAAACCACCCCATCGAAGGTTTCCCCCTTCACCGGATCCAATCCGTCCCCCTCCAGCCAGCGGATTCGGTCCGCTACGCCCACCCTTTCGGCATTCTCTTGCGCGATCCTGAGGGCTTCTGGAGAAATGTCGGTGGCGGTGATCCGGGCCTCCGGCCGCTCCCGGGCCAGGGCCAGGGCCACGGCGCCGCTGCCGGTCCCGATCTCGAGGATTCGTAGCGATTTACCCTCGGGCATCTGATCGAGGGCGGCGGCCACCAGCGTCTCGGTCTCGGGCCGGGGGGTCAGCACATCCGGTGTGACCCGGAGGGTCATGGACCAGAACTCGCGCTCTCCCAGCAGCTGGGAGACCGGGACCCGCTCCCCGGCGCGGCGCCGCACCAGCTCGCGGAAGGCGGCGCGCTCGCCCTCCAGCACGGGCTTCTCGAAATCCAGATACAACCGCAGCCGCGGCACGCCCAGGGCGTGGGCCAGCAGGCACTCGGC
>CALDCK010000427.1 GCA_937937315.1 uncultured bacterium
GATCCTTCGACATCCGCAACTGCCTCCACTCGACGGGCCCGCAGGAATTCGGGGCGGCCCAGCGTAATACACCGACCCACCCCGAGGGAAGCGCCGATCCGGCCTCCCCGAGACATCGCTTCCCTGGTAAATCCATTTCTATTTCATGGGGTTGTGTGGATTCCAGAAAAATTTCGGATTCTCGAAAAAAGTGCGTCACCTGTTCCGAGCCGGCGGCCACTTCCATAACACATATATCCCCTTCCCAAGGAACGGGCCGTACCTCTCGGGGTGCGGCCCGTTTCATTTGGAAGTCAGCGTCCCTGGCGGCGCTTCGAGACGCCCCGCTGCGCCGTCGAGGCGTCGGGCCCCCTGCTCGGATGGAGCCCGTAGACCACGTGACGGCGTCCGCCGCGGCCCACACGTCGGATCTCGAGGGAGAATCCCGCCGCGACGGCACGACGCTCGAAGCCACGGGCCGGCTCCTCCGACCAGAGCGCCAGGACACCACCCGGTCGGAGAGCCCGCCGCATCCGCCTCAACGCCGCCTCGCCGTAGAGAGGGTGATCGACCTCGCTCCGCGTACCGCGGGGCCCCTCGAAGAGATCGAGGGCGATAGCGTCGAAGGCGTGCGCCTTCGGGCGTGCCGCCCGGGCGATCGCCGCCCCGACGTCCTCTTCGCGCACGCGCACACGGGGGTCTTCGGTCGCCGCGGCGGTGAGCGGAGCCAGCGGCCCTCGGCACCAGCGCACGACGGCGGGCTCGATCTCGCAGACGACGAGCTCTGCAGTGGACGGTAGGAGGTCGAGGGCTGCGCGCAGGGTGTAGGCCATACCGAGACCGCCGAGCAGGACCCTCGGCCGCGCCGCCGTCGCCAGCTCGAGGCAGGCGCACTCGGCCAGTGCCTGCTCGGAGCGATGGGCGGCGCTCGTCATCAACACGCGATTATCGATGGCGATCAGGAAGTCGCGCTCGCCGCGACGTCTCAGCGCGAGCTCGCCTTCCGGGCGAGTCACGCGTTCGAGCGTGTCCCAGGGTCGGGCCATCCTGCGGAAAACCTCGCTGCGTCCGGCTCCCCGCTAGCGAAGCGCGGTGAGGCGCCGTGCAGACGGGCTCCTCGACATTCCGCTAGCGGCCCTTCCAGACCGGCGGGCGCTTCTCCGAGAAGGCGCGCGGCCCTTCGATGAAGTCCTCGCTCTTGATCAGCGTGTGGACCTGATCGTAGTGGGCGCTCATCGCCTGCTCGAGGGGCAGGTCGAGCCCGCGCAACGCCGACTCCTTCGACGCCCGGACGCTCAGAGGTGCGCACTCCAGGATCTGGTCGGCCCAGCGACGGGCGGCACTCATCAGGTCCTCTACCGGCACGACCTCGTTCACGAATCCGAGAGCGAGCCCCTCCTCGGCCGACACGCGACGACCCGTCAGCAGCATGCCCATGGCGTGCTTCAGGGGAATCATCCGGGGCAGGCGATGCATGCCCCCGGCCAGCGCGGCCAGCCCGACCCGTGGCTCGGGCAGCGCGAAGACGGCCTTCTCCGATGCGACGATCAGATCACAGGCCAGGGCGATCTCGAACCCGCCGCCCATCGCCACGCCGTTCACGGCGGCGATCACCGGCTTCGGATTGTCGAAGCGAGACGTCAGACCCGCGAAGCCCTTCTCCGCGATCGGGACCTTCCCGTCGGATCGGGCCGTGTACTTCAGGTCGTTTCCGGCGCTGAAGGCCCGGTCGCCCGCACCGGTGATGATCGCCACCCACAGATCCGGATCCGCGGCGAACTCGTCGAAGACCGCCCCCAGCTCCTCGTTCGCCGGCGGATGAAGCGCGTTCATCACCTCCGGGCGGGCGATGGTCACCGTCAGGATCCGGCCGTCTCGATCGACCTCGCAGAACTCGGGCATCGGGGGGTCCTCCTGAAAGGAGGGTAGACCAGCCTCCGCCCGGACGCGGGGCGACTGCGATTCGGCCCCGCCCCGACCTCGGGCTCCGGTAGACTTTCTCCTCTCCGGGAGGCCCCTCATGCCCTACGAGATCGTGCGCTTTCCCTACGAAGGCACCGTCGATGCCGACGGCCACATTCTCGAGCCCGCAACCCTGTGGGAGGAGTACCTCGAGGAGCGCTACCAGGATCGCGCCCTGCGGATTCGCACGGACGACGAGGGACTCGAGTATCTGGAGCTCGACGGCCGGCCGTCGGAGCGCACGGTCAAGGGTGTGCTCGGCCTGCTCGGCGCAATGGGCGAGCTCGACGCGAAGCGCGGCCCCGACCGACGCTACATGGACCACATTCCCTACGGCGGTGGGGACGCAGCCGAGCGCCTCGAGCTCCTCGACAAGGAGAATCTCGAGCAGGTCGTCCTCTATCCGACGATCGGTCTGCTCTGGGAGTGCGAGCTCACGGACCCGGAGCTCACCGTCGCCTATCAACGCGCCTACAACCGCTGGATCGCCGACTTCTGTCGGACCTCGGGGAGCCGGCTGGTGCCGATCGCCCACCTCTCCCTCCTCGACCCCGACGCAGCCGCCGTCGAGCTCGAGCGTGCGGTGGCCGACGGCTGCCGCGGCGGCTTCGTCGCGCCTTTCACCCACTCCCGCAAGCCCCACGGTCATCCCGACCACGACCCGCTCTACCGCAAGGCGTGCGAGCTCGGCGTGCCGATCGCGATCCACCCCACCTACGAGCCGGTCTGGGCGATCCCGACGCGCTTCCGACACATGGGACGCGAGCGTGAGTACTTCTACAACGTGATGGGCCGACAGGGGGCCCAGCAGGCCTTCCTGTCGTTCTTCACGATGGGCACTCTCGAGCGATTCCCGGAGCTGAAGCTCGGCGTGCTCGAAGTGGGCTGCGGGTGGGTCGGTTCGTTCCTCGACCGCATGGACGCGGTCTACGAGACGATCTCCGCGAAGGGCGTCGGGATGGAGCACCCGCCCTCGGAGCTCTTCCGCCGCCAGTGCTTCGTCTCCGGCGACCCGGACGAGCGCGCGGCGCCCCTCATCATCGATCTGGTCGGTGCCGGATGCTTCATGTGGGCCACCGACTATCCCCACCCGGATCACCCGGGCGGCTGGGCTCACGCCCTCGAACGCTTCGTCGCCCCGCTCTCGGCCGAGACCCGTGCCGGAGTGCTCGGTGCAAACGTAAGGCGGATCTACGGAATCTGACCCGCCGGGGGCTGGACCCGACCGGGGGGCACCAGGCCCCCCGAACGGCTCGTCTCAGCGCGACGCGGTTCGCTGATCGTCTACCCGGAACTCCGAGCGACGATTCCGCTCCCACGCCAGCTCGTCGTGACCGTCGACCGCAGGCCGCGCCTCTCCGAAGCTGACCGTACGCAGCCGCGATTCCGGCACGCCCAGGTCCTTCAGATAGCGGGCCACCGTCTTCGCGCGGCGCGCGCCGAGGGCGAGATTGTACTCGTCGCTCCCGCGCTCGTCGCAGTGGCCTTCGATCGTCAACGCCGTCCACCCTTCGCTCGACTTCAGCATCTCGGCGTTCTGCTTCAGGGTGTCCCGCGCCGACGTGCTCAGCTCCCAGCGATCGAGATCGAAGTAGACCGTTTCCAGCTTGTCGGACTTCATCTTCGCGACGACCGGGGTCTCGTTCTTCGCCTGGCTGTCGTCAACCATCGCCGGCTCGAGCGAGGGGGTCGTCTGGCAAGCCACTGCACCCAGGAGCAGTAGGCCCCCCGCTGCGACTCGCATTGTTCTCATCAACCT
This sequence comes from uncultured bacterium, assembly GCA_937937315.1. Lineage (GTDB taxonomy): Bacteria > Myxococcota_A > UBA9160 > UBA9160 > SMWR01 > CALDCK01. The sequence continues at coordinate 3,701 of CALDCK010000427.1, forward strand.
TGCCATGGGGGTCCTCCTGTCCTGTTTCGTGCGACGCCGGGTCGCACACGCGACTCGGCCCATGGAATCCATCGACTTCCGCAGGGGGAACTTGGTGTCGAAGATCACATCGGACGACCGGACCGCAAAGAGGAGAACCCCTGGTGCAGGCCTCTCCTGCGAGGCGACGAAGCGAGGCGCGCCTGCACCCGAGCGCGAAAGGTAGACACGGGCTGGAAACCGGCGGCGACCCGCCCGCCTCGGCTCAGTGATCGTGCCCCTCGTGTCCGTCCTTCTCCGGGAGCTCCTCGACTGGCCTGGGCGGCCCCACCAGGATCCGCGCCCGCGTGGCGCTGTTCTCCTTCAGGTGGATGGGGAAGTCGCCCGGCGCCTCGAAGGTGTGGTGCCAGCCCTCTGCGCGGCCGAGGACCGGGCTCTCGAAGCTGCCGTCGTCGGCCACGATCGTGAGCGAGAGGTCCGAGCCGGCGGCGTTTCGGAAGTGGATCGTGTCCCCGACCGCGATCGTGACCTGCCGCGGTCGGAAGGCCGAGTAGGAGGCGTCGATCGCCGGCCCGTGGGCCCGGGCAGTCGTCGCCAGAGCCGGGCCGAGGGCCAGGACCAGGAGCCCAGTCAGGACCCGCCCGCTCCACCGCAAGTGACTCACTCGGGAAGGGAGGGCGCCCAGGCGACGCCATTGATGTGGCCCCCCCCATCGGCGTGGAGGGTGTTGCCGGTTACGTAGCGTGCGTCTTCCGAAGCGAGGAAGAGTGCGACGGGCGCGATATCGGCCTCGGGATCTCCCATGCGGCCCATGGGATTCTGCTCCAGCAGCTTCGCCGCGCTCTCGGGGTTCGCGTGACGGTAGGCCTCGAACGAGGCGGAGACCGCCGCCGGACAGATCACGTTGGCGGCGATGCCGTGCCGTGCCCACTCGCGAGCGGCGGTGCGCGTGAGCGTGCGCAGCGCCTCCTTCGAGGTGTTGTACTCCGCGGTGTACATGTGGGCGTTCACGCCGTTCAACGAGCAGAGGTTGACGATGCGCCCCCAGCCCGCATCGCGCATGTGGGGGAAGACCGCCTGCATGGACCAGAAGGCGCTCATCAGCCCGACGCGCCAGGCATGCTCCATGGCGGCGTCGGTCTTGTGCTCGAGGCGCTCCATGGTTCCGCCGCCCCAGGCGTTGTTCACCAGGATGTCGGCGGCTCCGAACTCCGCCACGGTGCGCTCGACCATCGCCTGCACATCGGCCTTCACGCCGACGTCGGTGGGCGCGAAGATCGCGTCGCCCCCGATCTCCTCGACCACGCGACGCCCCGCGCCCTCGTCGAGCTCCGCGATCACGAGCTTCGCCCCCTCGGACGCAAAGCGACGGGCGATGCCGCGGCCGATTCCCCGCCCAGCCCCGGTGACGATGGCGACGCGCCCGTCCAGCCGACTCACCCGGCGCCCCTGCCGGCCGGTATGCGAGCGCGGCCTGGCTTCAGCTCCTCACCCTGCGTCATACCCTCTCCCGTGACGACGCGAGTCTATGACAGGCCGAAGGCCGCGTCCGGCGGCCCGCGGCCAGCTCCGCTCCACCCTGTTATCCTGCCCGCCCGAATCGCCCCCCACGCGCTGCGTCATCCGGACCGCAAGGAGTGCCCATGAGCCTCGATCCCCAGACCCGAGATCGCATCCAGTCCCTCGTCGAATCGAACGACGTACTCCTCTTCATGAAGGGAGACCGCCAGTCCCCCCAGTGCGGCTTCTCCGCCACCGTGGTCGGTCTCCTCGACCAGCTGATTCCGCGCTACGCCACCGTCGACGTGCTCTCGGACCCGGCGATTCGCGAAGGGGTGAAGGCGTTTTCCGAGTGGCCGACGATCCCGCAGCTCTACGTCCGGGGGGAGTTCGTCGGCGGCTGCGACATCCTCCAGGAGTCCTACGCCTCGGGCGAGCTGCACACACAGCTCGGCGTCGCGGCACCCTCGGCCTCGTCGATCGAGCTCACGATCACGCCCCCGGCTGCCGAGCAGCTGCGCCGAGCCGCCGGGGACGCCCCGGCGGGCCACGCGCTCCACCTGTGCGTGGACGCCCGCTATCGCAGCCGGCTCACATTGCAGCCGCCGCAGGACGGGGGCCTCGTCGCCGAGAGCGAGGGCATCGCGCTCCACCTCGACCCGCTGAGCGCCGATCGCGCCGACGGGGCCGTCATCGATCTGGCGAAGGCCCGAGGCGGCGTGGCGTTCCAGGTGCGACTGCCTCGAGCTCCGAACGTGGTACGCCCCATGACGGTCGCCGAGCTCCGACAGCGCATGGAACGCGGCGACGAGCTGTCGCTCTTCGACGTTCGCACGCCCGGGGAACGCGACACGGCCCGGATCGAGGGCAGCGTGCTCGTCGATGCCGAAGAGGCGCAGCGCATCGAGGCGCTGCCTGGCGACACCCTGCTCGTCTTCCACTGCCATCACGGACAGCGCAGCCAGGCCGCCGCCGAGCACTTCGCCACCCTGGGCTTCACGAACGTCTACAATCTCGAGGGCGGCATCGACGCCTGGTCCCAGCATGTCGATCCCTCGGTTCCTCGCTACTGAAGCGTCGGGAGCCGACCGGCGCCGTAGAAGAGCGTCCACGCGCCGACGCTGAGCAGGGCCAGGGCCGCGAGGGGGGCCCGCACCCAGCGACTCTCGCTGCGACGCCAGAGGACGACGACTCCCAGGCAGACGGCGACGGTCTCGAGGAGCGCCACGGCCGCGCCGTGATGAGCCGGATCCCAATAGGACACGGGGCTCACGAACTGCCAGTCCGAGAGGGGCAGGAAGTGACGATGGGCATCCTCGCGGTGCACTGGCAGGTCGAGCAGAGCGTGCAGCGCCACGCTCGCCGAGAGCAGCGCGGCCCCGGTCTGGCGCAGGGCCAGCGCGACGACGAGCCCGACGACGGCCAGGGGAATCGAGTTGAAGAGGTCGAAGAGCGTCTGCCAGCCCGGTTCGAAGTAGGCACGCCCCCAGACCACCGATTCCGGCGTGGAGAGGACGAGCCTCTGCCACAGGTAGAAGCCGAACATGGGCAGGTCCGGAAGCAGGGCGCCCAGGGCGATCGCCCTTCCATGGGCCTGCCGGGAACCGCCGCCCAGCAGGGCGAGATTCACGACGAGATGCGCGGGGGTGTTCATCGACCGCTCGAGGCGCGACGCGTCGGCGCCTAGCGGGGTTCGAAGAGGTTGTGGTCGGCGACGGAGCGGACCCGCCCCCGCCGACCGACCTGCTCCTCGGCCACGAAGGCCTCGAGGCTGGCCGCGTCGTCGGGAGTGTTCGCCACGAATCCCTCCCCCCCGTCGAGACGCCCCACGACGATGC
>CALDCK010000428.1 GCA_937937315.1 uncultured bacterium
GCCTGCTCGTGTGTCCCGACTTCTGCTTCGAGGTCTTCCAGTACGAGACGGCGAAGCACCACGAAGAGGCCGCCCCGTGAGGCGCGTTCTGCCCGGAGGCGCGACCCGATGCGACGCCTCGTAGAGGGCTCCGAGGCCATCGCCGAGGCCGCGATCACGGCGGGCTGCCGATTCTTCGCCGGCTACCCGATGACCCCCTTCACCGAGGTGCTCGAGCACTTCGCCGCGAAGCTGCCCGGCGCTGGCGGAGTGTGCGTCAATGCCGAGAGCGAGCTGGAAGCGATCGGCATGACCTGGGGCGCTCTCGCGACCGGTGCCAGGGCCGCCACCGGGTCGACGGGCCAGGGGCTCGCTCTCATGCAGGAGTCGCTGTCGGAGATCACCCGCGCCGAGCTTCCCCTCGTCGTCTTTCACATGGCACGAGGACAGTCGGACTACTTCCAGGCCACCCGCGGCGGCGGTCACGGCGACTACCGCCACGTCGTCCTCGCGCCCATCGACGTGCACGAGGCCGTGACCCTCACCCAGCTGGCCTTCGACCTCGCCGACCGCTGGCGCAACCCGGTGCAGATCCACGGCGACTTCCTCCTCGCCCACACCGCCGAGGCGGTCGACATCGAGCCCCTCGCCTTCGACCCGCTGCCCCCGAAGGACTGGGCGGTGGACGGCTCCCTGGGAGGGACCGGGCGCTCGCGCAACATCAACCCCATCGGCATGACGAAGGGGGCGAAGGGCATCGATCCCGACGCCTTCTGGAAGCGGCTCCAGGCGAAGCACGACCAGATCGAGGCTCAGGAGCCGCGCGCCGAGACCCTCTTCACCGAGGACGCGGAGCTGGTGGTCGTGGCCTTCGGCTCCCTCGCCCGCTTCGCGCGCTACGCCGTGCGCGAGCTGCGCGGCGAGGGGCTTCGAGTGGGCTACGTGCGACCGATCACCCTCTGGCCCTTCCCCGCCGACGCCGTCGCCCGGGCGGCGGAGGGCGCGCGCCGCGTCGCCGTGCTCGAGCAGAATGCCGGACAGATGATCGACGACGTGCGCCTGGCGGTCCTCGGTCGCGCGCCGGTCGTCCCCATCGGCGGCATCTCGTCGGATGAGGCCGGCTTCGGCATCGGCCCCCTCCTGGACCCGGACGAAGTCCGTTCACGCATCACCCGCGCATTGGAAGGCCGAGAGGGGAGCCCATGACCCGTAGACCGCCCGCCCTGAGTACCGATGCGCCGCCGGAGGAGCCTGCGCGACGCATGGGCCGGATCAAGCCCGCCCTGCTCCTCCACGAGGATCACGATCTCTGCCCGGGGTGCGGCGAGCCCCTCGCAATGCGGATCCTGCTCGAGGTGATCGAAGAGCTGGGGCAGTCCCAGAACGCCATCGGTGTGGTGGGAATCGGCTGCTACACGGCCTTCACCAGCACGATGGACGTCGACCTCGTCCAGGCGCTCCACGGCCGCGCCCCGTCGGTGGCGACCGGGGCCAAGCGGATGCGGCCGGAATCCCTGATCTTCACGCTCCAGGGCGACGGAGACATGGTGAGTGAGGGGCTCCAGGAGGTGATACACACGGCCGCTCGCGGCGAAGCGGTGACCTGCGTACTGCTCAACAACGGCGTCTTCGGCGAGACCGGCGGGCACATGACCGCCACCACCGTCCTGGGCCAGCGCACGAAGAACTCCCTGGACGGGCGCGACGCCGCCTACCACGGCCACCCGATCCTGATCGGCGACCTCCTCGCACAGCTCGGCGGCACCGGCTACGCCGCACGGGGATCGGTGCACGATGCGGCGGGTGTGGTGAAGACGAAGAACCTCGTCCGGCGCGCGTTCGAGTCGCAGCTGCAGGGACGCGGCTTCTCCTTCGTGGAGATCCTCACGATGTGCCCCACCGGCTGGTTCGTCCCCACCGCCGACGGCCCGGGCTATCTCGACCGGGTGCTCGGGGCGGTCCACGCGACCGGCGAGCTCCGAAACGGAGATCGCCTCACCACCACCGCGGAGCTGGTGGCGTCGGCACTGCCGGAGACCGGGGAGGAGACGCCCCGATGAGCGACGAGTGGCTGCCGACGGGCCAGCGCATCGCACCCCTTGCGGCGGAGGAGTGGGACCCGCGAGTGCGGGCGGTGCTCGCGCCGACATCGGATCGGGTTGCCGCGCTCGAGGGCCGCGAAGACGCGGCCCCGCGCCCGCTCCACATCCTCACCACCCTGGCCCATCACCCGGTGCTCTTCGAGCCGTTCATCGCCTTCGCCAGCACCCTCACCCTGCGAGGGCTGCTGCCGCGACGCGACGCCGAGATCGCCTCGCTGCGCACCGCCTGGAACTGCGGCTCCGACTTCGAGTGGGGGCACCATCGGCTCTACGGCCTGGCGGCGGGCCTCTCCGAGGACGAGATCGCGGCGATCGCCCGGGGACCCGGGGAGCCCTCCTGGAACGAGCGCGATTCGGCGCTGCTGCGAGCAGCCGACGAGCTGCACACGGAACAGACCCTCACCTCGCAGACCTGGGACGTCCTCGCCGCCCACTACGACCCGGCCCAGATCATCGAGCTGCTCTTCACCGTGGGCCAGTACACGACGCTCTCCCGCGTCACCAATGCCCTGAAGATCTCCCTCGAGCCCCACCTCGAAGGCCTGCCCTCGCGGGCGGAGCCCTGAGCCCGCCGTGTCGGTGGATGGCCTCTTCACGCGCCTGAATCCGCTGATCGTCGGCATCCTGCGCTCGCCGCTCCACGTCCTGCTCTCCCGGGGCCTGGCGGTGATCACCGTGACCGGCCGCAAGAGCGGCCGCCGCTTCAGCTTTCCCGTGGGCTATCAGCGCGAGGCGCAC
>CALDCK010000429.1 GCA_937937315.1 uncultured bacterium
AGAGCGAGTGACGAGCGAAGAGCCCGTCGATGCGCTCGCGGGTCTCGTCGTCGAGCGCGTCCCAGGCAGCGCGCATGTCGGCCCACTCGGTCTGACCGTCCCGGGAGGGAAGGACGTGGGCCGAGAGCACCGAGGCCTTCGCCGAGAGGGGCATGTAGGAGCTGTCCGTGTGCCAGCCCTCGTTTCCGCGCAGGATCTGGAGGATGTCGTCGTCGTCGACCGGCGAGCCGTCCGCCCTCACGTTCGAGATGGGAACCGCCTTCAGCGCTTCGTTCGGGGTGAGGATCTCGATCTCGCCGAAGCGCTCGGCGAAGGCAGTCTGTTCCTCCGGGCTCGGGCTCTGGCCCGGAAACAAGAGGAGGGCGTACTCGTGAAAAGCGGCCTCGAGGATCTGCCACGTCTTCTCGTCCAGAGCGGCGAGATCGACGTCGGTGACGACGGCGCCGAGGGTGGCGTCGGTGGGCGTGATCGTCGGCTCCATCCGGGCGGTCCTCCGATCCTGGCGGCGGATCTGGTCCACTATTGCTCAGCCTGCGAATCTGGTGCAAGGGTAGCCGGGCAGCCTGGAGGACCGGAGCATGGACGTGAGCGCCGAACCCTGGGTCGAACGGCTTCGTACCTCCCTGCGTGACGGCTCTGCGCTCCCGGCCGAGTGCTACCGGGATCCTGCGCTCTTCGAGCTGGAGCTGGAACGCGTGCTGCGGCCGGGCTGGCACGCGGTGGCGCGCTGGGACGACCTGCCCGAGCCCGGTGACTACGCCTCGCTCGATCTCTTCGGCGAGCCGCTGCTCCTGGTGCGCGACGACGCGCGGCGCCTGCGCCTCATCTCACGGGTGTGCACGCACCGCGCGCACGTTCTCGTCGAGGGGAGCGGCAACGCGCGGCGGTTCACGTGTCCCTATCACCGCTGGGCCTTCGAGCGCGACGGTCGGCTGGCCGCTGCGCCGCTCATGGAAGATGCGCCGGGCTTCGATCGGGAGCGCTGCGGCCTCCCCGAGGTGAGGACCGAGGAATGGCTGGGCTTCGTGTTTGCGTGCCTCGATCCGGACGCACCCCCCCTCGCCCCCTCCCTCTCCGTCCTCGAGGGTGAGCTCGCGCCCCTCGGCCTCGCAGGCTTCGAGACCGCCGGAATCCTAGAGTTCGATTCGCCGTGGAACTGGAAGGTGCTGGTCGACAACTTCATGGAGTCGTACCACCACCTCGGGCCCCACGTGGAGTCGTTCCAGAAGACGAACCGCGCCCAGAAGACCTACTGCAACGGGAAGCTCACGGGTCCCTTCGCGCTGCTCGAGAACCCGGGACAGGACGACGCGCCGAGCTTCCGCGTCGGACATGTCTTCCCCACGACACTCCTCGCCGTCTACCAGGGGCTGCCCATCGGCGCGTGGTACGAGATGCGGATCGACCGCCACGACCATTTCCATCTCCGCATCCACATGCTGGTCTCGCCCGAGATGGCCCGGGATCGGACGATCGCCGCGTCGCTCGTCGAGACCGCGCGAGACGTCCATCTCGAGGACATCGCGGTCTGCGATGGGGTGCAGCGCGGAATCGTGAGCCGGCTCTGGCGTCCCGGTCGCCTCAACCCCCGTGAAGGGGCGCTGGTGCGTTTTCAGCAGCACCTCCTCGGGTGCCTGACGGACTGATCCGAGCGGGGGGGGGCCTGTGGGCGCACGAGGGGGCGTGAGGCACGAGATCGGGCCCCCCAGGGGCGATTCGCGCCACCAGTGGCACGCCCCGGTGCACCCACGACATGAAGCCGGAATCCCGCAAGTCGCGCAGGCGGACATGGCGGGCGGTGCTGGAGCGAGATCACAATGAGCCGCTTCTTCGATCGAGTCTACGACCTCTCCCGGGATTTCTCTCGGTACCTGGACCCTGAGGGCGACCCGGCTCGCCCCTACCGCGTCCTGACGATCGCCAACAACAAAGGCGGCATCGGCAAGACGACCCTGGCGGCGAATCTGGCGGTCTACATCCGGGCCATGCGCGAGGACCTTCCGATCCTCGTGATCGGCCTCGACGACCAGAACACGCTCGATCGCTTCTTCGCCTTCGACTCCCAGCCCCGAGGGACCGTGCTGAGCGGGATCCGGGCGGGCAGCTTCGCCGAGATCGTCTGCGAGGGACAGTACGGCATCCACTACGTCCCCTCCTGCAACGACATCGGGGCGGCGAAGCAGGCGGTGAGTCAGATCTTCGACCTCCAGACGATCCTCGCCGAGACGGGCTGGCGCGGACTGGTGATCCTCGACACGAAGAGCGACTTCGAGGTCCTCACCCGCAACGCGGTGTTCGCGAGCGATCTCACCCTGGTCGTCGTGAAGGACCAGGCATCCCTCATCCAGGCGGAGAAGGTGTTCAACCTGCTCCGCGAATGTGGGCGCTCGAGCGAGAGCTCGCGCGTGATCCTCTCGATGGTGGACCGCCGGATCAAGTACCAGGAGGCCGGGGGGATCGACGTCCTCGAGTTGCTGACGGCGGAGATCCGGCGTCGAGGCTATCCGCTGCTCGAGTCCTTCGTCTCCCACAGCCCGAAGATCTCCGCACTGGAGACGAGTCCGAGCCGGTCGCTGGTGCCGGCGCTGATCGGTGCGCCGCGCTCCGTGATCCACCGGCAGCTCCATCACGCGGCCCACGACGTCCTCAAGCTCCTCGATCGCTCCGGCCTTCCGGTCGATCACGGCGATCCCCCGGTGGGGCGCCTCGAGCAGCTCATTCGCGACCGGACGAGCTGACCGGTGCAGCGGCTGTAGCGATCTGTACGGGCCTTCCGGCAGCTGGTAGCGTGCATTCCCCGAACGCGCGTCGCGTACAGGGGAGGCTCGATCATGCGGCACGAGGAACAGGTCCGGCTGCTCGAAGGACTGTTCGCGCACCTGGACGCGGGCACGAACGTGGATGCGGGCCGACAGGTGAGGAATCCCGTCTCCAGCTACCTCTCCCCGGAGCTGGCGGTGCGAGAGTGGGAGGTCTTCTTTCAGGGCCACCCCCAGGTCCTGGGTCTCTCCGCCGATCTCCCGAAGCCGCGCGCGTTCTTCACGTCGGATGATCTCGGCAAGCCCATCCTGTGCACCCGCGCGAAGGACGGGGTCTTCCGCGCCTTCCTCAACGTGTGCCGGCATCGGGGGACCCTCGTCGAGAACGAGCCGCGCGGGGAGAAGAGGCTCTTCCAGTGCCCCTTCCACGCCTGGACCTACGACCACGAGGGCAGGCTCGTAGGCGTTCCGAAGGAGACCCATTTCGGCGACGTCGATCGCGCCTGCCATTCGCTGGTCCCGCTCCCGGCGGTCGAGCGGTACGGGCTGCTCTTCGTGTCTCCGGATCCGCAGGGGCAGCTCGACGTCGAGGCCGCGCTGGGCGATCTCGCACCGGAGCTGGAATCCTGGCAGCTCGAACGCTTCGTGCGCCACGGAGACGCGCGCTACGAGCACGCCATGAACTGGAAGCTCGCCATCGACACCTTCGGCGAGACCTATCACTTCGACGCGCTGCATCGAAACACCCTCGCCGAGACGTTCTACGGGAACGTGCAGATGTACGACACCTTCGGTCGCAATCACCGCATGACGCTGTGCACGAAGTCGATCGAAGACCTCCGGAGCAAGCCGAAGGAAGACTGGAGGGTCCTCCACGCCACGCTGCCTGTGTACTACCTGTTTCCGAACGTACAGCTCCTGCTGTCCGCTGCCGGGCCGACCCTCGTGCGCGTGTACCCGGACGGAGCGAATCCCCACCGAAGCTGGTCCCGGGTGGATTTCTATCTCGATCCCCGGGCACTCGAGAGCGATCTGGCGAAGAACCTGGCCGCGCAGCGCGGCGTGAGCGTCGAGGCGTTCTTCGCCTCACGCCTGGAGGGCTTCGCCGAGGTCATTCAGGCCGAGGACTATGTGGCGGCGGCGAGTGGGC
>CALDCK010000430.1 GCA_937937315.1 uncultured bacterium
GGGCTCGATCACGACAAGGGAGTCGTCGCCGCCGCCCCCGTCCTCGATTCCGTAGAGGATGCCCGCGTCCGGGTCGTAGGTGAGCCCGCGAATCGTCGCGCCGAGAGCACCCAGCTCGTTCCAGCCTCCGGGCAGCCCCGAGAGCTGCAGCGCGTCGTCCGTTGCGCCGCCGCTCGACGACTCGGTCCCGCCCGCCGCGAGCAGTCCGACCCCGGCATCGCTCCAGTCCGGCCCGCACACGCCGCCGGAGCAGACTCCTGCGCCGCCGCCGTCGGCGCATACGAGGCCGTCCTCCTCGGGCGCGGTGTCCGCGCCGGGGGCCCCATCCACGTGACAGGCGCAGGCGTCGCCGGTCGTGGTGCGTGCGTCAGCGAGGATGGCGCACTCCGCGGCGCTCAGACAGCCGCCGCCGGCGCTGGATTGCATGAGCTCGCAGGGATCGTTCGAGACGTGCGACAGGCAGGCGTTGTGACCTCGCTCGTGGGCGATGACCATGCCGAGAAGGCCGATGTCGGCGGCGTCCAGGGTCACGACCATGAATCGGTCCGGGTCGTCGTCGGGCGGACCGCCGCAGAAGGCGAAGGTCGCGCAGCCGACAGCGGGCCCGCTTCCGTTGCAGTCCGCAATGGAATCGATCAGATAGCCGCGAGATCCGCCGCCGCCGGTCGAGACGATCGCGTCGAGCTCCCCGGTGTCGAGCACGTCGAGGCCATCACCCGGATCGCCGAAGGCGGCGAGGGTCACGCCCGGGGCGTGCTCCTCGTTCACGAGTCGGGAGCAGCAGACGCGATCCACGGGTCCCTGGTGGCCTTCCAGCAGGACACGCGAGTCGGCCAGGGCTGCGTCGAGCAGGGCCTGGTAGAAGGCGAGGTCCCGACCCGCTCCGGGGTCGAGGAGGTCGGTGTGCACGAACCACTTGATCTCGTGGAGGTCGGCGGAGGTTGCGGCGTCGGCGGCTCCGGCGAGGAGGGCGACGGCCAGGGCCGCGGCGATGCAGGGGCCTCGAATCATCGGGGAGGCGCCTTGACGCTGGGCCCGGGCGACCCGCTCTCGAGCATGGCGCGCGCCGCCAGGGCGTGTCCTCGGCGTCGCCGGGACGCCGCATCCGAGCCGCGGGTCTCGGCGATCAGCTCGTCGATGTGTCGGGCCGCTGCCGGCGATCGAGAGAGGGCAAGGGCGGTCAGCAGCTGCTCGTCGAGGAGCGTTCGAAGCGATGCGCCGCGGTGGTGGCGGAAGGTCCAGCTCGGGGGGTCGGCCGGTCGAGTCTGGGCATCGAGCAGCCAACGCAGGGCCCGCCCATCGCGGCGCGCCAGATGACCCAGGGCAAAGAGCACCTGGGTCCGGGCGCGGAAGGTTGCCCGATCGACCTCCCCGATGACGGGGGACGCGGCGAACTCCGTGAGCGCGGTGTAGGCGGCAGGGCGTCCGCTGTATCCGAGCGCGATGGCGATGTTGCCGTGGAAGGGCGCCTCGGCCGGGTCGGCGAGCATCTCGGCGAGGCGCGCGACGGCCGCGTCGTCCAGGTCGCGGGCCGCCTCGGCCGGGAGGCCCTCGAAGTACGTCTGGCGTACGAGGTCCTCCGCCCAGCTCACGGATTCCGCCGTAGCCGTGACCACCCCCGGCGCCGTAGCCGTGGCCGCCGCCAGGAACGCGGCGAGGCAGGCTACGAGCCCGGATCGATATCGACGCGCTGACGCCAAAAGCTCCTCGGTCCCCGGGGGGATTGCAAGCGGACGGTAGCTCGGGGCGCGGATACAGGTCCCACCCCATCGAGAGTACGGGCCCCCATCGCCGCGAAGGTGTCAAGTTGCCGCGGGTGGAGAGCCCCTCGCTACCTCTCGGCTGCGCAGGGGTTGCGCGTACAATGCGGCGCCGATGCGGAGAGGAGACCCATGGCGGATGGCATGACCTGGGACGAGGCGGTGGCGGCCCTCACGGGGCCTGGAGGGCGGTTCGCCCTGGTGAGGGCCGAGGTTGGCGGTCGGTCGGCGCGGGTCTTCGAGGCGGCTCCGCCCTCGCTGCGCGCGCTCTTCGAGACGTTGCGCGCGCGCGGAGACGACGTTCTCCTCGTCTACGAACAGGAGCGCTGGACCGCGGGCGACCTGATGGCCCGGGTGGACGAAATCGGCGCGGCGCTGGTCGGGCGCTACGGCGTCTCGCCCGGGGACCGGGTGGCCATTGCGATGCGCAACTACCCGGAGTGGATCGCGGCCTTCGCGGCCGTGACCTCGGTGGGCGGGATCGCGGTCTGCCTCAACGCCTGGTGGACGGCGGACGAGATGGCCTACGGCCTCGAGGACTCGGGCGCTCGGGTACTGATCGCCGATCTGGAGCGGGTCGAACGGGCCGAAAAGCTGCTGGCGGAGGGTGTTCTGCGCGCGATCGTCGTGCGAGCCGACGATGCGGTGCTGCCCGCCAACGCCGAGCGCCTCGAGGACGTGCTCACGCCCGGCGCGGCGCTCCCCGAGGTGGAGGTTCCGCCCGAGGCCGACGCCACCATCCTCTACACGTCGGGCACGACGGGTCATCCGAAGGGCGCCGTGTCGACCCACCGCGCCATGCTCAACGCGCTGCTCGCCTTCGGCTGTCGGGCCGCGGTCAATCAGGCCATGCGCCCCCCCGTCGAGCCCCACCCGTGGCCGCCCTGCTTCATCCTCGCAGTGCCGCTCTTCCACGTCACCGGGCTGGTGCCGGTCATGCTCTCCTGCATGCTCGGGGGCCTCAAGCTGGTGATGATGTATCGCTGGAACCCGGAGCGGGCCCTCGAGCTGATCGAGCGCGAGAGAGTCACGAACTTCGTCGGAGTGCCCACCATGTCATGGGACCTGTTGGAGTCGCCGGACTTCGCCCGACGCGATACCTCGAGCCTGCTGAACGTCGGGGGAGGAGGCGCGCCGGCCCCACCGCAGCTGGTCCAGAGGATCGATCGCAGCTTCAGCCGCGGCAGACCGGGGATCGGCTACGGAATGACGGAAACCAACGGCTACGGACCGCAGAACAGCGGTGACGACTACCTGGCCCGACCGCGGAGCACCGGCCGGCCTCTTCCGGTCCTCGATGTGATGGTGGCGGACGACCAGGGTCGGGAGGTCGAGCGCGGCCAGATCGGCGAGATCCGATTCCGCGGCGCGACCCTGATCCGGGGCTACTGGGGAAAGCCCGAGGCCACCGCCGAGACGATCGTCGATGGTTGGCTGCGCAGCGGCGATCTGGGGCGCATGGACGAGGAGGGCTTCCTCTACGTCGAGGATCGGGCGAAGGACATGGTCCTGCGCGGTGGCGAGAACGTCTACAGCGCCGAGGTGGAGGCGGCGATCTACGAGCACCCGGCCGTGCACGAGGCGGCGGTGTTCGGTCTGCCCCATCCGCGTCTCGGTGAAGAGGTGGCGGCGATGGTGATGCCGCGCCGGGGCGCCTCCCTCGATGCAGAGTCCCTCGATGCCCATCTACGCGTGCGACTCGCTCCCTTCAAGGTGCCCAGCGTGGTCGAGTTCACCGAGGAGCAGCTCCCGCGCAACGCATCGGGAAAGATCCTCAAGCGCGAGCTTCGGGATCGGGTCGCGGAGCGAATGGGTAAAAAATGATGGTGCACAGTATTCCTGAATCCTTCGCACATGATTGGCGCTGAGCTGCCTCGCCGCTGCGAGTGCGTTGCCGTCGGCTGATCTCGGGCGCCTGTCACAAGGATGCCTTCGGTCCCACTCACTCCATGTGTAGGGGCCATCTGGTCACTTCGAGAGGGTCGAACATGGATCATTCGGAACAGATGAAGCGGACTTCGAGAAGCTCGGACGCGCCCTGCGTCTGGGCCATCGGCGGTGGCAAGGGCGGCGTTGGCAAGTCGATCGTCACCTCCAGCCTGGGGTACTCCCTGGCGAATCGCGGTGCACGCGTTGCCATCATCGACGCGGACCTCGGCGGAGCGAATCTCCACACCATTCTCGGGGTGCCCCGTCCGCGGGCGACCCTGTCGGACTTCCTGCTGGGTCGGCTGCCGCACCTGGCCGACGCGATGAGCGAGACGTCGGTGCGCAACCTCTGGCTCGTCAGCGGCTCCCGGGCCTTCCTCGACGCCGCGAACCCGAAGCACGCCCAGAAGCAGAAGCTGGTGCGCCACCTGCGGCGGCTGAACTTCTCCCATGTGATCGTCGACCTCGGCGCCGGCTCGTCCTACAACGTGCTGGACCTCTTCAATGCGGCCGATCGGCGCATCATGGTGGTCTCTCCGGAGCCCACCGCGGTCGAGAACTCCTACCACTTCCTGAAGGCGGCCTTCTTCCGGTCGCTGCGGATGGTCGCGAAGGACAAGGCGGACCGAACGATCCTCGCAGAGGTCACGAAGAGCGCGCGACGTGAGTCGCTCTCGCCCTCGGCGCTCATCGATGCCGTGATGCGGGAGGCGCCGCGACTCGGCGTACGGCTGCGGAAGCAGGCGCGCGAGTTCACGCCCTTCCTGATGGTGAACCGGGTGGACTCGGCGGAGGATCGCTGCGTTGGCTACGAGATGAGCGCGGCGGCGCGTCGCCACCTGGGGGCACAGCTCCGCTACGTGGGCGCCCTCGCCCAGGATGCGGCGGTGCCCGCCTCGGTGGCGCGTCAGCAGCCGGTGCTCCAGCTCTTCCCGACCTGTGGCTTCGCGAAGTCCCTCGAGGAGGCGGTGGCCCGCATCCTGGAGGGTGAGAAGCTCTCCGAGGCCGACGCCCCCCTCAGCTGGCGTGTGCGCCGGGTCAATCCGACGGTGTCGACCCACGGGCTGACCGAAGGTGAGGTTTCGGCCCCTCGACTGTCCCGGAAGCGGACGAGCGCCGAGAGCTCCCCGGAGCTGCCGAGCGTGGATCTCTCGAAGCCGGGCGAGGCACTCCGCCGCCGGCGGGAGCAGCTGGGCTTCACCCTGAACCAGATGTCCGAGAAGACCCGGCTGCGCTGTCTGGAGGCGCTCGAGGCCGAGGCGCTCGGCGAGCTGCCCGCGGCGCCCTACGTGCTGGCCCAGGTTCGCGAGTACGCGCGTGCCCTGCGCTTCCCGTCCCCGGAGCGCGTGGCCGCGGCCTACGTGAAGGAAGTGATGGAGAACCGACCCAGCGCCCAGAAGGGGCTCCTCGGTAGGCTTCGAAACACCGCCTCGATCGACGTGCTCCCGCGACGGCGGGTCAGCTAGCCGTCGGCGTGGGTCGGCGCGGCCCGGGGCCCCGCATCAGAAGTCGTGCTCGAGGTAGACCTTCACGCCGCCACCGATCCGATCGAGGTCGATGAGAAAGGTGTCGTGACCGTAGGGTGCGTCGATCTCCAGGTAGTCGACGGGGATCCCGCGCTTCTCCAGCACCTCGGCAAGCTCCCGCTGCTGCCAGACCGGAAAGAGGACGTCCGTCGTGACGCCCACGACCAGGGCGGGGCAGCGAAGGCGATCCACCAGGGGCCGCTCTTGCTCTCCTTCCTCGAGGAGGTCGAAGAGGTCCATCGCCTTCGAGATGTAGAGGTAGGAGTTCGCGTCGTACTGCAGACAGAACTTGTCCGCCTGGTGGGCGAGGTAGCCCTCGACCTGGAAGTCCTCGTCCAGGCGCGGCGGACCGTCGCCGCGGCGGCGTCGCCCGAAGCGTTCCTGCCACTCGGGTCCCGAGCGGTACGTGATCGTGCCGATCTCTCGGGCCACGCGCTGTCCGCGGTAGGGGAAGCTCGCGCCGTAGTAGTGGCCCGCGGCCCAGTCCGGGTCCGCCATCAGGGCCTGGCGCTGGACGAAGCGGATCGCGATCGACTGGGGATAGGACCGTAGCGCCGCGGAGATGCTGACCAGGCGCCCCACGCGTTCGGGTGCCCGGGCCGCGATCTCGAGGGACTGCATGCCGCCGAGAGAAGCGCCGACCGATGCGTGGAGCCGATCGATTCCGAGGTGGTCCAGCAGCATCAGCTGGGCGCGCACCATGTCGCCTACGGTCAGGATCGGAAAGTGGGTGCCGTAGGGCCGCCCCGTCGCCGGATTCGGGGAGGGCGGACCGGTGCTTCCGTAGCAGCCGCCGAGCAGGTTCGAGCAGACGACGAAGAACCGATCGGTGTCGAGCGCCAGCCCCGGACCGATGAAGTCCTCCCACCATCCCGGTGTCGGGTTGCGGGGGTGGCTGCGGGCGTGGGACGAGGCGGAGAGGCCCGTGTGGAGCAGGATCGCGTTGTCCCGCGTTTCCGAGAGCGTTCCCCAGGTCTCGTAGGCGAGCTCGAAGCGGGGCAGTGATCCGCCCCAGCGACAGGCAAAGGGTTCGTCGCTGCGGAAGATCTCGTAGCCGGATACGACGCGGTCGTACTGCGGCTCGGGGCCTTCGGGGATGTCCGGGGTCTTGTTCGTCATCGGCTTCGCGTGGGCTGCGCCCCTCGCATCCTCCCTGACGCCGCGCGGGGCTGCAAGCGTCGGCACCGCGGGGGCTACTCGCTGGCGGCGCGTCGTCGGCCGGGGTCGAAATCGACGAAGATCGGCGACGACCAGGCGCGGGGCTCGGTCGGAGCGAGGCAGTCGTCCTCGCGCCCGCCCTCCGGGCAGAGGTGGGTGCGCGTGCAGCGCCCCTCGGCGTCGCGTTCGCAGCGGAGGTTCCCGCCGTTGATGGTCGGCTTCTCGGGCTCGAAGGCCCGTACGTAGTAGAGGGTGTCGCGGCCGGTGCGGGAGAACTCCGGGTCGCCGAAGGTCACCGCGCAGCCCGCCGGATCCGGGTCGCACTCGAAGCTTCGCCACGGATCGCGGATGAGCTTCGAGAGCTCCTCCACCGGCGTCTGCTGCGGCTGGATGCGCACCACCTCGATGCGGGTGATGGGTCTGCGGACGTCGCCGGGGTGGTAGCACTCGCCTCTGCAAAGGTGCTCCAGCCGATCGGGAGGCAGCGCCTGGAGCGTGCCCGCGGGACAGCCGGGCTTCTGCTCGAAGGATCCCACCGCGCGCACCTGGAAGATCGGGTCCCGGTCGAGGGTGGCCTCGCCGCCCATGGGAAGGACGCGGCCGCGAGATCCGGGAGGGTTCAACAGGTCGAACCAGAGGAGGATCCGCGGACCACTCGTGCCGAAGACCTCGCGGCGCTCCAGAGAATCCCAGATGGCCTTCCGGTCGCGTCCCTCGGCGTGGGCACCGATCAGACCGCCGGTGGTGAGGAAGGACGCCTGCCGCTCGGTCTCGAAGAGCGCAAAGCCCGGCGTGTCGATGTCGAAGGGCTTCGCTTGGGACTCGGGAGGCTCCTCCGGGGCGATGAAGGGCGCTGCGAGGGAGCCCGCCTCGCGCGCGGCGAGCTGCGTGCCCCCCATCGATTCGGTCATGCCGACCCGATAGCGCTCCTTGAAGCCCGTGCCGGGTCGCGCGTAGTGGTTGTCGCTCGAGGCCATGAAGCCCATTCGGAAGCGGCGCGGCGCCTCCGGCTCCTCGTCGAAGTTCCCGATCGCGAGGATGTACTGGGCCGAGCCGGCGGGTCGGTAGTTGAGGGAGGGCTCGCGGCAGTCCCGGCATTGGCCGGCATCGAGCCAGTCCGCTGCGGACTCGCCCGCCACGGTGCGGTGCCCCGCGACCCCGGCGGCCACCGC
>CALDCK010000431.1 GCA_937937315.1 uncultured bacterium
GAGCGATGGCGGCGAGGATCATCAGCGTCCCCAGGGCCCCGAAATGGATCAGGGCGGCGAGGAGGCCGGTGGCCAGGCGTCGCTTCGCCCCGTCTTCGTCCGGGGTTCCGAAGCCGGGGTAGGCCGCTGCGATGGCGCCGCCCTGGGCGGGCGGATCGAAGGCGGCCTTCAGCGTCGGACCGGAATGCCGGCCCTTTCGCCCATCGCGCCTCTTGATTCGGAACTGCTCACTCATGCACGCCTTGACCCGTCGACCTGTGGGTGGCCCGATCCGATGAAAACGTGGTTCGGGCTCGCCGGTCCGACGCCTGTCGTCGGCACCGCGCGAGATGACGTCATCCCGCCGGGGACTCCCGGCGAGCGTGACACGCAACTCTCATCGGTCGATCTCCCACCCGAGCGCACCCCAAAATCGCTTCTCACCCCGTCTCTGGAGCCCTCGGGCCCGTCCCCATCCGACTCCACCCGCCGCGGTGGTGTTCCGCGTGGGTCGCAGAGATACCAGCCCGAGAACTTGCCTATAAGGTGGACGGCGCGAAGCGTCGAAGGATTCAGGACACCGCCCCGGAGACCCGACGATCCTATCGAGCGGGCACCTGGGGTGTCAAACCGCGACGCGGCCCGGTGACCTGCGCAGGTCGATCGGGTAACGTACCGATTCGGAAGGGGAATGGGCCGAGGCGCCGATGCGCCGGGGCCCGGAGGGGGATCCGTTGGATAGTGCATCGCTACTGGACCTGCTTCACCAGGGTGGGCTGACCGTCTATCCTCTGGGATTCGGATCGATCGTCGCCCTGGCGGTCTTCTTCGAGCGACTCTGGCGCTTTCGAGGCATCGCGGAGGGCGCCCGGGGGCTGACCCGCGAGACCATCGACGCGCTGATCCAGCGGGATGTCGCCCGCGCGAAGCAGATCTGCGAAAGCTCGAACCAGGCGCTGGCCGAGATCTACCTCGAGGCCATGCGTTGGAAGAACGTCGCTCTCGAAGACCTGGAGCGGGTGCTCGCGACCTCGCGTCAGGAGGCGGCCCACGATTTGAAGCGCGGTCTGTGGATCGTCGGCACGATCGGATCCCTGGCGCCCTACGTGGGTCTGTTCGGGACGGTCGTCGGCATCATCCGTGCCTTCCAGGACATGGCGGAGCACGGCGCAGGCGGATTCGAGGTCGTGGCCTCTGGTATCTCCGAGGCGCTCGTCGCCACGGGAGCCGGCCTGGCGGTGGCCATCATCGCCCTCATGTTCTTCAATTATCTCCAGACCCGGGTGGGCGCGATCGCGGCCGTCTACTCCCGGTCGTGCGAGCGGTTCGTGCAGGCTCTGCTCTTCGTAGAGACGTCGAGCGACGGCACAGAGGAGGTGAGTGATGGGAACCTCGTTCCGGCCGGATGACGACGAGGGGCTCGATGACGGCGTCGTCGCCGAGATCAACATCACCCCGCTGACCGACGTCTTCCTCGTCCTGCTCATCATCTTCATGGTCACCACCTCGGTGGTGGCGAACCAGAGCAAGCAGATCGATCTCCCAGGCGCCGAGGTGAGCGACACCACGCCCCAGGGCGTCACCGTGACGGTGAACGAAGAGGGGACGATCCTGGTGAACGACACGCCGGCCACGGTAGAGGGCCTGTTCGAGGCCCTCGAGGCGGCGCTGTCGGAGTCGCGGGAGAAGCTCGTGATCCTGCGCGGAGACAAGAGCGTGCTGCTCGGGCAGGCGGTGAACATCCTCGATCTGGCCCAGCAGGCCGGTGCGACGGGCATCGCCCTGGCCACGAAGCCGCCGGCGGCGGAGAAGAGCTAGGGAAGGGACCGGGGCTAGGCCGTCCGGCGGCGGATCCACACGACGCCTCCGACGATGAGCAGCGCCTCGGGCACTAACAGGCCCACGCCGTAGAGCATCTGGAGCGAGTCCGCGACCGGTAGCGGGAACTGGACCGTGCTCCGGATCTTCGGGCGCAGCTGGATCTGGGGCTCGCGCTCCGCGGTCCAGTGCACCCCGTTCATGATCAGGTCGAGGTTGTAGAGCGCGCGCAGGTAGCGGTTCGACGCGAAGTCGCTGTCGCCAATCGCCAGGATCCGCGTCTCGACGTCGTCTCGCACGTAGCGTCCCGCGACGGCGATCGGGCGGTAGGTCTGCGCCTCTCCGGCGTGCTCCACGCTTCTGCCGCGGCGGTCGAGCACTCCCAGGTCGTCGCTGAGCCAGGCCCGGGCGCTCGTCTGCGCGACGGCGCGCAGCTCGTCCTCCACCTCCGGCTTGCGGAGCTCGAAGGTCCGCGCGCCACAGAAGAAGGTCATGTGGTTGCGGTCGAGGCCGCGGGTGATGGGATGGCTCTCGTAGACGTGGACGAGGGGACAGACCCCCTGGGCCTCGGTTCCCGAGCTCTCGCCGAAGGCCGGATCGATCACCACCCGATCCGGTGAGCGCAGGCCCCATTCGGCCAGGATCTCTTCGAGACCGCTCTCCACGCCGGGCTCGAGGAGTGCGACCAGGCCGCCGCCCCTCGCGAGGAAGCGACGGATCGCGTCGAGGGCGACAGGCTGGATCCCGCGCTGGGGTGCGATGGCGAGGAGCAGGTCCACGTCGTCGGGGATCTCGCGCACGGACATGGTCACGAGGCTCCGGATCTCGTAGCCCTCGGTGGCGAGCATCGAGGCCAGGCCTCCGTAGCCGAGGTCGGTCGTGACCTCCGGGTCACCTTCGCCCTCGCCGCGCAGCACCGCGATCACGCCGGCCTCCACCGAGAGCAGGCGGTAGAGGGCCTCGTAGATCGCGCCCTCGGTGGGGCGCTCCACCACCTGATAGCGATCCTTGCGGCGGAAGAGCAGGCTGTTCGAGGAGCCGATGCCGTAGTCCTCGAGCTTCTCGGGGACCTTGTCGATCTTGTAGGCCTTCACCCGGACCTTCTTGCCGTGGCGCGCGATCTCGTCGACGAGCAGTCGCGTGCGTCGGATCCGGGGATCGAGGGGGTCGTAGAAGAGGGAGATCTTCAGGCCCGGGAGCTGCTCGATCAGGTCCACCAGTGACGCGTCGAGGTCGTAGCGCTGCTCGAAGGTCCAGTCGAGGCGCACATCGGCGTGGTGGGCGCCGCGCTCGGCGCTGAACGCGATCACGATAGCCGCCAACACGAGGCCCAGTCCGTGGAGGACCACCGGTCGGGAGTGGGGGCCGCCGGTGAAGCGCAGGCGACGGGCACCGAGGACCAGGGCCGCGAGCAGCCCGAGGCCTCCGAGCGAGAGGTTCGCGAGGCTGAACGCCCCGAAGTGATTCGTCGCGTAGTAGGAGCCCAGCCCGAAGGTGATGGCGACGAAGCCGGCCAGCGCGAGCTCTCGCATCAGCCCGAGACCCGCCGCATGTCGAAGGAGAAGCGGGCGATGGCCATGCCCACCAGGGCGAGACCGGCGAAGTAGACCACGTTCTCGAGGGATACGATGCCCTCGGAGAAGCTGCCGTAGCGCGGGTGCAGGGCGATCGAATCGAGGGCGCGCGCCATGGACTCGCTCACGAAGGGCTGGATCCAGCCGAAGTCCCAGAGCACGAAGGCGATAGCCCAGCCCGAGACCGCCGCGACGAGCTGGCTCGAGGTGAAGGCGGAGCAGACGAGCCCGATGGCGGCGAGGCCGATGCCGTGGAGGGTGAGCCCCAGGTACACGGCGCTCAGGTGCTGGGCGCCGAGTCCGCCTCGCTCGATGGCGATGGCGGGGTAGACGAAGCTCACTGACATCATCAGGGTCACGAAGAGGAAGGTGACGGCGAACTTCGCCAGCACGATCTGGCCCGGCGTGAGGTGGGTCGAAACGAGGAGCTCGTCGGTCCCGCGGGCGCGCTCCTCGGCGAACACGCGCATGGTGAGCAGCGGCACCGCTCCCACGAGGGTGAGGCCGAGGGTCTCCATCACCGGGAAGAAGACCGCGTCCCAGAGGTTGATGTAGTCCGGAATCGTGTCGCTCTCGAACCCGCCCATGTTGCTCGAGGCGTAGACGAAGAGGATCTGGTTGTAGAGACGCAGGTGGTCGAAGAAGATCAGTGCCGTCACCAGGGCGACCATGGTGAGGGTGAGGTAGGCCGTGGGCGACCCGAAGAGGCTCGCGAACTCCTTGCGTATCAGCGCCATGAGTGCCGTCACGCCGAGGCCTCCCCGCGGAAGAGGGCGAGGGGGTCGTCGTCGCCGAGCACGACGTCGGTCGGTCCCTCGCGAAGCAGGCGTCCCGAGCCGAGGACCGCGACGCGGGAGCTCAGCCGTCGCGCCTCGGAGAGGTCGTGGGTGCAGAGCACCACCGTTCGCTCGCCGCGCAGCTGCTCGAGGGCATCCTGCACCTGGGCCTGCTGCACCGGGTCGAGGCCGCCGGTCGGCTCGTCCACGATCACGAGCTCGGGGTCGTGGAGGAAGGCCTGGGCCAGGGACACCCGCTGCTGGTAGCCCTTCGAGAGGTTCCCCACGAGGCGCCGGGCCATGGGGGCCAGGGCGAAGCGTTCGATCACGCGGTCGACGGCCTCCCTCAGCGCAGCGCCCCGCAGCCCCCGGGCCCCCCCGGCGAAGCGAAGGAAGCCCTGGACCCGAAGCTCCGGGTAGAGGCGCGAAGTCT
>CALDCK010000432.1 GCA_937937315.1 uncultured bacterium
GTACGGACCTGGATGTCCGAAGAGCACCAGCGTCTCGGTCGCAACGTCCGCTTCAGCGTCGCGTCGAACCCCGAGTTCCTCCGGGAAGGGGCCGCGATCGGCGACTTCATGCGCCCGGATCGGGTGGTGATCGGCACCGACGACGAAGAGGCCACGGCCATCCTGAAGAGCCTCTACCGGCCACTCTTCCTGATCGAGACGCCCATCGTTCTGACGAACGTCGTGACGGCGGAGCTCACGAAGTACGCCGCCAATGCGTTCCTCGCGACGAAGATCTCGTTCATCAACGAGGTGGCGAACCTCTGCGAGAGCGTGGGCGCGGACGTGCACCAGATCGCGCGAGGGATCGGTCTCGACAACCGCATCGGCGGGAAGTTCCTCCATCCCGGCCCCGGCTTCGGCGGATCCTGCTTCCCGAAGGACACGCGGTCGATCGCCCACGATGCGAGGCGCCTCTCGGCGCCTCTCGAGATCGTCGAGGCGGTGATCCAGGTGAACGAGAAGCAGCAGGCGCGGATGATCGAGAAGATCGTTGCGCTGCTCGACGGGGATCTGACCGGAAAGCGGATCGCCATGCTCGGCCTCTCCTTCAAGCCCGAGACCGACGACATGCGCGACTCGCCGGCGGTGAGCATCATTCGCGGACTCCAGGACCGCGGCGCCGTGATCCAGGCCTACGACCCGCAGGCCATGGAAGAGGCCCAGAAGGTTCTGCCCGGGATCGAGCTCTGCGAAGACGCCTACCATGCCTGTCGCGATGCGGACGCCATGGTGATCGTGACGGAGTGGAACCAGTTCCGGATGCTGGATCTCGAGCGCATTCGGGATCTCCTGCGCCAGCCGCTGATCGCGGATCTGCGCAACATCTACGAGCCGGGTCCCATGCGAGATGCGGGGTTCACCTACGTCTGCGTGGGACGCTAGGTGGCAGCCGCCCCCCGGCTCCACGCGGTGATCCTCGCCGGCGGCGCCGGGGAGCGATTCTGGCCCGCTTCCAGGAGCCGACGCCCGAAGCCCTTCCTCCGGGTCGTGGGGGGGCGCACGCTCCTGGCGGCGACCCTCGCCCGCGCCCGCGCCGTCGCCGGCTCCGACCGGGTCTGGATCGTCTGCGGCGGCGAGCACGCTCGGGCGATCCGCGCCGAGAGCGGGCTCCCGGCCCGCCGTGTCCTCGTGGAGCCCCGGCGTCGCAATACCGCCGCCGCCGTCGGACTCGCGGCCTTCCGGATCGTCGCCGAGGACCCGGAGGCAGTCCTCACCGTCCTTCCCGCGGACCACCACATTCCCGACGCTCGCGCCTTCGCTGCCGACGTCCGGCGAGCCGCCCGCGCGGCCGATGACGCTTCGGTCCTCGTCACCCTCGGTGTGCGTCCCCAGCGCCCGGAGACCGGCTACGGCTACATCCAGCAGGGCGCTCCCGCCGGCGCGGCCCATCCCGGGCTGCATCGGGTGAGGCGCTTCGTCGAGAAGCCCGACGCCGCGACGGCCCGTCGCTATCTGAAGCGGGGCGACCATCTCTGGAACGCGGGCATCTTCGTCTGGGGCGCCCGGACGATCCTCGAGGAGATCGAGGCTCACGAGCCCGCGCTGTACCGGGCCCTCGCCCCCCTGGGAGAGGTTGGCCGCCGGCTTCCCCGCGCCGTCCTCGAGCGCGTCTACCGACGCGCTCCGTCGGTGCCGATCGATGTCGCGGTGCTCGAGCGCAGCCGACGGGTCTGGACCCTGCCGGTTCGCTGGCATTGGAGCGACGTGGGGACCTGGGAGTCCCTGGCCTCGGAGCTCGGTGTCGAGAGCGGCCACTCCCGCGTCGTCGCGGGAAAGCTGGTCCACGACGACGCAGGCGGAAATCTGGTCTGGGGGCGCCCGGAGCGTCCGATCGCGCTCCTCGGCGTGGAGGGGCTGGCGGTGGTGGACACGGGCGATGCCCTGCTCGTGACCCGCCTCGACCGCTCCGGCGACGTCCGAAAGATCGTGTCCGAGCTAAAGCGCAGAGGTCGATCGGACGTCACGTAGATCAGGACGAGGTTGCCGATCCAAAGGCCGTGGTGGAAATCCATCGCTTCGGGCCCTACGGTTCTGGTTCGGGCCGCGTGGCGTCGAGTACGCCGTGGGGCCGAACCGGGGGGCTGGAGCCTCGCTCCCAAGCATCCGCGGGAGGTCTGATGAACGCTCTGCGTCGCGGTCGGGAGGCGCTCGAAGCGCTGCGCGCCATTCCCCTCTTTTCGTCGGTGCGCGACGAGGATCTCGAGCCCATCGCATCGCTGCTCATCGAGCGGCGCTTCCCGAAGCACAAGACGATCGTCGAGGAGGGACTCCCCGGCGATTACATGTACATCATCCGCGAGGGCCGGGTTCAGGTCTCGAAGCTTTCCGACGACGGTCGGGAGAAGATCCTCGAGTTCCTGGACGCCGGAGACTTCTTCGGGGAGATGTCGCTGCTCGACAACGCTCCCCGCTCGGCGAGCGTTCGCGCCCTGGCGGAGAGCCGGGTGCTCGCGCTCTCGCGCGCCGACTTCCTGACGGTGCTGCGGCGCAGTCCGGATCTTGCGATGGCGGTGGTCCAGGAGCTCACACGGAGGCTCCGCCAGATCGACGAGCAGGCGAGCTCCCTCTCGTTCCAGCGGGTGAAAGAGCGCACGAAGGGCCTGTTGGTGCGCCTCGCCCGAGAGGATGTGGCCCACTCCGACCGGCGCATGACGCCGGCGCTCACCCACCAGCAGATCGCGGACATGATCGGCACCTCGCGGGAGACGGTCACGCGCGCGCTGAAGGGCCTGAAGGAGCACGGCTGGCTCCAGCAGGAGGGGAAGAAGTACCTGGTGCCCGTGGACGATTGAGTCCTCCTCCGACCTTCGAGGCCGGAATCGAGGCTCATCGAGTCGTCGCAGAATGCCGATGATTCGTGGGCATGAGTGGCTTCGCCGACCGGGTCGTCGAATCGTTCGGGTCCGCGCTCCTCGCGATCGATGCGCGGGGACGGATCGCCCTGCTCAACGACGAGGCGCGACGTCTGCTGGCGCTCCCACCCGGGCCCGGCCCGCTGGGGAGCGACTGCCGCGAGGCGCTGCGCGAGGAGCCGAGGCTGGTCCGGCTCCTGCTGACCGCCAGCCGCGGCAGTGGACGCCTCTCCCGCACCGAGCTGGCACTGGAGCGCGACGGCCCGGAGAGTGCGATCGGGCTGAGCCTCTTTCCGGTCCGGGACGCAGGGGGGGAGCCCTCCGGCGCCGCGATGCTCTTCCGCGATCTGGTGCCGATCGAGCGGTCGGAGGAGCAGGTCCGCCTTCAGGCCCGTCTGGCGGCCCTGGGTCAGATGGCCGCGGGTCTGGCCCACGAGATCCGAAATCCGCTGGCGTCGATGGAGGTCCTTGCCGGGCTGCTGTTGCGCCGGATCGGAGACGGGCAGGGCGAGGAGCGCGAGCTCGCCCTGGGACTGCTGGCCCAGGTGCGGGAGCTCTCGAAGATCGTGTCCACGAGCCTGGACTTCGTGCGTCCCGGGGTGTCGCAGCGCGCGAGCCTCGATCCGGTGGCCCTGGTCGAGGGCGCCCTCGATCGCGCGCTTCCGAAGGCCTCGGCGGCGAGGGTCGAGGTGGAGCGGTGCTTCGTGGATCCGGCTCCGCGGGTCGCGGTGGACGAGGAAGGGATGACCGTCGCCCTGGCGAATCTGATTGCGAACGCCTGTGACGCGCTCGGTCGGATCGAGGTCGGCCCTCGGCGGCTCGTCCTCGGCGTTGGATGCGAGGCGCCGGAGGTCACCGTCCGGGATGCGGCCCCGCCCGGTCTGCGGGAGGTCGTCATCTCGGTCGGAGACAACGGCCCCGGGGTTCCGGCGGAGCTGCGCGAGAAGATCTTCTATCCCTTCTTCACCACCCGCGAGCGGGGCTCGGGAATCGGTCTCGCCACGGCCCAGAAGGTGATCTCCGGGCACGGTGGCTGCATCGAGCTGGACGAGGGGAACGGCGGAGGCGCGATCTTCCGGGTTCGGCTCCCGGTCGCGTCGAGGCCGGGCCCGTGAGTGGGGTCGGCCGGATCCTGGTGGTCGAGGACAACGACGCCCTCCGACGTGGGATCGCGTTGGCCCTGCACGATCGCGCCTTCACGATCGATCAGGCGGCGACCGGAGACGCGGCGGTCGAGCGGGTCGGAGATCCGGCCGTAGAGCCCTACGACGTGGTGCTGACGGATCTCCGGCTGCCCGGCGCGGACGGCGTGGCGGTGCTACGCGCGGCTCGCGCGCGCGATGCTCGCACGAGTGTGCTCCTGATGACGGCCTACGGCTCCGTCGAGTCCGCCGTCGAGGCGATGCGGGCGGGTGCCTTCGACTTCGTTCAGAAGCCTCTCGACCTCGAGCAGCTCGAGCTCCGGATCGCGCGCGCGATCGATCATCGGGCCCTGCTTCACGAGGTGAGCGAGCTTCGCGCGGAGCGGGCAGCTCGGCGCGCAGCCGACGTGATCGTGGGCGAGAGCGGCGCCCTGCGCAGCGTGACCGATCTGGCCCGCCGCGTGGCTCCGACCCGCTCGACGGTGCTCGTCACAGGCGAGACCGGAACCGGCAAGGAGCTGGTCGCGGGCCTGATCCACGGGGCCTCGCCGCGGAGCTCTGGGCCGCTCGTGAAGGTGAACTGCGGGGCACTCCCCGAGACGCTCCTCGAGTCCGAGCTCTTCGGGCACGAGCGCGGCGCCTTCACCGGCGCCGACCGTCGTCGCGCGGGGCGCTTCGAGGAGGCAAGTGGCGGGACGCTCTTTCTCGACGAGATCGGCGAGCTGTCCCCCGCGACCCAGGTGAAGCTCCTGCGGGTGCTCCAGGATCAGGAGTTCCACCGGCTGGGGGGCTCCCGCACCCTGCGCACGGATGCGCGCATCGTGGCGGCAACCCACTCCGATCTCGCGGAGGAGGTGCGGGCCGGGCGCCTTCGCGAGGACCTCTACTTCCGGCTGGACGTGATTCGCATCCACCTCCCACCGCTGCGCGAGCGGTCCGAGGACCTGATCCCCCTGGCCCACCACTTCTTGCGGGAGCTCCGGGACGCCGGCGCGTCGTCGCAGGGCTTCAGCAGGGCCGCCCTCGATCGGCTGCGGTCCCACGACTGGCCCGGCAACGTGCGGGAGCTGCGCAACGTCGTCGAGCGGGCGGCGCTCCTGGCGTCGGGTCCGAGGATCGGGGCCGAGGACGTGGTCCTGAACGAACGATCCCCGCGGCTCGGGTCACGGCCCGAGGAGGCGCAGGGTGGGGGGCCTCCCTCGCTGGCCAGCGCCGAGCGAGGGGCCGTCCTGGGGGCTCTCCAGCGCTGCGGCTTCGTCCAGAAGGACGCCGCGGCTCGCCTGGGAATCAGCCCCCGGAAGCTCAATTACATGATCCGGCGGATGGGCATCACCCATGCCGCCTGGCGCCGAAATCGGCCCCCGGGAGGCGAATCTCGTGGGGTCTGAGGCGGACGCCCCTTGATTCCGTCGCCACTTGAATGAACCATCCCGCACCCAACGGGTTCGAAGACTCGGGCGTCCGCTCCTCTGGCGGACGATTTGCACGCCGGTCCAGAATCGGCTCGTGACAGCGTTTCGGAGTTCGTCGAGCGCTGCC
>CALDCK010000433.1 GCA_937937315.1 uncultured bacterium
CCAGCCGCGATCGAGGAGGATGTGGGTGCCCTCGGCGATCTCCTCGGCGAGTCCGTCGTACATGTCGTCGTGCATCTGCTTCACGAGCTCGTCGTCGGGAAGGTCGGAGAGGACGACGTCCTCCTCATCCCCGGTCACGTCATCCACGTCGTTCGACATCGGTCACTCCTGCTCGGTCTTGGGAGGGTTGGAATTCCAGCGTCCGTTCCCCGGGTGCATGTCGGCCGGGGCGAGCTGAATCGGGAAAGCCTCCCGAATCGCGGCGTCGGCGCCGGGCTCGATGTACTCCGGGTAGTGGGAGGACAGGATCTGCTCGACCCGGTCGTGGGCCAGGTCGTAGACGGTGCGGCGCCCGTTCTCGTCCCAGTCTCCCGGACTGCTGCGGTCGGCGACCTCCGGGTAGAGGTACTCGGTTTGCATGATCTCTAGGGTCTGGGGCTGGTTGAGGAAGTGACCCTCCCCGAACACCACCTTCTCGATGACCGGGAGGGAGAGGGTCTCCTCCGTGACTTCGACGCCCCGCAGCACGCGCAGCACCGCACCCATCATGTCGTTGTCGATGACCATACCCTCGAAGGACTGGGCGATGAGACTGCCCACGATCCCCGGGTAGGCGCACACCATGTTCGCCCCGGCGAGGGCGGCGGAGAGGGTGGTGATCGCCTTCTCGTAGCCGGCCTGGGCGTCCATCGTCTTGGCGTCGGTCATGCCCGAAGGCGCGCTGGTGATGAATCCGTAGTGGTTCGCCAGCTGGGTCATGGCCGCGATCACCAACGCCTCCTCGCCGCTTCCTCCGCTGAAGGCTCCCGTGCGGAGGTCGGAGATGAAGGGCCACATGCCGAAGTTCATGACGCTTCCGGGCCGGATCAGATTCATGACGGTGAGACAGGCGAGGGTCTCGGCAAAGGTCTGGACCAGGGCGCCCGCGAGGGCCGCTGGGGCGGTGGCCCCGGCCTGGGCCGCGATGGCGACGTCTCCCGTGAGGCCGAGCTTCGCCACCTTCACCAGCACCTCGGCATTCTCCTTGCCGAAGCGCAGCGGCGAGACGATGGGACAGCCGCCGAAGGTACAGAAGGGGCGCTCGAGGAATGCGCCCTCGTGGCCCGCGTAGAGGTCGAACATCCGGATCAGCGGATCGATGTGGTCGGCGAC
Organism: uncultured bacterium; assembly: GCA_937937315.1. Classification (GTDB taxonomy): domain Bacteria; phylum Myxococcota_A; class UBA9160; order UBA9160; family SMWR01; genus CALDCK01. The sequence goes on from CALDCK010000433.1 coordinate 1,153, forward strand.
GGCGATGCCGAGGGCGAAGGCCTTGCGGGTTCCGGCGAGGGCCGCGTAGCCGATGTTCATGTCGTGGGTGTAGACGTCGTGACTCCAGTCCGCGGCGATGAAGGGCTGGCCGTAGTTGTGGATGTGCTCCATGCGATCCGCGAGGCGGGCGGCGTCGTAGAGGTCGACGAGGGTCGTCGGGCGGTAGCGCTGGGTCTCGTAGTCGAGGATCCGAACCGCCTCGCCGGAGGTGGTCATGATGACGCGCTCGTCCTTGATCTCGTGATCGAAGGCCGGATCCGGTGCGTGGAGGACGTACTCCTTCGCCGAGATGGCGATCATGTCCTCGACGAGGCTCCGGGGAAAGCGCAGACGACCGTCGTCGCCGAGGGTGCAGCCCTTCGGCAGGGCGTACTCCAGGATCTCGGGGATGGGGTCCCCGATGCCGAGGGTCTCGAGCACGTGGAGGGCCGCATCGTGGATGCGCTCGATGTCGCGATCTCCCAGGGGCTTGTAGGCGCCGCCGGGCATGCCCGGTCGCACCGCCATGCCCGCGGCACCCGCCGCGCGTGCCGCGTGGCGCGCTGCGCGACCGCCGCTCTTGCGGCCCGAGCGTCGCCCTTGGCGAGCCGTTCGTTCTTCCATCGTGGAGACCTCCTGGTGGGGCGGGGTCGGGCTTCAGCCCGCGGCTGCGGAGCCTTCGTTTGCTCTCGGGATCGAGGTTTCGGACTCGGGCACGTCCTGCCGCGTCATCGGGAGAAGCGCCGCGATGCGTTCGTGGAAGCGACGTCGGCCGGACTCGAGCTCCGACGGCGGCAGCGCCCGGAACCGGCTGGACCGGGTCCCGGCCTGGGCCTCCCGGCAGAGTCGGCGATCCTCCGCGGCCTGTTGGCGCGTGATCCGATGGCTCAGGTAGCGCGCGGCGCGCATCTCGCGACTCGCGTCCTCGCTGGCCACGGAGACGCCGTGGATCCGGCACCGATCCGGTCCGAGGGGCAGCACCTGGGTCGCCACCACCTGATCGGGCCGGAAGGAGAGCACCGTGCCCGGGAAGAGGCTGAGCTGGAGCCATTCGCGCGGCAGGGCGCTCTTCCGGTCGGCGGCCGAGGGGAGCCAGCGCTGGTACAGGCGCGCGCTCCAGAACGGGGAGAGCTCTTCGCGCAGCGCGCCGATGGCGCGTCCCACGTCGCCGTCTCCACTGGCGTCGAGATCGGGACCGAGGAGGCTCTGGAGCGCGGGATGGGCGTGGGGTACGAAGCTCGCCTCGGCGGCGTTCTCCACCGGGATCTTCCAGTTGGACTCGACGGTGTGGGTCCAGCGGCGGCCGGTCGCGGTCATGCGCTCGAGGTCGTAGGGACGGACTTCTTCGGCAAAGACCCCAAGCAGCTCGCCGACCGACGGCCCGGCACCCTCGAAGCGGAGGAAGACGAGTCCGCCCCATTCGGACAGGGCGAGCTCGGGCAGGCGAAGCGGCGGGTCGCCGGGAGGGGGAGCGGCCCGAGGCGACGACTGCGGCGCGCCGTCCAGGCCGTAGCGCCAGCCGTGGAAGGGGCAGACGATCTCCCGATCGCAGTGTCCGTGGGCGCCGCCCACGAGGGGCGAGGCGCGGTGCGGGCACAGGTTGTGGAAGCCGCGAAGGGAGCCGTCCTCACCCCGGATGACGAAGCCGCGCTCGTCGGCCATCTCGAGGGTGAGGTAGTCGCCGGGCTCGGGGATCTCGCTCGCATGGCCTACGAGCAGCCAGTGGCGCATGAAGAGTCGTCGCCGCTCGACCTCATGGAAGGCGGTGTCGTGGTAGGCCCAGGCCGGGAGCGGCGTCTCGACCTCGGGCGCAGTGGGCCGGACCGGCGCCTGCGACGGCGCGCGGGCGGAGAACTCGTCGGGAAAGACGCTGGCCAGGAAGCCTCGGCAGGTCGCCTTCGCGGCTTCGAGGTCGAATCCCTCGTTGGGGTCCAACATGTCTTCGGGGAGGGAGGAGAGGAGCTGGTAGAAGGCCCGTCCGAGGGCGTTGGTGTCGAGGCGTCGGTGCACTCCGGCCCGGGCGATCCGTTCGAAGAGATCGACGACCCGACGTGCATCCTCGGCTTCGCGGCCCGAGCACACGCGCATGTAGTCGTCTCTCGCGCGCGCCTCACCCCAGAACGCCGTCCACACCGCGATCCGCTCCGGGTTGCAGACCGTCGGGTCGAAGCTGGCCTCGATCATCGCTTCGAGCTGGCGAACGGGATCCCCACCGGCCTGGGCGAGGCCCGCGTCCTGGCGACGCACGAAGGCTCCGTCCACGTGGGCGAGGGTCGCGAGGAGGAGACCGTCCTTGTTCTTGAAGTAGAAGCTGACGATGCCGGGGGAGAGGCCCGCAGTCTCGGCGACCCGGGCGATGGTCGTGCGCGACAGGCCATGGCGCGCGATCGACTCGATCGTGGCCTCGATGAGCTCGCGTCGGCGACGGGCGTCGAGGGGCTCCGGCCCGGTGGCGTCGCGCGGGGGCTCGGCCGGATGGGCTGCGCTCATGCAGGGACCTCTTCCGAAAGGCGTAGCCGGTGGTCTAGAATACCGGATCTTGAATGGATCTTCAGGATTG
>CALDCK010000434.1 GCA_937937315.1 uncultured bacterium
GAGAAGGTCCCGTCGAAGTCGCAGAAGATGGCGAGGGGTCCGAGCCGGAGGCGACGCAGCAGCGACGCGCCGTGGCCGGCGAGGGCCAGGCGCCCGTCCTCCGGGGCGGGCCCGATGCAGGCGCGGATGGGGCCATTCGCCGGACTGTCGATCTCCCGCGCGCCGTCGGCGAAACGCGCCGTGTAGTGATCGCCACCGGCGTCCGCCGTCACGGCCGTCGGTGCATCGGCCCCGAGGAGATCCGTCGCCCGGGCGACTCCGGGGACCCCGAGGGCGTCGATCTCCCGGGCATGGGCGAGAGTCGTCTGCAGCAGCGCCCGGTCCTCGGGCGACAGCCCGGGGAGATCGTCCGAGGACACGCAGGATCCGCCGGTCACGGCGATCGCCGTCGCGAGCGCTTCCCGCTCCGACGGTGTCAGTGACGTGTCCCGGGAGCGGGCCAGCAGGCAGTCCGGATCGTTCTGCCACAGCCGCCGGTGCATCCACGCGCGGCTGAGGATGCTGCGCAGAGCGTGGCGACCCGACGGCAGTGTTTCCTCGATGCCGGGAACGACCTGCTCCGGATCCACCTCCCAGTGGGGGGCCACGTCCGGACCGATGCGCATGCCGTCGACGACTCCGACCGCCGCCCCGAGCGGACAGCCGCAGCCCAGCAGGAAGGACTCCTCGCCCGCACCGGCGCGGATCGCATCGAGCCCGCGCCGCAGCCGCGCGGCGCGCCCCAGGCTGGCGTCCGCGGACTCCGCGTCGTGGGCCCCGACGAAGAGGAAGTCGAGCTTCTGGTAGGAGAAGCCCATCTCCGCGAGCTCCCGAAACAGATCCCGCAGGTGCTCGACGACCTCCGGACGGCTCGCGTCGAGGGCGAAGACCGCCCCGTCCGAGCTCCACCCCGGGTGCAGCATCGCGACGAAGGGATCCTCACCGGTGCGGAGCAGCCACGCGGACCGCTTCGCGAAAAGATCGCTCTCGCGCGAGACGCAGAACGGCGCGGTCCAGAGCCCGGGGACGAAGCCGGCATCCCGGATCTCGCCCGCGATCCGCGCCAGACCCCCCGGAAACTTCTCGTTCGTCTCGCGCCAATCGCCGACGGCACGCTGATAGCCGTCGTCGAGCTGCACCACCTCGATGGGAAGCTCCTCGCGCCCGGCGACCAGGGCGTCGAGGTTGCGCCTGACGTCGTCCTCCCGGAAATCGTGGAACGCGAAGTACCAGCTGCACCAGCCCGAGACGAAGGGCCGGGCGACCCGCGCGCCGGCGCGCTGGCCGTAGTCGTCGGCGTAGTCCTCGAGAAGAGCGCTGGCGTTGGTGCCGAGGGCGATGCGCACCGTCTCGACCTCGGTCTCGGCACCCGGCGCGAGCTCGGCATCGACCCGGAGCTCCACCTCCAGGTCGACCGCGGCGTCGCGGCGCCGTGCGTAGAGCAGACCGAAGGCGCTGCCCCGCTCGATCACGCCGGCCAGACAGGCGGCACCGCCGTCCCCGCGCCCCACGACCGTCACGAGATCGGACTCGTGCCAGCCCTCCCGGTCCGCGGGCGGGGCGCCCATCGCGTGATGGAACGCCCGCAGCCAGGGGCCAGACGGAAACGCCGGGGAGCCCTCGGCGTCGAGAAGGCGTGCGCCGGTAGACGACCATGACTGCCAGCCGTGGCGCAGGTAGCGAAGCGCCCCGTCACCCGGATCGTCCCAACGCAGACCCACGATCATCGCGCCCAGCCGGCGCGGCACGGCGCCGGCGTTTCGAACGCGCAGATGGAGCCACGCGCTCGAACCCCGCGTCTCCGCCGCCACCTCGAGCTCGAGGTCCGAGATGGGGGTCACACCCGGGGCGAATGGCCGCCGGACGAGAGGCCCCTCCACCGCTGCGGTAGCCTCGGATGCGCGGAGCCCGATCGAGATGGGCTCGATACACCCCGCCCGTTCGTGAGTGAGGGCGGCGGCAGAACCCTTCATGCGCGCGGGAGTATACCGGCCGGTGGAGAACCGGGGCGGAGAGCTGCTCGACCGAATCCGATCCGGACCGCCGCTGCTGCTCGACGGCGCGACGGGCACCGAGCTCGAGCGACGCGGTGTGCCCACACCGCTGCCGCTCTGGTCCGCGCCGGCTCTCTTCGACACGCCGGAGATCGTGGAGGCGATCCACCTCGATTACGCGGCGGTCGGTGTGGACGCGCTGACCGCGAACACCTTTCGAACTCAGAGACGCACGCTGTCCCGGGGCGGCTGGGGCGACCGCGCCGGCGAGACCACCCGTCGCGCCGTCGAGATCGCCCGGCGTGCAGCCGCCCGGGCCCCGGGAGCCACGCCCTTCGTACTGGGCTCGGCGCCGCCTCTGGAGGACTGCTACCGGCCCGATCTCGTGCCCGAGCCGTCGAGCCTGGCGCGCGAGCACGCCGAGCACGCCGAGCACCTGGCTGGCGCCGGAGTCGATGGAGTGCTGGTCGAGACCATGAACACCGTGATCGAGGCGCTCGCAGCCCTGCGCGCCGTACGCGCCACGGGGCTTCCCGCCCTGGTGAGCTTCGTGTGCTGGGAGGGGGCGACGCTGCTCTCCGGCGAGGCGCTGGCGGGTGCGGCCGACGCGGTCGCCGGCGAAGGAGCGGATGCGGTGATGGTCAACTGCCTGCCGACGGCGAACGTCGCGGCCTGCCTGCCCGACCTCGCGAGGTGCGCCCTGCCCTTCGGTGTCTACGCGAACCTGGGGGCCCCGGACGACGACGACGGGTTCCGGCGCAGCGACGATTGCACCCCCGAGACCTTCGCCGACCACGCTTCGGCCTGGCGCGACGCCGGTGCTCGCATCCTCGGCGGCTGCTGCGGGACGACCCCCGAACACCTGGGCGCCCTGGCTCGTCGGCTCTCGAAAGTGTGACGTAGATCGCACTTTCGAGCCCCAGGTGACGCAAATTGTGTCACCCCCTGCGTGACGCCTGCGACCGGCTTGCGACCGGGTTGCCGCACCGTCCGGGTCATCGTGGGACAGATCCCACACCAATTCCGGGAGGTTGCGAAGGACGAGCGCACTTGGCTCTCCGGACATGGCACGTCGCTTGCTCTCTACACGCGACAGTCAGAGTCCGCTGAGGCCCGGGCCGGCTGCCCCTCCCGTCGCACGAACGTGTGACGAGCCGGCCCGGGCTCTTCTCTTCCGGTGCCCCTCGCGCCCCCGCGGCCTGCAGCTCGACCCGAGAGACCTCGGGGAGCGACGTCCGGCCGCGCGTCAGCGGCCGCGCGGTTCGCGAACGCTCGTGACCACGATCCCGAGGGCGATCGCCTGGGAGACGACCGCGACACCGAAGACCGCCTCGAGGGACACGGTCATCGCCAGCACGCCTCCCGCAACGGCACCGACCGCCGCCACCAGCTCCGAGGCCGAGTTGGCGACCGCGATACGCAACGGAAGGTTGTGACGCGAGCCGAACTCGAGCACCAGGCTCTGGGCGGACATCTGGAAGCCGCCCAGCCCCGCACCGAGGCCCGCGAACACCAGCATCAGTCCGGGGTAGGTCGTGGTCCGAAGGAGCAGGAGCGACGAGAGCATCCACAGTCCGAGGGCCGCCAGAAAGACGACGCGGAAGCCCCGACGATCGGCCACGGCACCCCAGATCAGGTTCCCGACACTCTGCGCGAGCACGAAGGCCGCCGTGAGCTCACCCAGCCGGCTGCCGGACAGCTCGATGCGACTCTGGGCGTAGATCCAGTAGAACGGCACCGCAATCCGACCCATGACCGCCAGGGCCCGCGCGAGGAAGTAGCGGGTGAATTCGCGGTCCGAGCGCAGCAGCTCCGGGAGATCGCGCAGGCGGTCGCTCACCCGGGAGACCGCGCGAACCCGCGGTGAATCGGGCTCCCGCACGAAGGCGATCATGACGAGGCCGCAGCTGGTCAACACGAACGCCAGGAGGAAGGTAGCCGCGTAGCCGTTGCCGAGGACGTCGTGCTCGACCAGCACGCGGCCCGCGTAGATCGCGACGGCGGCCGCCGTGAGCCCCGAGAGGGCGTTGCGCAACCCCATCAGGACGCCGCGACGTTCGACGGGGATCACCTTGGCCACGAGGAAGTTGAATGCCACGCCCTGGACGCCCAGGAAGGTGCCGAAGAGCCCGAGGAAGATGCAGGTCGCGACGAGGGAAGCGGCCGGCGCGAGCAGCAGTCCGCAGAGCGCCATGCCGAGGATCTGCACGCGCATCAGCGCGCCCACCCACAGCGCCACCGGCACGACCCGGCGGCGGTGCTCGATCATCGTCGCACCGACGACGGGCGAGAGGAACATCCCCAGGTACTGGAGTCCGCGCGCCAGCCCGACGGCGAGCTCGGAGCCCGAGATGGCAAAGACGTAGGCCGGAATGAAGGTGGGCGCGTTGATCAGACGCATCCCGGTCTGCCCCAGCAGCCCGTGGCAGAGATGCGCGATGTAGTTCCGGCGCAGCGAGGCCCGGACCTCCACCGCGAAGCTCGCCTCTGCCGTCTCTTCAGTCCGAGACATGGGGACTCCGGGGCCGGGTCACGGCCACGCGAGCCCCCGCATCGCGATCGGCGAGCACGCTGCGGGCGATGCCCGCCAGGTAGACCGATCCCGTCGCACAGAGCGCCCCCCCCGGCGGGACGGCTTCCCGCGCAGCGCGCAGGGCCAGGTGCGGGTTCGGAACGACCTGGAGCTCCACCTCCGGCGCGACCCGGGCCGCGATCCGGGCGATCTCCGAGGGATCGAGGGAGCGCGCCGGCTCGGCGCGGGTCAGGGTGACCCTGCGCGCCAGCCGGAGCAGCGGAGGCAGCAGACCCGCCGCGTCCTTGTCGGCAGAGATCGAGATCACGAAGTCGATCGGTATCGAGAGCGCCTCCAGCACCCGGGCCAGGGCGGCGATCGAGGCCGCGGTGTGAGCGGCGTCGACCACGACCCAGGGCTCCCGGTCCAGCACCTCGATACGACCCGGCAGACGCGCGCGATCCAGGGACGTCCGGACCCAGGCCGCGGCATCGTCGGGCCGGGGAACGAGACGCCCGACGCAGGCGATGGCCAGGGCTGCGTTCAGTGGAGCCGCCGGTCCGGGCAGGGGGAGGTCGAAGGTGACGTCGAGGGCGCCGTCCACCACGCGCACCCGGGAGCCGTCGAGACCCCGGTCCCAGACCTCGTAATGGAAGTCGCGACCGAGGGCGAACCCGGGGGCGCCCAGCTCGGCCGCTCTCTGCTCGACCACCCGGAGAGCCGCCTCGGGAAGCGCACCGATCACCACCGGAACGCCGGCCTCGAGGATGCCCGCCTTCTCGCCGGCGATGGCCTCGAGAGTCGTGCCGAGCCGATCGGTGTGCTCGAGCTCGATGCTGGTCACACAGGTCACGCGGGGCACACAGACGTTCGTGGAGTCGAGCCTGCCGCCCAGGCCGACCTCGAGGATGGCGTGGTCTACCTTCGCCTCCTGGAAGAGCAGCAGGGCGACCGCCGTCGTCGCATCGAAGAACGTCGGCGCCCGTTCGGGCCCTTCCGCGTGCAGCGCCTCCACATGGGGACGCACCCGACCGATCGCCTCGGCGAGTCGAGGTCCGTCCACCTCCTCGCCGTCGATCCGAAAGCGCTCGCTCCAGCGCTCCAGATGGGGCGAGAGGAAGACGCCGGTGGACAGATCACGCCCCCGCAGCAGCGCCTCGGCCAGCAGCGCCGTCGAGCCCTTTCCCTTCGACCCGGCGATGTGAAGGATGGAGAGATCTCGCTGCGGATCGCCCAGGCGCTCGAGCAGCGCGCGCGCGGGCTCCAGCGAGAAGCGGCGGTACGGCCAGTCCGGACGCTTCTCGACGTTGATCAAACTTTCGAGGTAGGCGGTGGCCTCCTCGAGACTCGGGGGCGGGCTGGCGGGAGGCAATTCGCGCTCCGTGGACGGGCGGATTCCTGGGGCGGGCCCCGGAACGAAACGAGGCGGCCGCTGGGGCCGCCTCGCCTGTCGACTCGAGACCCGATGCGGGTCATTGCGCCATGTAGCGCTTCCACTGGCGGTATTCCTTCACCGCCGTGCTCGTCGAGCCAGCCGCCGGGAAGTAGAACTTCACCGCGTGGCCGCACTCGGCGCAGATCTTGTAACAGAACTTGAAGCCGTCGATCTCCCTGACGCTGCCCACCATCTCGCGATTCTCGTCGAGACAGCAATCCGAGGGGTTGACCGGAGAGACGATCTTCTTCGGATAATCGTTACGCGGCTTCTCGCTGTCGGTATAACGGATGATGTTTCGGACGATTCGATTCGTCTTCGCATCCGAATTCTGCTTACGGATATTGCTGCCGATACGTCTCAACTGATCTTCCTCGCGCTGTCGTGCCCCGCTGCCCGACTCGACCCGAGTCCGAGCTCCTCCAGCAGGGGAGTGAAATCGTCGTACTCGCGAGCGCAGGGAGCGCCGCCCGCATAGAAGAGATCGCGCTCGGACTTGCCGAGACGCAGCAATGTGGAGCTTCGCGTTCCGTAGCCCCCGGCGTGGACGCAGGTGGGCTCGAAGGGACTCTCGCCGGCGTGGCTGCGGCAGATGTCGGCGAGGTCGTCGAGGACCCGGTCGGAGTCGTGGCATTGGGCGACCTCGTCGCGGAGCCGGGCGATCTTCCGCGAGTCCTCCCCATCGGGGTGGACGTTGCCCACGACGTGCGCCCCCGGCGCCAGGTCGATCCTCTCCGGGCTGCCCAGGTAGGAGAAGACGTGGGCCGTCACGCCGTCGGCGACGACGAGGTTGAAAGGATTGTAGGTGTCGTGGGGCAATCGCTGAATCTCGTCCGCCGCCTCGCGAGCGGTCGTGGATCCGAGGGCATCGAGTACGATGAGACCCCGCGACCGGCGATTCGGATCCGGGGCGTCGCTGCGACGGTTGGTCACCGCCGCGAAGAGTCCGTATTCGTTCAGACCGAGCCAGGTCCCTCCGGCGCGCTCGTCGCGCGGCGCGAGCACCTTGCCAGTGGGCGTGTCGCGCAGCGCCGGCCCCTCCGCTGGCCGATCGAAGAACTCATCCCGATTCGCCGCCACCACGAGCGGTGTCTCCGAGACACAACGGTGGAGGACGATCAGGGTGCACATCCGACGTCGTTCGGTACCACTGCGGGGAAATCCCGCTTGGGCCCGGCCACAGAACAGGCGTTCGAATCTATCGCAGCCGGCAACTTCCTGCCAGCCTGGGCGATTCGATGACGGGGCCTGCTAGGAGCCGACCAGACGGAGCGGACGCGCTTCGGGCTCCTGCTCGGAATCCGCGGGCGGCTCGCCCCGCCAGCCCTGGGCCGCCCGGGCCCGAGCGGCTCGGCGCCGCGCCGCCGTCCGGTCGAGCTTCAGGCCGTAGCGGTTGAACACGGTCTGCAGCTGATCGTAGTTCTGCTCGATCGTCGAGCGGACCGACTCGAAGCCGTGCTCCACGGCCTCGGCGCGCTTCCAGAAGGCCAGCGGGTTCGTCGCAAAGTAGTTCGCGTCGCGTTCCCGGGGCTCGAGCAACACGATGTCGCCCTGGAACCGGTCGTCGGCGAGGTAGCGCTGGATCCCCAGCTTCAGCCTCGAGTGCAGCAGGGTCCGAAAGACCTGGTTGATGACGACCTTCATCCCGCGGTCCGAGAGATAGCGCCCTTCTGCGAAGTAGGAGGCGTTGCCGTCGTCGGCATCGATCCGGTTGAGGAAGGGGCGGAAGGGGTTGTAACAGATGATGAGATCCGCGCCCTTCTCGATCGCGATGTCGATGTTCGCCGTGTGGCGCACTCCGCCATCCACGTAGTCCACACCGTTGATCCGAGCCGGCCGATAGAAGAGCGGCAGCGCTGTCGAGGCCTGGACGGCCTGGGAGATCGTGAGCTCCGAGCACTCGTCGGCGCCGAAGATCGCGCGCTCGGCGGTGTCGAGATCGCAGGCCGTGATGTAGAGCTTCGACTGGCGCTTTCGCTCGAACGCCCGGAAGTCGTTCGGGATCTTGATTCGCTCGAGACTCTGACGCAGCCATCGCTCGAGGCTCCCGTTGTCGAAGAGCCCGCTCGGGATATGGTTGGTGAGGGCCGGAATCTCCCGCTTCGGAGATACGTGATCGAGCAACGCCATGGTGAGCGTCTCGAAGCGCGTGTAGGTGGGTTGGCGGGCAAAGTCCCGGAGCGAGGGGCCGATCGCCTCGGGCAGCCCGGGAACGCCGCGCGCGAAGTCCGCCGCGATGCTCGGCAGATACGCGGCCAGGTCGTAGCTGAACTTCGCCGGTCGCGCGGCGAACTCCTCCCAATTGGGGTTGTAGAAGTCGAAGGGCCGGAGCTGGTCGAGGCGCGTGCTCGTACCGTCCAAGACCTTGATCATCTCGTCCGGCGTCACCCCCGCGGCCAGGGAGGAGCCCAGAATGGCCCCTGCGGAGAGGCCGACATAGATATCCATGTCGGTGATCTTCCGCTCGACGAGGAAGTCGTTCA
>CALDCK010000435.1 GCA_937937315.1 uncultured bacterium
CGGACCTCACCGGTCGCCGAGTTCCCGACGCCGGCCTGGAGGCCCGCTAAATCCCCGTCGATGATGTTCCCCAGGCCCAGGCCGATTCCGCGAACGTCGCCCTCCGCGAAGTTGACTCCGCCGAGCTGCACCCCGGCCGCGTCACCGGACGTGTTGAGCCCTCCGATCTGAACGCCATCGACCTCGCCCCCGGTGACGTTCACCACGGAGGTCTGCCAACCCGTGACGTCGCCGTCGACGCGGTTCGCCAGGTTCAGGCTGAGTCCCGTCAGATCACCGGTCGTATGGGAGAGGCCCGAGCCGACGTCGACTCCTGTCACGTCCGCGTTGCGACCGTACCAGAGCCCCAGCCGCAGCCCCGCGACCGAGGTGTCGTCCGAGAAGATCTGTGCCGGCGTGAGCAGGTAGAGCTGCACCGGGCGGGCCTCTTCGGGAGATGCCGCCTGCGCACGCGACCCGAAGAGGGCGGCGGGCGAGATCATGAGGACGATCACCGCCGCGGTTCGAGCCGTCCTCACGCACTTCACCGGCGAGCCCTCCCTATTGCCTGCACCCTACGATCAGGGCGCTCGACCATAGCGAATCGTAGCGATCGAAGTCCTGGGGTCGGGTCCCCATGGCCCGTCTCGATGCCGGGATTCCGGGCGACATCACCCGGATGGTTCGCTTATTCTGACGGCCCGCGATTCGCGGAGATGGAGGTCTCTCTCATGCGCTCTCTCGTCGTCAGCCTTGCGATGCTGCTCGCCTGCACGGTCACGTTCGTCGCCGGGGGCGGGTCCGCCCGTGCCGACCACCACGAGGGCGCGGCGGCGGAGGACCCGTGGAACCAGGAGAAGGCAGCGGCCGCGGCCGCGAAGCTCGCCGCGGCCCTCGACGGACTGCGGACCGCGTTGCGCCAGCAGCCCCCTCCCGGCACCGGAATCGCTCCAGGTGGGGGACAGCGGGCGACCCATCAACTTCGAGATCGCCTGCGCCTGATGGAGTCGGAGTCGCGCCACCTGGCGGACGAGCTCGCGCGCGGTGCCAGCCGCGACGAGACCCTGCCGACCTTCGAACGCGTCAATACGATCCGCCGCGACGCAGTGCATCAGGCGCAGCGCGTGTTCCTCCAGCAACCCGTGAAGGATCGGATCATCGCGGCACGCGATCCGCTGGAGGAGCTCGCCGGCTACTACGGCATCGAGATCGACCGACAGCTGCGCATGCGCTGAGTCGCGCGGCTCAGTCGAGCAGATCGGCGGCGCCACTCTTGAAGTAGGCCTGGATCAGGACCTCGAGCTCGCGCTTCGGCCCGTCTCCCTCCTGCCCCGCGTGGGCAGCGAAGAGCTCGGGCGCGATTCCAGCGAAGGCATCGAGCAGGTCGGGGTCGAAGTGGCGCCCGCGCCCCCGCTCCAGCACCTCCAGGGTCTCGGTGAAGCTCATCGGCTCCTTGTAGGGCCGGCGTGACGTCAGGGCGTCGAAGACGTCGACGATGGCGAAGACCCGCGCCGTGGTGGGGATGTCCGAGCCGACCAGACCTTCCGGGTAGCCGCTTCCGTCGAACTTCTCGTGATGCCCCCCGACCACGGGCTGGGCGTCTTGGAGCCACCCAGCCCCATCCGTGATATCCAGTCCGTGCGTCACGTGGCGCTGCATCACGGTGAACTCGGCATCCGTGAGCTTGCCCGGCTTCAGCAGGATCTCGTCGCGAATTCCCAGCTTCCCCACATCGTGAAGCAGAGCGCCCTTCACGAGACTCCGGATCTGCTCGCGCGGCAGACCGACGGCCTCGGCGAGCCGGACCGCATAGAGGGTCACCCGATGGTTGTGTGCATCCGTATCGCTGTCGCGCTTCGCGATGGCACCACCGAGGACCTGGAGCGTCTCCAGGTTCGCATCCAGAAGGCCCTCCGCCGTCCTCCCTACACGGCCGAGCAGCCCGGAGATCACCGGGTAGATCGCTAGAGCCGTCAGCACGACCAGTCCCACGACGAAGGAGACCGTCTTCACCACGTTGCCGCGAATGCGGGAGACCGCGGCGTCGGAGACGGCGAAGACACCGACGAGGAGCGCCCGGGGCCTGCTGCGGCCATCCAGCAGATCGAGGGCCACACCCACATGGGGCCGACCGTGCAGCCGAGCGATTGCGCTCCGGCCCCCACCCCCCGTCGGATTCTCGAGAGAGGCCTCGTCCACAGCCGCCCGCACGGCCTCGATCTGGGGATGCTCCGACTGCTCGATGCGTCCGAGCAGTCGCCGGTCTCGATCGTAGACCCGCGCCAGAACGAAGCGTCCGTCACGCAGAGCGAGACTGCCGGCGCCGTGCACGAAATCGTCCATCGCCGCCTGCACCCGTTCTGCGTCGTAGGGCTCCGGCTCGTCCAGCAGGCCTTCGACGTGATGGTTGAATCGCTCGGTGCGCAGCCGAGCCAGCTCCATCACGGTGTCTTCCAGGCGATCGCGCTCGGCGGTGAAGGCGATCGCGGCGAAGAGGACACCCGTGGCGGCGACGACCCCGAAGAGCCTCGATGCCAGCACGCGGTGGATGTCGCGCTGGAGACGCAGGTTCGGCCTCGAGCCCGGATGGATGCGCGCCTTCGGCATGGGGCGGCCTAGACCTGCTCGATGCGGAGAGCGCGGCCATCGGCGTCCCAGGCCTCGCAAATTGCACCGCCGCAGCGCAGCCGGGAGAGCTGCAGCTGGTGGAAGAGCCAGAGCGCACAGAGCAGACCGCTCGCGAGAGCCGCCTGGGATGCCTGGAGCGGCGGTGCAAGATCGAGCACACCCATCAGTCCAGAACATCCGGCGAGGAGGACGAACAGCGCGGCGATGGCGCCACAACGCAGCCGGAGCCGCGTCGAATCGAAGGGCCGCGGCCACGCGATGGCGAGACTCGAGAGACTGCGCACCCGGGAGCCCCCCACCCGGCGCGCCTCGGGCTGGCGTCGCGCCACCGCAGCGCGGCACTCGCGCATCAAGGCATCGCTGCCGCACCGCGAGCACACCTTGAACCGCGTCGCGTGCCGCCACGCGCAATAGAGAAGACCCGGCAGCGCGAGTAGGCACCAGGCCGCGAGCTCGATCCGGTCGGAGCCCTCGAGCACGGTGTCGGGCTCCCCCAGCTCCAGACACTCGGTACAGAGCATGCGGATCGCAGGACGCGCATCGCCTCCGAACGCCCCATCGGCCTTCGCACCCCCCTGCATGATTCGCATCCCCCTACACGAGTTGCACGCTCATGCATCGGCAGGCGGATGCGAAACCTTTGGCCGTTGTGGGAGAAAGCTCGAGGACTGAATCGACATCACCCCCGGGGGGGACCGTCAACCTCCTCGGGAGACCCGGAGGGCGGCCAGGGCAGCCTGTTTTCCTCCTCGCGCCAGAAGGACTCGGGGTAGTTCGGGAAGGGAAGCTCGCCCTTCTCGCGCCACTCGGAGATGCGTTGCTCCGCCCTGCGCGCGTCTTCCCCGTTCAGGCCCTCGTCGCGCCCCACGTAGGTGGTCGACGACGGGAAGGCGAAGCCGGTTCCGGCCTCCTTCACGGCGCCCATGAAGAGCAGGTAGATGTCCTCCCGAATGCCCAGGAACTCGCTCCAGTCCGATGTGTCGACGTAGGCGAAGATCTCGATGTCGAGGGAGTAGGCCCCGAAGCCGACGAAGCGCGCCCGCGCCGGATCGTCGGTAACCCGGGGGTGGGCGATCAAGATCCGGCGCAGGCGGGCGAGTAGGAAGCGAAGCTGATCCGGCGTGGTCTCGTAGCGCACGCCGATCGTCGTGATGAGTCGCATCCGGTCGCGCCTCGCGAAGTTCTCCAGGCGAAGGTTCGAGAACTCTGCGTTCGGAATCGTCACCACCGTCCGGTCCAGGGTGCGTACGCGCGTGGAGCGCAGGCCGATCTCCTCCACCGTTCCCACCTGGTCGCCGTAGCGGAAGAAATCGCCCACACGCACCGGCCGGTCTGCGAGGAGACTCACCCCACCGAAGAGGTTCTCGAGGGACCTCTGGGCCGCCAGCGCAACGGCGATGCCGCCAACCCCGAGACCCGCGACGGCTGCGGTGACGTTCACCCCGAGGGCCCCGAGCAGCCCCAACGCGCCCAGGAACAGGATCAACAGCTTCGCGAACGTCGCGGTGGGCGCGAGCACCGGCAGGAGACTCACGTTCTGACGGCGCTCCGCACGCAGACGCAGCGCGAGGGCGGCGAGGTCGATCAGCCGGAAGAAGACCCATATGAGCGCCACGAGGAGCAAGAGACGTTCGAGAAATCGAAGCGCGTCGAGGAAGCCCAGGGCGAGCCCCAACGACCGGTGCCCTGCGGCGAACAGCACCACCGTCCAGGCCAGCCGAACGGGACCGCGCACCAGCTGCACGATGCGCTCGTCGAACGCCCCGTGTGCCCGCGTGAACAGCATGCCGATCAGGCGCATCGTGGTGCCCGCGATGAGAAGCGCGACGATGGAGGCGACGCAAAGGAGAAGCGCCAGGCTCATCCACTTCCAGAGCGCGATGTCGAGGGCATCGAGCTCGAACATGAAGGCCGGCAGCCAATCCTCCAGCCATGCGGGCTCGAACTCGGCATAGAGCTCGGGCACGCGCCTGACCGTGTCGGCCGAGATCTTCCAGATGCGGACGCCGTCGTCCTCACGAGGGACCCGCTGGAGGAGCACAGGGACGGCGCCTCCCTCGGTCTCGATCTCTCCGATCCGATCCTGCCACGCGGCGAGGCCGTCGCCCGATGCGCCGGCGTTGATATCCGCCAGATTCACGACATCCACCCAGAGGGTCTGGTCGAGAACCACCTTCAGGCGCCGGGCCAGCTCGGGCCCTTGCTCTCGTTCTTCGGCGGGCAGCTGACGCAGATCCAGGTACTCGGCCGCCCGCGCGTAGTCCCCTCCACGCGCTGCCGTGAGGTAGCCGTACACGGAGCCCCGAGGCGTGCCCCGATTGAAGGGATCCGGCGGACCCATGGGCTTCGAGAAGTCCTCCTCCGGAGGCGCCTCGACCTCGTCCGGCGGGGACGCGACCGCCTCCTCGGATGCCTGGGCACGGGCGTCCCCTCCGAGGGACAGGACGAAGAGCAGAGCAAGGAGAGCGATCGCGGCGCTGAGCCTGCGAGCCGCCCTCCAGTGGTCGAGAGCCACGATCATGCGAAGATCCCTTCCCGGTTTCGTCGGCGCCCCAATGCGCGGCGCCTTTCGAGGGCCGGATGGTGCCCGAACTCCCCAGACCGCGCGCGGGGTCGCCCCCCCGCTACGCCGCCATCCATCCGCCGAGGGACCGGGCCTGCCATCCCCTGGGCGGGCCATTGACCGGCTCCCAGGTTGGTCCTAATGTCGAACTCACTGAGTTCGATCGTCGAACCCAATGATATTCCACGGTTTCCCCGGATCGATCGGGGCCAGGCGGGAGTCATCCATGGCGAATCACGGCGAGTGGCAGAGCACGAGCTGCATCCTCTGCAGCATCAACTGCGGACTGAAAGTGCAGACCGACGACGGGCACATCGTCAAGATTCGGGGCGACAAGTCGAACCCGCGCTCCCGTGGATACACCTGCGAGAAGCCCGCAGGGCTCGACCACTACCAGAACCATGCCGACCGGCTGACCAGCCCGCTTCGCCGTCGGAAGGACGGGAGCTTCGAGGCCATCGACTGGGACACCGCGATCGAAGAGGTGGCCGGTCGACTCGCCGGAATCCGCGACAACTACGGCGGCGAGAAGATCATGTACTACGGCGGCGGTGGGCAGGGAAACCACCTCGGCGGCGCGTACAGCAGTGCGACGCGGCGCGCCCTGGGCATGCGTTACCAGTCGAACGCCCTCGCCCAGGAGAAGACCGGCGAGTTCTGGGTCGAGGGGCAGATGTTCGGCGGTCGACCCGAGCCCGACTTCGAGCATGCCGAGGTCTCGGTCTTCGTCGGCAAGAACCCCTGGCACTCCCACGGCTTCGAGCGCGCCCGCGTCGTCCTGCGAGAGATCGCGAAGGACCCGGAGCGCTCGATGATCGTCATCGATCCCCGTCGCACCGAGACGGCGGATCTGGCCGACTTCTTCCTCCAGGTGCGTCCGGGGACCGACGCCTTCGTCCTCGCCGCGATGCTGGCGGTGCTGATTCAGGAGGATCGGATCGACCGGGAGTTCCTGGTGGCCCACGCCGGCGACGGCGGCGCGCTCTTCAACGCGCTCGCGAGCGTCGACGTCGGCGACTACAGCGAGCGGGCCGGCGTCGAAGAAGATCTCCTGCGAGAGGCCTCGCGGCGGATCGGTCGGGCCGGGAGTGTCGCCGTCGTCGAGGACCTCGGCATCGAGATGGCGCCGCACAGTACGCTCAACTCCTACCTGGAGAAGCTCCTCTACGTGCTGACCGGGAACTTCGGTCGCGCCGGGACGATGAACCTGGGTACCCACCTGGGAAAGCTCATCGGGAGCTCGAAGCCGAATCAGACATCACCCGTCGGCGGCCACCGCATCATCACCAGTCTGATCCCCTGCAACGCCATTCCCGACGAGATCCTGACCGAGCACCCGGATCGCTTCCGCGCGATGCTCATCGAGAGCGGCAACCCGGTGCACTCCCTGGCCGACAGTCCGCGCATGCGAGAAGCCATCGACGCCCTGGAACTCGTGGTCGTGATCGACGTCGCCATGACCGAGACGGCGCGTCACGCGGACTACATCCTGCCCGGAGCCTCCCAGTACGAGAAGGTCGAGACGACATTCTTCGGCGGCGGCTTCCCGGACCACGTCTTCCAGCTGCGCCAGAGGCTCTTCGAGCCCCTCGCCGGCACCCTGCCGGAGCCCGAGATCCACAGCCGGCTGTGTCGTGCGCTGGATGCGTTCCGCGACGAAGACCTCGTCGAGCTGCGCGAGGCCGCCGCCGAGGGCCTGGAGAAGTTCGGGATGGTGTTCGTCCAGACGATGGGCGCCCGCCCGGAGCTCGCCGGCATCATGCCCGTGGTGCTCTACGAAACCCTCGGCCGCGCTCTGGGAGAGGGCCTCGAGTCTGCAGCCCTGATCTGGGGAGCCGCCCAGCAGCTGGCGGCCTCGAACGGCGACTCGGTCCAGCGCGCCGGCTTCGAAGGCGATGGGGCGACCCTCGGCAACGCGCTCTTCGAGGCGATCCTCGCGCGACCCGAGGGAGTCGTGATCACATCGGACCCCTACGAAGTGACCCTGGAGCGGATCCAGACCGACGACGGTCGGATCCAGCTCCTCATCCCCGAGCTGCTCGACGAGCTGGTCGCGCTCACCGACGAGGCTCCGCCGTCGAACGACGCCTGGCCCTTCATCCTGGCCGCAGGCGAGCGGCGCGGCTCCACCGCGAACACGATCTACCGGGATCCCACCTGGCGCAAGAAGGATCGAGAAGGCGCGCTGCGGATCAGCCCCGGCGACGCGACGCGCCTCGGGGTCGCGACCGGCGGCCGCGTACGCGTCACGACGAAGCGCGGCTCCCTGGAGACGACGATCGAGGTGACGGATACGCTGCGGGACGGACACGTGACCCTGCCCAACGGCATGGGTCTCGAGTACCCGGACGAGAACGGCAAGCGCACCGTGCACGGAACGCCCCCCAACGAGCTGACCTCCAGCGAGGACCGCGACTGGGTGGCCGGCACGCCGTGGCACAAGCACGTGCGCGCCCGGGTCGAGGCCGTCGCCTGAGATGCGTCGTACCCGCTTCGACGATGCGCCCTGCCCCATCGCACGGACCGTCGACCTGATTGGCGATTGGTGGACGCCGATCGTGCTCCGCGAGGCCTTCCGCGGCCGGCGACGCTTCGACGAGTTCCAGCAGGCGCTCTCGCTCTCCCGGAGTGTGCTGACCCAGCGCCTTGCGCGGCTGGTCGACGAAGGGCTGCTCGTGCGGCGCCTCTACGAGGAGCGCCCCCCGCGCCACGAGTACGTACTCACGGAGAAGGGCCGCGCCTTCTATCCCGTGCTCGCGGCGATGTGGCGCTGGGGAAGCGACTGGCTCTGGGAGGAGGGGAGCGAGCCTCCGGTCGAGCTCTACGATCGGGAGAGCGGCCGCCCCGTCCGCCCCCGGCTCGTCGACGAGAACACGGGCAAGCCAATCGACGTGCGGGAAGTCCGGGTCGGAGCGCGCCGGGAGGCCTGACACCGGGGCTCCGTCCCGGTCGACGCGCCCCTGCAGGTCGAGTCGCTCTCCCGTCGGGTCCGACGGGGGCGGGCTCGGGTAATCCCCGAGCCCGGGGCGCTTCCCCCCGCAGCCTCCACGGCGGATCGATCCTGCCCGAGGCAGCCTGAATCGGCTCCCCCCATGACACAAGGGGCTCCAGCTGACCACTCCCCAGCGACGGACTGGGTGAGTGGTTCTTACGGGAGCCCCCGAGATGCGCAGTACTTGCAGAGCAATGTTCGCGGCCACCTTCGTGGCAGCCCTCTTCATGGCGTCCGGGGCCGGCGCCACGACCCTCGCCGACCTCATCGAGCCCGATGCTCGCCTCGTGATCGGCGGAGTCGTCTACGAGAACTTCGCCGTCAAGATCAAGGGCAAGGGACTGAGCCGCGACCTCACCAATTACGGGGTCGTCGCCGAGGGCAGCGGCTTCCGAATCGAGATCGCGTCCATCGAACCGAAACGCGGCGGCAAGATCAAGCTCAAGTACGACGCCTCCGGCATCGATCTGACCCACGCGTCTCTCTCTGTCGCCGCCGCGCCCGGAGCGAGCCTCAGGGTCATCCGCAAGCTCTTCGGCGGGAAGAAGAAGCCGCTGGCGAGAATGGTCGTGATGAACCGGGCGGGCTGGCTCTCCGACGAGTTCGATCTCGACGACCGCAACTTGCTGCACGTCCGTGACAGCGTCAGGATCCGGGGCGGAGGCGCGCTACATACCGCCGTCGTCGCGACCGTCATCCCCCAGCCGAGCACGGGCTTGCTCCTCGGAGCCGGCCTCCTGGGTCTGGGTCTGTTCGCGCGGCGACGCTCCCGCACCTAGACCCCGCAGGACGCGACCCGCGATCCCAATGGATGCGCGAAGCGCGCATCGGGCCCGGGGCGACGTACCCCGATAGCGATCGCCCGCTGGCCTCGAGAGTCCCGGCGCCACCCCTCCGCGCACGCCACCCGCGAAGCCGAGGGGCTGGAGCCCGCCGAGGAAGGCTCTCCCTGTGACCCGCGCTACTCCACGGCCTGGAGGGGCGACAACCCGAGGGCCGCGCGGTAGGTGTCGTGATAGTGGTGCAGGGCCGGCTCGTTGCGGCCGAACACGATGCTCTCGAGCGCCCCTGCGTTCGCCGAGGTCTGCTGGCTCTCACCCATCACATAGTCCTCGTCGCGGATGATGCGG
>CALDCK010000436.1 GCA_937937315.1 uncultured bacterium
CCATCCGGGACAAGCGCCTCGCCAGGAGACCGCCGCCGAGGGGCCGGCGCTGCTCCAGGGGGTCGCAGCTGGCAAAGAGCTCACTTGGCTGCCGCCAGGGTTTCTGGAGGAGCTTGATGCCCCGCTTCGTCGTCCGGGTCACGCCCTCGAAGAGCAGATAGAAGGTCCCGACCGGGTCGTGAGTGAGGGCCCTCTGGAGGGACTGGAGACCGGCGCGTACCTGGCCGGCGAGCATCTCGTGAATCATGCACTGGGCGCTCGCGCGACCGAGTCCCCAGCGCGCTGCCCGGATCTCCCCGCAACCGTTCTCGTCGAAGAGGATCCCGAAGGCGTGGATGCGCGACCGCCACATGCGCATCTGATCCGAGGACATGGCGCCCGGCACCTCCCGGTAGCCCACGAGGTACTCGCAAACGCCGACGGCCTTGCCACGACTGGCCAGACGCAGCTGGAGCAGCCAGTCCTCGCAGCCCTGGGCGCCGAACTCGTGATGGAGTCTGCGTTCGTAGCCGCCGACCGCCAGCGCAGCGTCGCGGCGGAACATCATCCCGGATCCGTTGCCGACGAAGTTCTTGATCATGAATCGGTGGAAGACCCGGCCGGTTACCGGATGGTGGGGCGCCGATCCGAGCACCCGGCCCTCCATGTCGATGTTTCGGAAGTTCGCGAAGGCGAAGAGCGTCTCGGCACCCGCCTCGGTCAACGCGGCGTGCAGCTTCTCGAGGAACGACTCGTGCCAGACGTCGTCGGAATCGATGGGCGATATCACTGGCGCTCGTGCGGATAGGATCCCGGTGTTGCGCGTGTCGGCGAGGCCGCTGTTGCGTTTGGTGACGACCCGAATCCTCGGGTCCCGTGCCTCGTAGGACCTGGCGATCACCGGGGTCGCATCCGTCGATCCATCATCGATGATGATCAGCTCGAAGTCGCGGAACGACTGGGCAAGCACGCTCTCGAGGGTCGAGGCAAGGGTGCGCTCGGCGTTGAAGGCGGGGATGATGACCGAGATCGCCGGCTCGTCGGTCGGGCGCTGACTCCTGGGGGCGCTCATCGGCGGCGCGCTCCAGCGCTGGCCAGGGCGCTGGCCACTCCCGGAGTCGGTTCGGTCGCACCGACCAGCGCGGCCACCGTGCCCACCGGCCTCCCCAGAAGCTCTTCGGGGGGGCCGTCCTCTACGATTCTGCCCTCTTCGAGGACCACGATGCGGTCCGCCATTCGCCCGATCGCGGAGCGATGGGCCACGACCAGGAGGGTCAGCTGAGGACGCTCCGCCCGGATCCGCTCGTAGATCGCCTGCTCGGTTGCCAGGTCGACCGCGTTCGTGGCCTCGTCGAGGATCAGGATGTCGGCGTCGACGAGCAGCGCCCGGGCCAGACAGATCCGCTGGCGCTGGCCCCCGGAGAGGTGGACTCCCCGTGAGCCGACCTCTGCGTCGAGTCCTCGCGGCAGGCCGTGAACCACGTCGGCGACGCCGGCGATCTCGAGGGCGCGCCAGGCCTCGTCCTCGCCGGCTCCGGGATTGGCGATCAGCAGGTTCTCGCGGACCGTGCCGTCGATCAGCTCGACGTCCTGGCCCGCCACTGCAACGCGTCGCAGCCAGGAGGAGCGCGAGAAGCGGGCGATCGGCACGCCGTCGCAGGTGATCGCGCCGCGCTGGGGCTCGGCGAAGCGCAGCAGGAGGTTGATCAGGGTGGACTTGCCGGCGCCGGAAGGTCCGAGCACCGCCGTCATCTCTCCGCGGGTGAGCACCACATCCAGATTCTCGAGGACCGGGACGTCGGATCCGGAATAGGCGTAGTGCACCGCGCTGAACCGGATCTCGTGCTCGAGCCCGCCGAAGTCCTCGCTGCCCTCGGAGTCGCGCCGCGGCGGCGGGGTCATGTGTCTGGAGACCGTGAGCACCGAAGGCTGTGACCGCGCGAGCCTGCCGAGGGTCTGGTACACGACCTGGGCCCGGGGCTGCGCCCGGAAGAGGACGATGACGAAGCCGAGAATGATGGTGCCGGGGTACTCGAGGCTCCAGGCGACGACCAGGATCGTCCCCAGGACGGCGGCGTTCACCACGTCCCCCAAGGGCTTGATCGCCGTCTCGAGCAGAACGATCTGTTCGAAGGTCCGGCGCAGGGCCGAGGAGAGGTGGTTCGATTTCTCCACGGCGGCGCGCTCGGCGCGGAAGGCCTTGAGGGTGCGAAGTGCGTTGAGGTTGCCGACGAGATGCCGGGCCAGGCCCTCCTTCTGCTCGATCGAGACCTGACTCCGCTCGAAGAGCCGACTGCGCACGACCCCGACGAGGACGACCGAGATCAGGCCCAGCGCTGCGGCGATTCCGGTCAGCATCAGGGAGGTGGCCGCCAGGACCAGGATGTAGACGGCGGTGATGGCGCCCGCGATCGCGAGGGTGCAGTACTGGAACACGGCGTCCGCCGCCTCCCAGGTCTCGTTCTGGATCGTGTTGACCATCGCTCCCGGGCCGCGCTTCGCATCGGCCTGGAGGTCACTCTCGATCCAGTTGGCGAAGACCCGCTCGCGGAAGGACTGGTAGGCCTGGAGGCGGACGTGGGAGGTCAGGCCCTCGTAGCTGGCGCCGAGGGTCGAGTGTGCGAGCAGGATTCCGAAGGTGATGGCGCCGATCGCCCAGATGTCGAGGGTCGAGACCCCGTAGGCGAAGTTCGCGACGAGGCCCAGGGCTCCGTAGCCTTCGACCGGCTGCACTGCGCCGAAGGCGAATTGCAGGAGCAGGATGACGAGGCCGATCACCACCGTGTCGAGCACGCTGGTCGCGGCGCCGAGGGCGATCAGGAGCGCTACCCGAGGCCGGGCCTCGGGCAGGAGTCCGAGGGCCAGGCGAGCGCCGGACCAGACGCCAATCGCCCGGGTGGCGAGGGCTTTCCCCTGAGCGGAGTCATCGAGAGGACGGCGAGGGTTCAAGGGCAGCTTCCGCGAGAACAAAGTGCCGGTGAGGATGCCGCGTGTGTAGCACTCCCTCTCACGCGCTCGTAATCAGAATGGAACCGAAGATCGCCGATACGCCAACAGCCATGCCTCGACGGCGGCCATTGCGCTCGAGAGCGCGGGCGAGATCGAGGATCCCTCAGCGGGGGCTGCGCCGTCAAGTGGAGGTCGTCTCTGAGCTCCCCGCGGATCCGCCCAGGGTCGTGGTGTACGATCCCGAGGGACCACAAAGGAGGTGGGGAAGTGCAGGGGGTGCTCCGATTCGTCCCCGGTGGGGTGGGCGCGATCGCCGCCTTCGGGGTGTCGAAGCTCCTGGCGTGGACGGATCTGAGCTTCGACCTGGGGGTGTTCCTGGTCACCTATCTGGTGATCACCATCGTCGTCGATCGGGGGCTTGCGGGCTACGGACGCGGCCCCCGGAAGAGCTAGGCGCGAGCCGATGAAGCACGCCGCCGGATCGGTCGTCGCCCTGGCCCTGATCGCGGCGGGTCTGCTCTTCGCCTGCCACCCGTCTCCGACGAAGCCTTCCTCGCCGCCGGAGCTCGACGCCCTCGATGCGGCGGGGATCCGGGCGCGCACGGCCAGCGTCGATGCCGCCCGCGTCGCCAGCGCCGACGGCGAGCCCCAGAACTGGCTCGTCCACGGCCGCTCCAACGACGAGCAGCGCTTCTCGCCCCTCGCCCGGATCAACGACGCGAACGCGTCTCGTCTCGGGCTGGCCTGGTCCTTCGAGACGAATGCGGAGCGCGGTCACGAGGCCACGCCCATCGTCGTGGATGGCGTGATGTTCGTGACGGCACCCTGGTCCGTCGTCCACGCCCTCGACGCGCGCACCGGCGAGCTCCTGTGGACCCACGACCCGCAGGTCCCCCGGGCCTGGGCGAGACGCGCCTGCTGCGACGTCGTGAATCGCGGCGCCGCGGTCTGGAAGGGGAGGGTCTACGTCGGCACCTTGGACGGACGCCTGGTCGCTCTCGACGCCGGCACGGGCGACGTCGTCTTCGACGTGAACACCATCGACCGCGAGCAGCCCTACACGATCACCGGGGCGCCGCGCGTCGTGAAGGGAAAGGTCGTCATCGGAAATGGTGGGGCCGAGTACGGGGTGCGCGGCTACGTCTCGGCTTATGACGCCGAGGATGGCGAGCTCGTCTGGCGTTTCTACACCGTCCCCGGGAACCCGGCCCTGGGCTTCGAGCACCCGGAGCTCGAGGCGGCTGCCGCGACCTGGAACGGCGAGTGGTGGAAGCTCGGAGGCGGCGGCACGGTCTGGGACTCCCTGGCC
>CALDCK010000437.1 GCA_937937315.1 uncultured bacterium
CCCCCCGGATCGAGCCAGTCATCGGACTGTCGCAATCCGGATAGCCAAGTGTCCATGCCTCGACGTTGATGGAGAAGGATTTCTGACGGATGATCGTCTGGTCACGTCCCGGGGTGGCTCCGACCCGCGCCGGGCCCGTCTGCTCGGGAGACCCGCCATGAAAACGATCGCAGCCGCCATCAGACTGCTTCCCGCCTGCCTGTTGCTGTGCATCGCGACAGCGCACGCGCAGGACAAACCCAACATCGTCCTCGTGTTCATGGACAACTTCGGCTGGGGCGAGCCGGGGTTCAACGGCGGCGGGATCATTCGCGGTGCCGCAACCCCACGCCTGGACAAGCTCTCGAGCGAGGGTCTGCGGCTCACGAACTTCAACGTCGAAGTGCAGTGCACGCCGTCGCGTTCGGCGCTCATGACGGGCCGGTACGCGATCCGAAGCGGGAACGCGACGGTGCCCCTTGGAGAAGGGGTCTACGGGCTGGTCCAGTGGGAGGTCACGATGGCCGAGATGCTCTCTCGGGCCGGCTACGCCACCGCGATGTACGGTAAGTGGCACCTCGGCCGCACGCAGGGACGCTTCCCGACAGACCAGGGGTTCGACGAGTGGTACGGAATCCCCAACTCCACCGACGAATCCGTGTACTCCAGCCTCGAGGGGTTCTCGGAGAGCGGTGTCCCGGAGACCTTCGTGATGGCTGGGGTGAAGGGGGAAGCTCCGAAGAAGGTCCGCCCCTACCGCCTCGACTATCGTCCACTGATCGATCGGGACCTGACGAACCGGGCCATCGACTTCATGAAGCGCCAGGCGGCTGCGAACAAGCCGTTCTTCGTCTACCTCCCCTACACCGCGACCCACTTCCCGACGCTTCCGCATCCGGATTTCGCCGGGAAGTCCGGAAACGGGTCCTGGGCCGATCTGCTGATGCAGATCGACAGCTACACGGGCGAGCTCCTGGACACGATCGACGGGCTCGGCATCGCCGAGAACACGATCTTCGTCTTCACCGCCGACAACGGGCCCGAAGCCCTGGACTTCGGCGGCACGAACCTGACCGTCGAGACGGCCGTGCACGGATCGCCGGGCCCTTGGCGAGGAACGCTGTTCACCGGGTTCGAAGGAGCGCTGCGGGTCCCGTTCGCCATCCGGTGGCCGGGGAAGATCGCCCCCGGAAGGGCGAGCGACGAAATCGTCCACGCCATGGACCTCTTCCCGACGTTTGCCAACATCGCCGGGGGCGAGGTCCCGCAGGACCGAATCGTGGACGGCATCGACATGACGGATTTCTTCCTGGGCAAGAGGAAGGAGTCCGGCCGCGAAGGGTTCATCGTCTACATGGGCAAGGAGGTCTTCGCGGTCAAATGGCGCAACTGGAAACTCCACTTCAAGGAGCAGAATTCCGCCTTCGACAAGCTCACGATCTACACCATGCCGCGGGTCTACGACCTCCTGAGAGACCCCCAGGAGCGAGACAACGTCCTGTTCCCGAACACCTGGGTACCCAAGGCGGCCCTGCCTCAACTCGAGGAGCACCTCGTGTCGCTGAAAAAGCATCCTCCGATTCCCACGGGCACACCGGATCCCTACTCGCCGCCGAAGTAGCTGAGGATCGAATCCATCCTCTGCGAGGGCTGGGCTTCGCAAGTCATTGATTTGTCTAGCTTCGTCAATACGAAGGACTACGAAGTTTGGATTGACCCAGCTTGACCTGGGTTGACCGTGCTTGATCGAACCGGACCGCCTTGACGCGTCCTAAGTCCTTGAATATGCTCGTTTTGAGCGCTCTCAAGGCGTTTCGCGCCCAATCGCGTCCGAGACCGCAGGGACGCCTGTCAAGCTAGAGGCCGCGAGTTCGAGTCTCGTCACTCCCGCCAACTCTAAGTCCTTGACCGAGGCGCGGCTTACGCGGTAACCGCTCCACGCGGTGCGGTCGCCACTGCAGTCTGGCATCGGGTGGACATGTGACGATAGGATTCCTGCCGACATGAAGACGAAGGGCATGGCCCCCCGTGTCAGGCCTCAGGACCTGGGGACACCCCACCCCGGTCGGGCCGCTCGATGATAGAGGAAGTGCCGTAGAGGTGCCGGAATCCGCATTTAGTGTTGTCACGGCCGCAGACAATCCGAACCTGCGCGACGAGAACTCCCGCATCGCCGCGGTGGCCTGGCCGGAGTTCATGCTGCACGATCCGGTGGCCCGATTCTTCACCGAACTGTACGACTATTTTCCGCAGCACCAGTTCGGGCTGGCCGATGAAGCCACCGGCGAGATTATGTGTATCGGCAACAGCGTTCCCCTGGCCTGCTGCAAGGATCTTCTTGAGCTCCCGGACGAGGGCTGGGACTGGGCACTGGAAAAGGGAATCAAAGGCCACGAGGAAGGCACCACACCGACCGTCCTGTGCGCCATCCAGGTAATGCTGCCGCCCGCCCATCGGGGGAAGGGCCTCAGCCACCATGCGGTGCGTGTCATGAAAGAGATCGGACGGTCGCACGGCCTACCGAACATGATCGCACCGGTGCGTCCTTGGCTGAAAGCCGACTACCCACTGACGTCTATCGATCGCTATATCACCTGGACCACCAACGACGGCCTGCCCTTTGACCCCTGGCTGCGCGTGCACGTGCGCCAGGGCGGCGAGATCATCAAGGCCTGCCCTCGCGCCATGTGCGTCTCGGGCACGATCGCCGACTGGGAACAATGGACCGGCATGCGTTTCCCGGAGAGCGGCCTGTACATCGTCCCGGGCGCACTTACCACCGTCTCCATCGACTACGGCGTCGACCAGGGCATCTACATCGAGCCGAACGTCTGGACCGTACACCGCGCACAGGCGTTCCGGCTGAGCTGAGCCCGGGCGTTCGAGTCCCGGCCTGCCGGTCGCGCAGCGACGAAAACCCGTTCTCCTAGGCCAGATTCTTCGTCATGGGCTGGTAGGTGAGGTCGGTGCCATCGAAGCTTCGACAGGGGCGGATGCCAGTTGTCTTCTTGTAGCCCAGGGATTGATAGAAGGGCACAGCGAAGTTCGTTGCTGCGACGCGAACCCTAGGTACGCCTCTCCGACGACAATCCGATTCGAAGCGGGCCACAAGCCTGCGTCCGATGCCCTTCCTGTGGTGGTTGCCGGCGACAAAGAGACTGGCAATGACGTCGTCTCGTCCGCGCAGCACTCCGACGATTTCCTCATCGTTCTCCGCGACGTAGACAACAGGGGATTGAATCACCATGCGAATTGCCTGCTGGTGTTCCGCGTCGTCTGAGAAGGCATGCTTGAAGGGCCCAAG
>CALDCK010000438.1 GCA_937937315.1 uncultured bacterium
CACGGATCTTCGAGTAGTCGGAGTCGACGTGGGGCCGGGGCGTGAGGTCCACCACCCAGAGCGCATCGCCCGCCTCCTGCCGGTCGGGTGCCCGGCGGTAGGAGAAGTCTCCCAGCTCGCGAGGGATCACGTCCTCGAAGCTGAAGTCGGTGCCGAAGACCGCTTCGCCGCGCAGATTCACCCGCACGGTCTGTCGACGCGCCGGTAGATACACGAACTGATCGTTGCTGCGCCCATGATTCTGGATGACCAGATACCCGGCGTGGCGCAGGTCGAAGGGGTGCGTGTACTGGACGAGGGTCTTCGAGACCACGCCCCGCACGGGCTGCTCCTCGTCGCTGCGGAAATCCCTGAAGTGCATGCGCAGCCGCGTTTCCTGGACGCGACCGGCTTCGTCTCCGGACGCCAGACTCGATTCCTGGGTGAAGGTGTCGAATCGATTCGCCAGGACTCGGGCGTAGATCTGCTCACCCGACAGGTCCGGGTCGAGCGCGGCGGGCTCGCCGGTCGCCGGCGGATTCGCGAGGAGCGCCAGCACCAGGGCCCCGAGCGTCGGGAGCGCGAGCCGCCGATCGATCCGTGCCGCCATCCGAACCTCGGGGATCGGGTGAGGTCCCGATCGGGGCCCAATCTACCCCGAGAGGCAGGCGCTGCGGAGGGTCGCGATCGCCTGGCCGCGATCGGAGGATCCGAAGACCGCGCTCCCGGCCACGAACACGTCGGCCCCGGCGCGCGCGACGCGGCCGATCGTGTCCTTCGCGATGCCGCCGTCCACCTCGAGGGACACGTCGTGGCCCCGATCGTCGATCCACCGCCGGAGGGTCTCGATCTTCGGAAGCATCCCCTCGATGAACTTCTGTCCGCCGAAGCCCGGGTTCACGGTCATCACCAGGACCTGATCGACGTCGCCGAGCACGGACTCCACCGCGATGGCCGGGGTGGAGGGGTTCAGCACGACACAGGCGCGGGCGCCGGCTTCGCGGATCTGCGCAACGCTGCGGTGCAGGTGGGGGCACGTCTCGACGTGGATTCCCACCGTCGACGCCCCGGCCTTCACGAAGTCCTTCACGTAGCGCTCGGGCTGCTCGATCATGAGGTGGACGTCGAGGGGGAGGCTCGTCGCATTCTTCACGGCTTCGACGATGAAGGGCCCGATGGTGATGTTGGGTACGAAGTGCCCGTCCATCACGTCGACGTGGACCCAGTCCGCGCCGCCGTGCTCGATGCTGGAGAGCTCCTCTCCGAGCTTCGAGAAGTCGGCGGCCAGGATCGAGGGCGCGATGATCACTGCACGGCTCACGAGCGTCGAATCCCCACGGCGACG
Source organism: uncultured bacterium (assembly GCA_937937315.1). Lineage (GTDB taxonomy): Bacteria > Myxococcota_A > UBA9160 > UBA9160 > SMWR01 > CALDCK01. The sequence continues at coordinate 1,325 of CALDCK010000438.1, forward strand.
AAGCCATCCATGTCGTGGTGGTGGGGCAGGCAACGCATGAAGCCGTCCTCGTGCATCAGGTCCCGGACCTCCGACGGCGCATCCTCGGCCGGGACGATCTCGAAGCCGCGGTGGTCGGAGAGGAACGACTCGATGATCGCGTCGTTCTCCTCGCGCGGCAGGGTGCAGGTGCTGTAGACGAGCGTGCCGCCCGGACTCAATGCGGCGGAGGCGCGGTGGAGGATGGCGCGCTGGATGTCGGCCAGACGGTCGATGTCTCCGGGACGCAAACGCCAACGCGCGTCCGGATTGCGGCGCAGGGTGCCGAGGCCGCTGCAGGGCGCATCCACCAGCACGCGGTCGAAGTGCTCGGCCGGTGCGACGTCCTGGAGGGAGCGCGTCGCGTCGGCGACCCGGCAGCCGAGGCGCGTGAGCGAGAGCCGTCGTGCGGCGCGTCGGACCAGGTCGAGACGGCGCTCGTGCCGGTCGAGCGCCAGCACCTCGCCGTTCTCGCCCACCCGCTCCGCGATGGCCGTGGCCTTCCCGCCCGGGGCGGCGCAGACGTCGAGGACGCGCTCTCCGGGCTGGGGATCGAGCAGTCCCACCACGAGCTGGCTCGCCTCGTCCTGAACCGTGAAGCGCCCGTCGCGAAAGGCCTCGTCGATCGAGGGATTGCCACGGCGGCCGAGCACGATGCCGTCGCGCGCCCAGCGGCAGGCCGCCGCTTCGGGAAAGCGCTCGCGAAGGTCCTCGAGGAGCGACTCCCGCGAGGTCTTGCGCCGGTTGGCGCGGATGGTGAGCGGCGGGGTCTCGTTGCAGGCTCTCGCGAGGGCGGCGGCCTCTTCGGGCCCGTACTCCTCGATCCAGCGGGCGGCGATCCACTGGGGGAGGGAGAGGGCGTGCATCAGGTGGCCCAGGGGATCGTCCTGGAGGGTCGGTTCCGGGATGCGTTCGTGCTCGGCGGCGAGCCGGCGGAGCACGGCGTTCACCAGACCGGTGGCGCGCTCGGCGCCGGCGGCGCGAATGCAGCGAACCGACTCGTCGACGGCCGCGGAGGCCGGGGCCCGGGCGCAGACGATCTGGTAGGCCCCCAGTCGCAGAGCGGTGGCCACGAGGGGCTCGAGCTTCTCGAGATCACGCTCGAGGCACTTCCCGAGCAGGTAGTCGAGCCGCCCGCGCCAGCGCAGCGTGCCGTACACCAGCTCGGTCGCGAAGGCGCGATCCGGACCGGTGAGGTCGCTGCGGGCGAGGGAGGCGTTGAGCAGCAGGTCCGCGTAGGCGCCGGCTCGCTGGACCCGCTCGAGGATGCGCAGCGCCAGCAGCCGTGTCCTGGTCGGCGCCGCGCTGCGTCGCTCGGATCCCCGACGTCGCGGCATCGGACGCCCCCGCCGCGGCCTCAGGCCCGGCACATTGCCCATCGACTGTCCCCCGAGGTGCGATTCGTGCGCGTGCCCACCCCCTTCGGCTCCGGCACCTGCGCAATGCGCCTCGTGTTCTCACCCACCCCCAGTTTAGCGGGGATTTCGCGGATTCCCCGTCGGTGGGAGTCCGCCGGCGGGGTCCCCGAGGCGTGTGCCGTCGGCGATGGGCCGCCCGCGCAGGTAGGCATCGGCCTCGAGCACCTTGCCGCCGGCTCGCTGGAGCCGCAGCGGAAGCAGCCAGCCCTCTCCGGTAGCGATCCGCAGGGGCTCGCCCGGTCGGGCCCGGACCGTGCCGGGCGGCCGGTCGACAGCGCCGGCCTCGGCGCGAGCCGCGAGGACGAGGATGCGGGTTCCCTCGAGCTGCGTGCGGGCTCCCGGCGCCGGCGCCATCGCCCGCACCCGCCGGACGAGGGCCGTCGCGGGCTCGTCCCAGTGGAGGAGCGCATCGGCGGCCTCGATCTTCGGGGCCACCGTGGCGCGGTCGGGGTCCTGGGGCTGCCAGTGGACCCGACCGGCGTCGATCTCCTCGAGGCTTCCCGCGATGGCGCCCGCCGCGACCTGGGAGAGACGTTCGGTCAGCTCGCCACAGGTCTCATCGGGGCCGATCTCGACGCGCTCGGTGTGGGCGACCGGTCCGGAGTCCATCTCGCGTTCGACGCGCATGACCGAGATCCCGGTCTCGGCATCGCCGGCGAGGATCGCGTGGGCAATCGGTGCCGCACCGCGGTGCCGGGGCAGGAGGCTCGCGTGGGCATTGATCAGGTAGCCGCGGCTCGGCAGCTCGCGCAGGGATCGCGGCAGGAACTGGCCGAAGGCGACCACGACGCCGATGTCGGGCTGGGTCGCGCTCAGGGCGGCCACGGTCTCCGCGTCGCCGACGCGTTCCGGGCGCAGCAGCGGTACGCCGCTGTCGAGGGCGAGACGGGCAACCGGCGAGGGCGTCACCGAGCGGCCGCGGCCCCGCGGACGGTCGGGCTGGCTGACGACGCACACCACCGGGTGAGGTCCTGCCAGCAGCTTCGCCAGGGTCGGGACGGCGAAATCGGGAGTGCCGAAGAAGACGACGCGCAAGGGATGGCGATGCCTAGGTGTCGCCCGTCGCGTCTTCGTCCATCTCCTCCAGCTTGAGCTGCTTCTTGCGCTTCGCCACGTAGCGGGTCCGCTTCAGGCGGCTGATCCTGTCGATGAAGAGCGTGCCGTCGAGGTGGTCGACTTCGTGCTGGAAGCAGACCGCCTGGAGCCCTTCGGCACGGATCTGGAGCTCCTTACCGTCGAGGTCCGTGGATCGGAGCAGCACGCGCTCGGCCCGGTCGACCTCCGCTTCGAAGTCGGGCACCGAGAGGCAGCCCTCCTTCCAGCGGATCTTCCCCTCGTGCTCGGAAAGCTCCGGGTTGACCAGGATCAGCGGGTTGCGCTCCACGTCCTCCTCGGTCCACTCGGTGTCGACCACCACCAGCCGGATCGCCTCGCCCACCTGGGGAGCTGCGAGCCCGATGCCCGGCTCGTCGTACATCACCTCGCACATGTCCCGGGCGAGCTCGCGGATCTCGTCGGTGATCTCCTCGATGGGAGCCGAGAGCTGGGACAGACGCTTGTCGGGGAATTTCAGGACGGGACGGAGAGCCATCCGGGGCCTCGGGTCCGCCGGGTGGCGGGGATCAGAGAGTCGGCCGAGCGCGCGGCAGAGGGCCTAAGTGCTCGAATTCATGAGACTCATAGCATGTGGACCGGATCGACGTCCACGCTGGCCTGCACGCCTTCCGGCAGCTCGGCGCTGGCGTCGCGCAGGGCGAGGGCGGCGCGGCGGACCGCCTCCGCCGCCCCCTTCACCAGGAGCTGGTAGCGGTGGCGGCCGCGCAGCCGCGCAAGGGGCGCGGGCGCCGGGCCGAGACATTCGGCGTCCTCGCCCGCCTCCCGAGTCGCGATCGTCGCCAGGCCGCGCGCGGCGTCGACGGTGGCCTCCTCCTCCGGCGCCGATACGACCACGTGGGCGAGGGAGCCGAAGGGCGGAAAGCCCAGGGCGGCGCGGTGGGCGATCTCCTCGGCGTAG
>CALDCK010000439.1 GCA_937937315.1 uncultured bacterium
GTGAAGGCCCTGGGTGAGGCCCACGAGGGTCGGGTGAGCGAGCGGGGCGGCATTCTCGCCGAGCTGGAATCCCTCGCCTCCGAGCGCGTCCGGCTCGAGGAGAGCCTGACGTCCCTGCGCCAGGACCGAGGCGAAGGCCAACGCGGCCTCGACGGCCTGGGTCTGCGCCTGGGATCCGGGTCCCGCGAGGCGCAACGGCTCGAGACGGCGGCGACGGAGCTCCGGGTCGAGCACGCGGGACGATCCGAGCGCCGCGACCGGCTGCGCACGGCCCACGAGCGCGCGGGCGAAGCCATCCGCGGGACGAGCGATTGGATCCAGCGCCGCGAGCAGGAGATCACCGCCGCCGAGGCCCGCCGCGAGGAGCTGGCCGGGAGCATCGAGAAGGCGCGCGAGACCCTCGAGCTGCGCCTGCGCGACGAGGAGGCCGCGAGGGCGGGTCACGACGAGAAGCGCGAGGCCTTCGAGACGGCGTCGACGGCGGTGAACGAGCTGGAGGAGGCGCTGCGGGTGCACCGAACCCAGGTCTCGGATTGCCGGGAGGCGGTCTCGCAGCACGAGCTGCGCCTGCGCGAGGTCGAGATGAAGCGCGACCACCTCGACGCCTCGATTCGCGAGAAGTGGGACGTCGACCTCGAGGGCTGGCAGCCGCCTTCGGTAGACGTGGAGCCGGAGCCCGAGAAGGCCGAGTCCGCAGAGACCGAAGCCGAAGCCGCGGCGGAGCCGACCGAGGCCTCCGGGGTGGCCCAGGCCCCCGAGACCGACGACCCGGGTGAGGGGGAGGAGGAGGCGGCCCCCGACGCCGCCCGCGAGGCGCGGGCAAACGCCGCCCTGGCCCTCCTGTCCGTTCCCGAGCGCCGCGAGCAGCTCGAGGCCGTGCGCAAGAAGCTCCAGGGCCTGGGAGACGTCAATCTCGGCGCGATCGAGGAGCACGAGGAGCTGAAGGAGCGCTTCCGCTTCCTGACCGAGCAGAAGGCGGACCTCGAGACGACCCTCGCGTCGCTCCGCGACGCCATCGCCCGGATCAACCGCACCAGTCGCAGGCGCTTCCGGGAGACCTTCGAGGCCGTGAGCAAGCGCTTCTCCGAGAACTTCCCGCGCTTGTTCCGCGGCGGTCGCGCGAGCCTCGCGCTCACCGAGAGCGAGGACGTGCTCGAGGCGGGGATCGAGATCATGGCCTCCCCGCCCGGGAAGCGGCTGCAGAACGTGAACCTCCTCTCGGGTGGCGAGAAGACGCTGACTGCGATCGCCCTGCTCGTGGCGGTCTTCCAAGTCCGCCCGTCGCCCTTCTTCCTTCTCGACGAGGTGGATGCTGCGCTGGACGATGCGAACGTGGGCCGCTTCAACGAGATGGTGACCGAGCTCGCCGGCGACTCGCAGTTCGTCCTCATCACCCACAACAAGCGCACGATCGAGGTGGCCGACGTCCTTTACGGCGTCACCATGGAGCGCAAGGGCGTGAGCAAGCTCGTCGCCGTGGAGATGCGCTAGCCGCCGACCCGGATCGCGCTCGCCGGCGGCATCAGGTCGTCCTGCCCCGGCGCGCCAGGGCGATGAGGAAGGGCAGGCCGATGGCGACGCAGGCGATCTCCGAGATTCCGGCGACGCCGAAGGCGGCCCGATAGCCGGTCTCCCAGTCCGAGCGGCTGGCGACGGACTCGCTGATCCAGCCGCCGACCGCCGGGCCGACGATGAACCCGAGCGAGCCCGCGGCGTTGAAGGCGCCCATGACGGTGGTGCGGATGCTCTCTGGCGCGGCGTCGCTGGTGATCAGGAGGGACGGGACGAACATCACCGCCGACACCACCCCGAGTCCGAGCATCAGCACCGGCAGCGCCGGCGCCGGGCACCAGGGTACGGCGGCTGTGAAGAGCCCGTAGGCGAGACTGCCGATGCTGATCATGGCGACCCGGGAGGTCCGCTCGGAGAGGCGGCCGAAGGGGTAGGAGAGCAGGGCGAAGGGGAGCATGAAGGCCGCTATGAGCAGTCCGATCTGCGGGGGCGGCAGGCCGTGGATTCGGCTCAGGAAGAACGAGAAGGTGGTGGTGTAGAAGCCCACCGTGAAACGATCCGCGAAGGCGAAGGCGAGGGGTGCGAGGAGCAGCGGGTGCGCACGCAGGGCCCCGATCACCTCGCGCAGAGACGGACGGGTGGCGCGATTCGGTGTCTCCTCGAGGGTCCAGCCCGCAAGTACTGCGGCGACCGCCATCAGGATGCTGGCGGCGTGGAGCGGGAGGATCGGATCCTCGCCGCCGATCATGCCGCCGAGGGGAGCGCCCACGGCCACGCCGAGCATGATGCCTCCGCCGGCGAGTCCCATCACCCGTCCGCGCTGCTCGGCAGGGCGCGCCTGGGATGCGAGCGAGAGCAGCAGGGAGAGGGCCACGATGTGTGCAGCGCCTTCCAGGAAACGGATCAGCATGAAGCCGGCGAAGGAGACGGGAAGGGTGAGCGCCTCGAGGAGGATTGCGTCGCAAACGAGGGCCGCGATCAGCAGACCCCGGCGACGGCCACGGCGATCCGCAATCGCACCGGCCAGGGGCGCGGCGACGACCGCCCCGACCATGTTGATGGACATGAAGAGGGAGGCGAGGAACTCACCGACCCCGAAGCGCTCCTGGATGAGGCCCCGGAGTACGGTCACCGGGAGCGTCACCGGTACGAGGATCATCACGGCCAGCACGCCGAGCACGACGATGCGTCGTCCCGGGTAGGGCTCGCGATCCACGGACGGGGTCTCGGCAGGCATGGCCAGGCAGGGGCTTTCGTGCGCGGGGGAAGCGGTCGGGATGGTATGTTCCGCGCCCCATGGACGCACTCCTTTCGGAGCTCGCATCGTCGGTGACCGGGTGGGCGCTCTCCCACCCGCTGCTCCTGCTGTTGGCGGCCTTCGCCCCGGGCCTGGTGACGGTGGTCGTGGCGATGCTGCGAGGCGGGAGATCCGGCGTCGCGGAGGCCACGCCCCCCGCTCCGGAAGCCGTTGCTGCGCCAGGCCCCATGGCCGTCGAGGCTCAGCGCGCTCCCTCCGCGGCCGAGGCGCCGGCCTCCGCACCAGCTCCGGCGCCCGAAGCCGTGCCCGAGCCCGTTCGCCTTCGAGACCGGCTCCAACGCACCCGCGAGTCCTTCGTCGGGCGGCTCGGCGGTCTGCTCGGCGGACGCCGCGTCGACGCCGAGCTGCTCGAAGAGCTGGAGATGCTTCTCTTCAGCGCCGATCTCGGCGTGAAGACGGCGGAGGGCCTGCTCGAGGCCGTACGCAGCGGCGCCTCGGGCGCCGACGGCCAGGAGGTGCGTCGGGTGCTGCGCGACGCCATCCTCGCAAAGCTGCGCCGGGTGGAGGTCGCTGCAGACGACGAGATCGCCGGAAAGCCCCACGTCATCCTGGTGCTCGGCGTCAACGGCTCCGGGAAGACGACGACCATCGGCAAGCTGGCCTCGCGCCACGTGGCCGCCGGGCGCCAGGTGATCCTGGGGGCTGGAGACACGTTCCGCGCGGCTGCCATCGAGCAGCTCCAGGCCTGGGGCGAGCGAGCCGGCTGCGAGGTCGTGGCGGGTCAGGCGGGAGGGGACCCCGCCGCGGTGGCCTTCGATGCGGTGAAGGCGGCCGTGTCCCGCGGTGCCGACGTCGCGATCGTCGACAGTGCGGGACGCCTGCAGACGAAGAAGCCGCTGATGGAAGAGCTCGGGAAGATCTCTCGCGTGATCGGGCGGGAGCTCGAGGGGGCGCCCCACGAGACGCTGCTGGTGCTGGACGCGAACACCGGCCAGAACGCAATCTCCCAGGCGCGTCTCTTCACCGAGGTGGCGAACGTGACGGGCCTGGTGCTCACGAAGCTCGACGGCACCGCCAAGGGTGGCGTAATCGTCGGACTCGCCGACGAACTCGGCGTGCCGGTGAAGTACGTCGGGGTCGGGGAGTCGGTGGACGACCTCCGGCACTTCTCGGCCGAGGAGTTCGTCGACGCCCTCTTCTCCGACTGACCGGGCTGATCTTCGGGAGGTTCCGTCGTGTCTCGATTCCTCATGGCGCTGGACCAGGGTACGACCTCGTCGCGAGCGATCCTCTTCGACGAGGGCTGCTCGATCGTCGCAGTCGATCAGTACGAGTTTCCCCAGTACTTCCCGAAGCCCGGATGGGTCGAGCACGACCCGGACGAGATCTGGGAGAGCCAGCTGCGGGCGGCGCGCGGGGTGCTCGAGAAGGCCCGGGTGCCGGCGTCGGACGTTGCCGGCATCGGCATCACCAATCAGCGCGAGACGGCGCTGGTGTGGGATCGCGCGACCGGGAGGCCGATCCATCGCGCGATCGTCTGGCAGTCGCGCCAGACGGCGCCGATCTGCGACGAGCTGCGGGCGCGCGGTCTCGAGGAGGACGTGCGCGCGCGCACCGGGCTCGTGATCGACGCGTACTTCTCCGGAACGAAGGTGCGTTTCATCCTCGACGCCGTCGATGGCGCGCAGGACCGCGCCGAGCGCGGAGAGCTGGCGTTCGGGACGGTGGATTCCTGGCTCCTGCACCGTCTCACGAAGGGGCGGGTCCACGCCACGGAGTACTCGAACGCATCGCGGACCATGCTCTACGACATCCACGAGCGACGCTGGGACGAGGGCCTGCTGGAGGCCCTGCGCGTTCCCCGGTCGATGCTCCCCGAGGTGCGCGACTCGAGCGGCGTCTTCGGCATGGTCGACGCCGAGTGGCTCGGTGCCGAGATCCCCGTGGCAGGAATCGCGGGAGACCAGCAGGCGGCCCTCTTCGGGCAGCGCTGCACCTCGCCGGGTCAGGCGAAGAACACCTACGGCACGGGCTGCTTCCTGCTGATGAATACCGGGCGGACCGCGCCGGTCTCCCAGACCGGACTCGTCACGACCATCGCCTGGGGACTCGAGGGCGAGGTGGAGTACGCGCTCGAGGGAAGCATCTTCGTGACCGGCTCGGCGGTGCAGTGGCTGCGAGACGGTCTCGGGCTGATCGCAGACGCGGCAGAGACCGAGAGCGCCGCTCGCTCCGTGGAGGACACGGGCGGCGCCTACCTCGTGCCGGCCTTCACCGGTCTCGGCGCCCCCTACTGGGACGAGCGGGCGCGGGGCGCGCTCGTGGGAATCACCCGGGGGACGACTCGTGAGCACGTGATCCGTGCGACCCTCGAATCGATCGCCTATCAGACCCGCGACGTCGTCGAGTGCGTGCAGCGAGACGCCGGGATGTCGCTGTCGGCGCTTCGGGTCGACGGCGGCGCCGCGGCGAACGACTTTCTCATGCAGTTCCAATCCGACGTGCTCGGCGTTCCGGTCGAGCGGCCCGCCGTGCTCGAAGTGACCGCCCTGGGCGCGGCGGCCCTCGCCGGGCTCGCGACCGGAGTCCTGGGAGGCGGCGATGACTTCGCCTCCTCCTCCGCCGGCATCACCACCTTCGAGCCCGCGATGGAGGAGGGGCGTCGCGAAGCCCTCTACGCGGGCTGGAAGCGCGCCGTCGAGCGGTCCCTGGCCTGGGAGCCGGCTTGACGGGCCGGTCCACCAGGCCCCGGGTGATCGCCCACCGCGGTGCCTCGGGGCACCGACCGGAGAACACCCCGTCGGCCTACGAGCTCGCCATCGCCCAGGGCGCGGACATGATCGAGATCGACCTCCACCTCACCCGGGACGCGGCGATCGTGGTCACCCACGACGAGTCGCTGGAGGGGCTCGGTGGGAGGGGCGAGATCTCCGACGCGATGCTCTCGGAGGTGCGGGGTCTCGACGCGGGCGATGGACAGCGCGTTCCCCTCCTCGACGAGGTGCTCGATCGTTTCGGCCCGCGCATTTCGTTCAACCTCGAGCTCAAGTGCCGGGGCGACGCCGCTCCGTACGCGGATCTCGAGGCCCGGACGCTCGAAGCGGTTGGCTCGCGCGGCCTGCTCGGGGAGACCCTCTTTTCCTCCTTCTCCGACGAGGTCCTGGCGACACTGCGAGCCTGCTCCCCCGAGGCGCGGATCGGCGTGTTGGTGTCGGGCCGTGCGCCCGCGAGATGGCGCGAGCGGGCCCAGGCGGTGGAGGCCGAGGCGGTCCACTTCTGGACGGGTCTCGCCAGCCCGGAGGCCATCCAGACCGCCCACGGCGATGGGCTCGCGGTGAACGTCTACACGGTGGACGAACCGGATCGCATGCGGACCCTGCTCGAGCACGGCGTCGACGGGATCTTCACGAATCACCCGGACCGCCTTCGGGTCCTTGTTCCCCGAGGGGATTGAGCAGGCGAGGCGCAGGAAACCCGGCTATCTGACTGAATAGAGCAAGGCAGAATGGCATTTCGTCATCGATTCGCTTGACTCGAGACTCGCATCTACCTTATTTATTGCGCCCCAGAACTCGAGGCGCCTAATGAAATTCACCCGCGATCCGGCCGGCCTCGATGCCACGGACGCCGCCATCCTCGAGCTCCTCCAGGAGAACTGCAAGCAGCCGTTGGCTGCGATCGGCGAGAAGGTGGGTCTCTCCGCGCCGGCGGTCGTCGAGCGCATCCACAAGCTCGAAGAGGCCGGCGTCATCCGAGGCTACGCCGCCATCCTGGATGCGCGGCGCCTGGGCCGGGACGTGACGGCCTTCATAGGCGTCTCGACCTCGCGGCCCGATGCGATCCGGCAGGTCGAATCGGCGATGGCGGCGATCGACGAGGTGCTCGAGTGCCACCACGTCACCGGCGCACACACCTTGATGGTGAAGGTCAAAACCCAGAACACGGAGTCCCTCGAGCGCCTCATCGAGGCCATTCGATCCCACGAGGGGGTGTCGCGCACCGAAACGATGGTCGTGCTCTCCACCCACGCCGAGCGGTCCAGGATCGTACTGCAGGTGGACGGTGACCTTCCCGAGCGGTCCCGGCGCACGGGAGGTGCACGGGGCCGGCGCGCGTCGAAGGGCGAGAAGGAAGCGGTGCGATGAAGAACGGATTCGGTCGACACTCGGCCCAGGGTCTCTACGACCCGGCGAACGAACGCGACGCCTGCGGCGTAGGCTTCGTGGCGAACATCAGCGGTGAGAAGCTGCACGACACCGTCGAGAAGGGCATCGAGGTCTTGATCAACCTGGAGCACCGCGGCGCCTGCGGCTGTGACCCGGATACCGGCGACGGGGCGGGGCTGCTGGTGCAGATCCCGGATGCGCTCTTTCGACGAGAAGCGCCGTCGCTCGGCTTCGAGCTCCCCGACGAGGGCGCCTACGCGGTCGGGATGATCTTCCTGGCGCGGGATGAACGTGCGGCGTCGCACCAGCGCGAGATCTTCGAGGGCATCGTGACTGGCGAAGGGCAGGGCGTCCTCGGCTGGCGGGACGTGCCCCACCATCCCGAGGCGATCGGCTGGCTGGCCCGCGAGAGCCTGCCGCGGATCCAGCAGATCTTCATCGAGGCGGGAGGCGCCGAGTCCGCGGACCAGGACGCCTTCGAGCGCAAGCTCTACGTGATCCGCCGTCTGGCGGAGAAGGCGGTCGCCGAGGAGCACGGCGAGCACCACTTCTTCTACGTGCCGAGCCTCTCGAGTCGCACCCTGGTGTATACGGGGATGCTCATCTCACAGCAGATCCGGGCCTTCTTTCCCGACGTCACGGATCGCGACTTCACCTCGGCGCTCTGCCTGGTGCACTCGCGCTACAGCACGAACACCCTCGGCGCATGGGACCTCGCCCACCCCTTCCGCTACCTGGCCCACAACGGTGAGATCAACACCGTCGAGGGAAACCAGAACTGGATGCGGGCCCGCGAGGGCACGATGGCCTCGAAGCTCCTCGGGGACGACCTCCAGAAGCTCTATCCCATCGTGCGGTCCGGCGCGTCGGACTCGGCGCGCTTCGACAGTGCCCTGGAGTTCCTCGTCCTCGCCGGCCGGGAGCTGCCCGAGGCGGTGTTGATGATGATTCCCGAGGCCTGGGAGAACCGGGACGACATGGACCCGGACCTTCGCGCCTACTACGAGTACCACTCCTTCCTGATGGAGCCCTGGGACGGGCCAGCCTCCCTCGCTTTCACCGACGGTCGGAAGATCGGCGCGGTACTCGACCGCAACGGTCTGCGCCCGTCGCGCTACGTGGTGACGAAGGATGGGTTCGTCGTGATGGCTTCGGAGGTGGGCGTCGTGGACATCCCGCCCCAGAACGTCCTGGTGAAGGAGCGGCTGCACCCCGGGAAGATCTTCTTCATCGACCTCGAAGAGGGGCGCATCGTCGGCGACGAGGAAATCAAGCGCCGCTACGTGGAGCAACGGCCCTATCGGGAGTGGGTCGAGGGCAATCGGGTGGTCCTCGGCGACCTGCCGCCTGGATCGGCCGAGCCGGTGACGTCGAATCCCGAGCAGCGCTTCGCCCTCCAGCAGGCCTTCGGCTACTCGAACGAGGACTTGAAGCTCCTGCTCGCGCCGATGGCCGTGAACGGAAAGTGGCCGATCGGGTCGATGGGGGAGGACGCGGCGCTGGCCTGCCTCTCAGACCGGCCCCAGATGCTCTATCGCTACTTCAAGCAACGCTTCGCCCAGGTCTCGAATCCGGCCATGGACTCGATCAACGAGCGGCCGGTAATGGCGCTCCACTCGACCCTCGGCGCGGAGCGCAACCTGCTCGAGGAGACGGAGGGACACGCGCGGCTGATCCGGGTCGAGCACCCGCTCATCACCGACGACGAGCTCGCCCGACTGCGCGGCATCGATCTGCCCGGCTTCTGCTCCGAGACCCTCTCGTGCCTGTTCAAGGTGGCCGATGGCGGCGAGGGGCTCGTTGCCGCTCTCGATCGACTCTGTGACGAGGCCGAGGCCGCCGTGCGCGGCGGGGCAAACATCTTGGTCCTCTCGGATCGGGGCGTCGCGCCCGACCTCGCGCCGATCCCGATGCTGATGGCCACCGGGGCCGTGCATCATCATCTGATTCGGAAGACGCTGCGCACGAGCTGCGGGATCGTCTGCGAGACCGGCGAAGCCCGAGAGGTGGCGCACCTGGCGCTCCTGATCGGTTACGGGGCGGGGGCGATCAATCCCTACCTGGCTCTGCAGACCATCGAGGAGCTCGTCGAGGACGGGAGCTTCACGCCGGAGGACCTGAGCGTCCCGGCCGCGATCGCGAACTACATCAAGGCGACGGACAAGGGCCTGCTCAAGACCTTCGCGAAGATGGGGATCTCGACGCTCCAGAGCTATCGGGGGGCCCAGATCTTCGAGGCGATCGGCCTCGATCGGGATCTGGTGAGGCGCTGTTTCCGGGGCACGCCGTCGCGGGTCTCCGGTGTCGGCTTCGACGTGATCGCCCGGGAAGCGGCAATGCGGCACGCGCGGGCCTTCCCGGGAGAGGACTTCGCCTATCCGGAGCTCGATCCCGGCGGCCTCTACCAGTGGCGCGCTCGGGGTGAGCGTCACACCTTCAACCCCGACACCGTATCGAAGCTCCAGATCGCGCTGCGGCGCGGGAGCTACGAGGACTACAAGGATTTCGCGAAGGCGGCCGACGGCGAGGCCGAGGCTGCGTGCACCCTGCGAGGTCTCTTCCGCTTCGCGAGGACCGAAGGCCCCGTCCCGATCGATGAGGTGGAGTCGCCCAGCGAGATCGCGCAGCGCTTCTGCACCGGCGCGATGTCCTACGGATCCATCTCGCTCGAGGCCCATCAGGCCCTGGCAGTGGCGATGAACCGGCTCGGGGGCAAGAGCAACACGGGAGAGGGCGGAGAGGACCCGGATCGGTTCCAACGCGACGCCAACGGTGATCTGCGACGCAGCGCGATCAAACAGGTCGCGTCGGGTCGCTTCGGGGTGACCAGCTGGTATCTCGTCAACTCCGACGAGCTCCAGATCAAGGTGGCCCAGGGAGCGAAGCCCGGAGAGGGAGGCGAGCTTCCGGGAAAGAAGGTCAACGAGACGATTGCGCGGGTGAGACACTCGACGCCGGGTGTGGGATTGATCTCGCCGCCGCCCCACCACGACATCTACTCCATCGAGGATCTGGCCCAGCTCATCTACGACCTGAAGAACGCGAACCGGCGCGCTCGGGTGAGCGTGAAGCTCGTTTCGGTCAACGGCGTCGGGACGATCGCCGCCGGTGTGTCGAAGGGGAAGGCCGACGGGGTCCTGATCAGCGGCATGGACGGGGGCACCGGCGCCTCGCCCCAGGCGTCGATCAAATACGCCGGAATGCCCTGGGAGGTCGGGCTCGCCGAGACCCAGCAGACGCTGGTGCTGAACGACCTGCGCGGCCGGATCCGCGTGCAGACCGACGGCGGGCTGAAGACCGGCCGCGATGTTGCGATCGCGGCGATGCTAGGCGCCGACGAGTACGGGTTCGCAACGGCGCCCCTGGTCGCGATGGGCTGCATCCTGATGCGGGTCTGCCACCTCAACACCTGTCCGGTTGGGATCGCGACCCAGGATCCGGTGCTGCGCGAGCGATTCTCGGGCACGCCGGACAGTGTCGTGCAGTATCTGCTCTGGGTCGCGGAAGAGGTGCGCGAGATCATGGCTTCCCTCGGAGTTCGCAGACTCGACGATCTCATCGGGCGGGTCGATCTCCTCGAGGTGGATGGCGCGGTGAGCCACTGGAAGCGCAAGGGGCTCGACTTCTCCCAGCTCTTCCACCGCCCGGACGTTCCCCACGCGATCTACAACTGCGAGGAGCAGACCCTCGGGAAGGAGCTCGAGGAGGTCGCGGACATGGAGCTGCTCGAGCTGGCGAAGCCGGCACTCGAGCGTCGGGAGAAGGTCGTGATCGAGCGCGCCACCCGGAACACGGACCGCACCCTGGGTACGATCCTCGGGTCCGAGGTGTCGCTTCGCTACGGCGAGGAAGGGCTTCCGGAGGATACGATCACACTGCGGCTCAAGGGCAGTGCGGGCCAGAGCCTGGCCGCGTTCTGCACCCGGGGAATGACCTTCGAGGTCGACGGGGACACGAACGACTATTGCGGCAAGGGACTTTGCGGAGCCCGCATCGTCGTCCGCGTCCCGGAAGGATCGAGCTTCGATCCCGCTCGGAACATCATCACCGGAAACGTCGTTCTCTACGGCGCCACGAGCGGCGAAGCCTACTTCCAGGGGGTCGCCGGAGAGCGTTTCGGCGTCCGCAACAGCGGCGCCGACGCCGTCGTCGAGGGGGTCGGTGAGCACGGCTGCGAGTACATGACTGGCGGGACCGTCGTCGTCCTGGGAGAGACCGGTCGGAACTTTGGCGCGGGGATGAGCGGCGGTATCGCATACGTACTCGACGAGGCGGGGACCTTCCCGTCGCGGGTGAACCCCGAGACCGTCGACCTCGATCCCCTCGATGACGCCGATCTCGATCGGATCCAGCGGATGGTGAGGAAGCACTTCCAGTACACGCGAAGCGCGAGGGCCGACGAGGTGTTGAGGAAGTGGGACGGTCTCGCCCCGAAATTCATCAAGGTGTTCCCGAAGGACTACAAGCGGGCACTCACCGATCGCATCGAGGCGGAGAGCGGAAATGGCTGATCCCCGCGGGTTCCTGAAGCACGGACGCGCCAATACGGACTACCGGCCGGTGGAGGAGCGGCTCGGCGACTGGAAGATCGTCCAGAAGGATTTTCCGACCGAAAAGTCCCATCTCCAGGCGTCGCGCTGCATGGATTGCGGAATCCCGTTCTGCAACGACGGGTGTCCGCTCGGCAACGTCATTCCCGACTTCAACGACCTGGTCTATCGGGAGAAGTGGGAGGACGCACTCGTGCGGCTGCATTCCACGAACAACTTTCCCGAGTTCACCGGGCTGGTCTGTCCAGCGCCCTGCGAGCAGGCCTGCGTTCTGGGAATCAACCAGGACCCGGTCGCGATCAAGCAGGTGGAGTGGGAGATCGTGCGCCGAGGCTGGGACGAGGGCTGGGTCCGTCCCGTGAGGCCTGAACGTCGCACGGGTCGCTCCGTCGCGGTGATCGGGTCCGGTCCCGCTGGAATGGCGGCCGCCCAGCAGCTCACGCGCGCCGGCCACACGGTGACCCTCTTCGAGAAGAGCGATCGGCTCGGGGGACTCCTGCGCTACGGGATCCCCGACTTCAAGCTCGAGAAGTGGGTGATCGATCGGCGGATCGAGCAGATGCGCGTCGAGGGCGTGATCTTCCAGACCGGCGTAAACGTGGGCGTGGAGCTCTCGGTGAAGGAGCTGCGCCAGGCCTTCGACGCGGTGCTGCTCACCGTGGGCTCCGAGGCGCCCCGGGATCTGGACGTTCCGGGTCGGGAGCTCTCCGGCGTCCAATTCGCGATGGAC
>CALDCK010000440.1 GCA_937937315.1 uncultured bacterium
GACGGCCAGCTGATCGTGCCGGATCATCCGTCAGTGGGATACATGCCGGGTGACGGGATCGGGCCCGAGGTCTGGCAGGGCGCCCGGCCAATCCTCGACACGGCCGTGGAGCAGGCCTACCAAGGCCGGCGCGCCATCGACTGGCAGGAGCTGCCCCTCGGGCAGTCGGCGCTCGAGTCGCACGGTGAGCGCGCGCGACCGGGGCCCCGGGACGTCGCTCACCAGGCGGGGAGGATCGGCGCCGATCGTGGACACGGTCGAGGAGTGTAGCTGTAAGATCGGAGCGTGAGCGCGAACCCCGAGCTCGACCCGGACCGCTTCGCGCCCCGAAGTGCGAGCCCGCGCGGCTTCGGGCAGGTCTTCGTTCACGAAGGGCAGGGCGGGGCCCCCCTGCTCCTGCTCCACGGGTGGCCCGAGACCCGCCGCATCTGGTGGCGCAGCATCGCTCCCCTCGCCCGGGAGGGCTACGAGGTCATCGCGCCGGATCTTCGAGGCTTCGGCGCCAGCGACGTCGGACCGGACGGCCTCTGCGACGCCGCCTCCCACAGCCGCGACCTCCGTGCGCTGATCCACGACCATCTGGGCCACGAGCGGATCACCATCGTCGCGGGCGACGCCGGTGGCGCGATCGCCCAGGATCTGTCTCTGCGCTTTCCGGGCTTCGTCGAGCGGATGGTCCTGTTCAACTGCCCGCTTCCCTACCTGCGCGAGGAGATGGCCCATCTGCGCACGCGCCCCCCGGCGGAGACCGCCGACTACTTCCTGCGCCAGGGCACCGACGCCGACGCTCTCGCCGCCGAGCTCGACGACCCGGAGAAACGCTGTCGCTACGTATCGACCTTCTACACCACGCGGCGCTGGGCGCACCCCGGCGCCTTCGATCCCGAGGCCGTGGCATTCATGGCCGAGCCCTTCGCCGATGCCCGTAAGCTACGCGCGGGCTTCGGCATCTACGAGAGCGTGTTCGACGCGAAGGCGCGTTGCGCTCCGTCCCGCCTGCGGCGCAACCCGACACCGACGGTGATCCTCTTCGGTCTCTCGGACCACGTGATCTATCCCGACTTCGACGAGATGGCGGTGCGCGTGTTCCCGAACCACGTGGGCCCGCAGCGGGTCGCCGACGCCGGTCACTTCCTTCAGTGGGAGGCGGCGCCGGTGCTCCACGCTGCGATCCGCGGGAGCTGTCGACCGGATCCTCCCCTCCCGGCGCCAGGGGAGCGCGCCTTCGTGGCGATGGGATCGAACCTGGGGGATCGCGAGGCGACCCTCTGCGGGGCGGTCGCGGCGCTGCGGTCGACACCGGGCATCCGCGACGTCGTGGCCTCGCCGATCTACGAGACCGACCCGGTCGGGCCGGGCGAGCAGGGTCCCTATCTGAATGGAGTGGTTCGCATGGAGACCTCCCTCGACCCCCACGCCCTGCTCGAGCGACTGCTGGCGATCGAGCGCGGAGCGGGGCGGACCCGCAGCGGCCTGCGCAATGCCGCCCGCACCCTGGACCTCGACCTGCTCCTCCAGGGAGCCCGCCGGGTGGAGAGCGTCGCGCTCCAGCTCCCTCACCCCCGCCTGGCGGAGCGCCCCTTCGTGCTGGAGCCGCTGCGGGACCTCGCGCCGGAGGAGGCGCACCCGGTGACGGGTGAGACGGTGGAGCGGATGGCCGCCCGCGTGCGCGACCCGGCGGCGGTCCGACGCCTCGAGCCCGAGACGGGCTGACACGCTCCTCGGTCACCCCGCGAGCCGGACGGGATCAATATCACGGCCCAAGAGTCGGGATTGATTGGCGATTCCTTCAAGCCGCGGTAGGGTTTCTCCGATAGCGCGGCGACGAAGGATGAGCCCCCATGGCTTCGATCCAGCGAAAAGCGATTGATCCCAAGATATTGCGGTTCATCCGGGACGGCGAAGCGGAGTCCCTGAGCCCCCAGGAAATCCTTACCTGGTCGCTCAAGAATTTTCAGCCCAGCATCGCCCTGTCCTGCTCCTTCGGTGCGCCGGAAGGCGTCGCGATCCTGGACATGATGCATCGCATCGATCCGAGCTCGCGGGTGTTCGTGCTCGATACCGGGCGGATCCCCCAGGCGACCCACGACCTGATCGACCGGATCCGCGAGCGCTACGACAAGGAAATCGAGGTGCTCGCGCCGCGCGCGGAAGACGTGCAGGACCTCGTTCGCACCCGCGGCATGAACCTCTTCTACGAGTCGATCGAGAACCGCCAGCTCTGCTGTCGCGTTCGCAAGGTCGAGCCGCTCAAGCGTCATCTGGCCGGCCTCGACGCCTGGGTGAGCGGGCTCCGCCGCGAACAGAACGTCACGCGTGCGAACACGAAGAAGGTGGAGATCGACTACATCCACGGCGGCATGGTGAAGGTGAACCCCATCGCCGACTGGTCCCACGAGGAAGTTCTTTCCTACGTCGAGGCCCACAACGTCCCGGTGAATCGGCTGCACGCCGAGGGCTACCCGTCGGTCGGCTGCGAGCCGTGTTCGCGGGCCGTGCGTGAGGGCGAGGACCCGCGCGCGGGTCGCTGGTGGTGGGAGCATCCGGAGACTCGCGAGTGCGGCATCCACGTCGACGAGGAAGAGGGGTCGGGGATTTGATCGATCGCAGGAGCTTCATCGCGGGGGTCGCCGCGGCGCTGGCGTGGCCGGTCGGCCGCGCCCTTGCCGCTGCCGAGGCGGCGTCGACCGATTTCGGCACCCGGCACGGCGCCCTCCTGGAGAAGAGCGGCCTCGTCTACGTCTCGCCCCTGCTGGCAGACGGAAGCGAGAGCACCTGCCACGGCGAGGTCTGGTTCGGCTGGCTCGACGGCGCGGTGGTCGTGATCACCGGTGCGGGCACGTGGAAGGGGCGGGCTCTCGAACGCGAGCTCGACGGCGCACGGATCTGGGTCGGTGACCACGGCCGCTGGAAGCGCATGGTCGGACGCAACGAGGCGTTCCGGCAGGCGCCCCACTTCGATGCTCGTGCCGTCTCCGTGCGCGACGACGCCCTGCTCGACCGGCTGCTCGCACTCTACGAGAAGAAGTATCCCGAGGAGATCGGGAACTGGCGCGACAAGATGAGGGCTGGCTACCGGGACCGCTCGCGACTGCTCATTCGCTACGTACCGGTCTCCTAGCGGCGGCTCCGCGCACGTAGACCGCCAGCCGCCCCACCCGCTCGATCTCGACGTCGAGGATGTCGCCGTCGCGGATGGCGCGATCCTGCACGCCCACGAGTCCACCGAGGGGTGCTCCACTCAGGATCACGTCGCCGGGCTCGAGGGTCATCGTCGCCGAGAGCCTGGAGATCAGCTCGGGCATTCGGATCGGCAGCTCCTTGGTGTGGCCCGACTGGAGCGTCTCTCCCGAGAGTCGTGCGCGCAGGCGCAGGTCGTGGGGGTTCGGGATCTCGTCGGTCGTCACGAGTGCCGGGCCGAGGGGAGCGAAGGTGTCGCCGGACCAGCAGACGGTGTCTGCGTTCGCTCCCGTCTGGAAGGGGTGGACCGAGATGCCGACGCAGTAGCCCGCGATGGCGTCGAGAGCCTCGTCCTGAGACAGGTTTCGGGCGCGTCGGCCGATCACCGCCGCCAGCTCGCCGTGGAAGTCGAGGGGCTCGCTGTGGGCGGGCAGCAGGATCTCGTCTTCGGGTCCCGCGAGCGCCGATGCCGCCTTCAGGAAGAGGCGCGGCACCGCCGTCGCCGGGTCGCCGAGCGAGAGGGCGATCAGCTTCCCGGGCCGTTGCACCGGCGCGGCGAGGCGCACCTCGCGGCGCGGCATCGCGATCTCCGCGCCCAGGAGGTCCGGGCCGTCGTAGCCTTCGAGGGCCTCGCTCGCGAAGCCGATCGTGGCCCGGGCGGCGTCCAGCGAAAGGGGGAGTCTTCGCAGGAAGTCCAGCGGATCCGAGGGGAGGAGGGAGTCCGCTTCGCACTCGGGCGCCCCCGCGTCCTCGCCGGCGAGCTTCACGGCGAGGGCGCGGTTCAGATCCACAACGACGCCGGCGTGGGCGCCGCTGGGAACGATCGCACCCAGGCGGCGGGTGCCGTGTCGGACGGCGTCCAGCGTCTCGAAGCCGAGGGCGGCGGCGCCCATGGAGCCGATCTCGGTGCGCGTTCCGGCACCCCTGTGACCTTCCGATCGCTCGCGCCGTTCGAAGACTACGAGCTGCATCGAGGCTCGTCGCCGGAGCCGGCGCGCAGCGCACAGGCAGCATTGCCCTGCGGCGCTGCTCCCGCGCAGCGCGGCCGATCCCGACGCGGATCTGCTTCCCGATTCACGGTCAAGCGCACACCCCGAACGGTCGATGAGCGTGAGGGGACGGACCAAGAGTACCACGGAGGCACGGATGAAACCGGTTCTCGTAGCGCGGCTGGTGGGATGGACCTCGGTCCTGGCGATGCTCCTCCTGTCCTCTCCCGGGGTCCGGGTCGTCCGGGCTGACGAGCCGTCGCCGATCTCCGCCGTGCCCGCCGCCTCCACGTGCAGCGAGGCGCCCCTCGGCTCCTCCGTCGTCTCGATCTCCCTGCCCTCGGCCGAGGAGGCGACGGACCGCCAGCGCAAGCGCGACCGCCCCGAGGTCGTGACCCTGAACGCCGGCGGCGATGGCTACGATCGGGTCGAACCCACGGCTCCGCCCCCGGCGCGATAGTCGAGCCCGAGCGGGCCGGGCGACGGGCTCGCCGCCGGCGGCGACTGGCGCTCACTCCCCCACGCTCCTAGCCTCCCACGGGGTGTCGGGAGTCTCATGAACTCGTCGTCCACCCTCGCCTTGCGGCGGCTCGTGGCGGGCGCCTTCATCGCGTGGGCGCTGCTGTCGATCGTCCTCGCCCTCAGCGTGCTGAGGGCGCCGCCGGATCGTCTCTACCACCCCTTTACCGATACGCGGATCGGTGGGATCGCGCTGGTGGAGAAGCTTGCCCCGGGCATGGAGGGCCTCGGGCTCGAGCCGGGAGACCGGGTGCTCGAGGTCAGCGGAGTCCCCTTCGTCGAGAGTCTGGCTCTGGGCCCCGACGGGCTCCGCGAGGGCGTCGCCAACCGATATGTCTTCGAGAAGCCCGGTGGACGACGGTTCACCCTGGAGCTGTTGCCGGAGCCCGCGACCTGGACATCGACGCCCATTCTGGTGCTCTGCCAGATCCTGCTCATCCTGGTCGCGGTCGTGTACCTGGCCACTGGGGGTCTCGCCTGGCGGCTCAAGCCGGACCGCCCGGAGGCGCGCGCCCTCCTCCTCTTCTGCTGCGCGATGGCGGCCCAGCTCTCGAACACGCTCCAGACCGACTTCCTGCTCTGGGGCTGGCCCCGCCTGCTGATGAACGTGCCCCTGGTGGGAGCGACGACCTTCCACCTCTTCACCACCTACCCGATCGAGCCGGACTGGGTGGTGCGCCACTCGCGCATCCGGTGGGTGCCCTACTGCGCCGCGATCGCTCTCGCCGCACTCGGTGTGGCCGGCGCGTCGCTGGGGCTGCCGGCGGGCATGGGCATGACGCTCTCGATGGCATTCACCTTCGCGATCTCCCTCCTCTCCCTCGGCATCGTGGCCTACGAGCGCGGGCGCGCCGGTGAAGGGCCGGTGCGCGACCGGGCGAACCTCATGTTCCTGGCAGCGGCGGTCACCTTCGTGCCCATCGTCGCCATCTTCAGTGCGGAGTGGGTCTTCCGTACGCCCTTCCCCTACTACCTGACGCTCCTGTGGGCGTTCATCTTCCCGGTCGCCGTCGGCTACGGGATCATTCGTCGCGAGCTATTCGAGATGCGCAACGTGGCCCGCTCGTCGGCGGCGTACGGCGGTGCGAGCATCGCGATCACGGGGCTCTTCGCGCTGCTCATCACCTCCGCCGACGCCCTGGTCGCGCGGCTCAACATCAGCTTCCGCTGGTTTCAGGTCACCTTCCTCTTCTTCGCCATCCTCGCCTTCAATCCCCTGCGCAATCGCCTCCAGGCCCTGGTGGACCGCTTCTTCGATCGCGATCGAGAGACCTACCGGGTCGCCGTGCGGGAGATCTCCGAGGCGATGGTGTCGATGCTCTCGCTCTCGGAGATCGCGGACCGCATCCTCGTGGCCCTCACCGACACGATGGGTGTCGAGCGCGCGGTGGTGATGATGGTCGACGACGAGGGTCGCACCCTGCGCACGATGGCGTCGCGGGGGGACTGGGAGGAGGAGTCGCTCACGGTCGAGATCCCCGCCGACCACCCGATCTGGAAACACCTGTGGATGCGCCGCGAGGACCTCTCGCGGGTCGATTTCGACGACGAGCCCGACGTCGAGAGCCGCGAGCTCTGCCGCGACGTCTTCGACACCATCGAGGTGGAGCTCCTGGTGCCCATCCTCTACGGGGTGGACCTGCTCGGCGTGATCGCGGTCGGTCGGAAGCTCTCGGGAGATCGCCTTCTGGCCGACGACCGGATGCTCCTGAGAACCCTCGCCAACCAAAGCTCGATCGCCATCGAGAACGCGAAGGCATTCGACGAGATCGCGAAGCTCAACGAGACCCTCGAGGCCCGGGTCGAAGAGCGCACGGCGGAGCTGCGCGACACCCAGGCCCAGCTCGTCCAGGCCGAGAAGATGAAGTCACTCGGCCAGCTGGTAGCCGGCGTCGCCCACGAGCTGAACAATCCGATCGGCTTCGTTCACGCGAATCTGCAGCTCCTCGACGAGTACATCGTGAAGCTGGTGGAGGGGCAGCGGGCCGAGAGCGATACCGAACGGACGCGCCTGGCCATCACGAAGCTGCTCGTTCGCAGCCGAGAGGGCACCGAGCGGGTGAAGAAGATCGTGCAGGACCTGCGCACCTTCTCGCGCATGGACCAGGCCGAGCTCCAGGACGCAGATCTCCACGAGGAGATCGACCGCACCCTGGCGCTGATGGATGTGCGCTTCAAGAACGCCATCGCAGTCGAACGCGATTACGGCGACCTCCCGAAGGTGCGCTGCTACCCCGGCCAGCTGAATCAGGTCTTCCTGAACCTGCTGATGAATGCCTGCGATGCGATCGAGGAGAGCGGGACGATCCGCATCCGCACCGAGCCCGGTGTGGATGGCGTGCGTCTCATCTTCAGCGACGATGGTCCCGGCATCTCCGAGGAGGTGCGCGGCCGGATCTTCGATCCCTTCTTCACGACGAAGCCCGTCGGCATGGGCACCGGCCTCGGGCTCTCGCTCTCCCACGGAATCATCGAGCGCCACGGCGGGCGAATCACCGTCGACTCGGGCCCGGGTCGCGGGACGTCGTTCACGATCGATCTGCCCCTGGAGGCGCCGCCGGCGGAGGAGTGAAGCGCGTGGCCGCTTCAGTCGCCTTGCCGCGTCATCTCGATCGTCGTCGTGGTCCGGGCGCTGGCGCTGCCCTGGCCGGTTGGATCCCCCGAGAACACCGCATGATGTTCGGATCGGGTCTGGTGGCGGGTCCACATTCCCAGCTCGAGGTCGAAGTCGGCCTCTCCCTCGGCGATGCGGCGGGATTCGACGGCGCTCTGGGCGGTCGAGGCCTCGACGCTGGAGCGGATCGCGACGTCGAACCGGGCGACTCCCTCGGATAGCTCGCGCAGCGTGTAGGTCGTCTTCGAGACCATCTCCATCCGCACACCGGGTTCGGTGCCCCCGACGTCGTCCCGGTCTCCGATCACGAACGACTCGCCGACGGCGAGCGCGCGCTCCGGGAGCTCCGGGAGCCAATAGACCGAGTCGATCCAGGCCTCGGCGACCCGGCGAAGCATCTGTCGGAAGGCGACGGGGTCGGGCTCGATCCCGGGCAGATCCGGGGGGTCGACGTCACCGAGCTCGAAGCGGACGCCACGCATGACCCCACGGCGATCGGTCGACGCGCGAAATGCGATCGAGGCGAAGTCGACCGGGCTCTCCTCCTCCCCCACCGATTGGGAGAGCATGCGCGCGTCGAGAAGCAGCCGATCTGGCTCCTGGGTCGCGGCGACGCGGTAGGAGAAGCGGGCCGTGCCCCGATCGCTCCGGGTCTCCCCGCCGAGGCTCGTTTCTCGCACGATGGTCTGGACGGCGCTCCAGCTCTGGCCTGGCGCGATGCCGTAGCGCAGGGAAAGGGACTCGGCGTGGGCGATCCCACCGGCACCCGCTGCCAGGAGCAGCGCGGTGAGGACCGAGGCCGAGGGGCGGAACATCAGGGTGTGTCGCCCCCTTCGTCTGCCTCGATCGTGAGCCTCCGCCCCAGTCCCACGGGTACGAGCTCCACACACACGTCGCGGGGCTCGAGGTACGCCGCGCCGTCGGCGGCTTCGCCGGGACGGAGCACCACCAGCTGGGGCTCGTGCCCCTCGCGCTTGAAGTAGAGCTTGTGGGGCTCGTCGACGCGCAGGTCGATGGCGTCGGGCTGGCCCTCGAGCAGGCGTCCGTCGACGTAGATCTGCACCTCTTCGGCCACACACTCGAGCGGAATCCGCTGCTTCGTGGCGCAGCCCGCAACCGCGAGCAGGAGGATCCCGAGCGCGGCAGCGCCGATCCCCCGGAGACCCGGATCCCTACCCATGACGTTCCCCCCGAAGCAGAGTCTAGACCCTATCTCACCGGAGGGGGGGGGCGCGCGTGGGAGTCGTCCGTCGGCTCGGCCGCGAGCTC
>CALDCK010000441.1 GCA_937937315.1 uncultured bacterium
CGCCGGTGGGAAACACCGTGGACGTCGCCGCCGCGACCTGGACGAACACGATCGGCGCGTCGGAGCTCGGTGCGGTGTGGACGGATCCGGACTTCGACCCGGACCAGAAGGCCTTCTACTACGCCCGTGTGATCGAGATCCCGACCCCGCGCTGGTCCACCTACGATTCCTTCCGACTCGGAGCAGAGCTGCCCGAGGACGCCCCGGTCAGCACCCAGGAGCGGGCCTACACCTCTCCCATCTGGTACGCACCGCGCTGAGCCGGACCGCACCGGAGACCGCGGAGTCGACACCTTGATCGATCTCTTCGTTCCGGGGCGCCTCTGTCTGTTCGGCGAGCATTCGGACTGGGCCGGGGGCTATCGGCGGAGTCATCCCGAGATCGCGCCGGGTCGCTGCCTGGTGGCCGGGACCGACCAGGGGCTGCGCGCCTCGGCCGCTCCCCTCGACGCAGCGCTCGAGATCACGAGCGTGCTTCCCGATGGGAGCCGGGCCGGGCCCGAGCGGATCGGCCTCGACGCCCTCGAGGGGGTCGCGTCGGGCACGGGCTTCTTCAGCTACGCCGCTGCGACCCTCGCCGAGCTGCGCGATCACCACCGTGTCGGGGGCCTGCAGCTCACCGTCGAGTCGGACCTGCCCGTCCGCAAGGGTCTCTCGTCGTCGGCGGCGATCTGCGTGCTGGTCGCGCGAGCGGCTTCACGCCTCTACCGCCTCGGTCTCTCGACCGAGGGCGAGATGGCCGTGGCCTACGCCGGGGAGCGGCGCACCGGCTCTCAGTGTGGTCGGATGGACCAGGTCTGCGCCTTCGGTCGCGGCCCCGTGGCCATGCACATCGACGGTGACACGATCTCCTTCGACGAGCTCCGCCCCCGTCGGATCCTCCACCTGCTGATCGTCGACCTCTGCCGCAGCAAGGACACCCGGCGCATCCTGGCGGACCTCAACGCCTGCTTTCCGAGCGGCGGAAGCGCCGGCGCGACCGGCGTCCGCGAGGCTCTGGGCCCGCGCAACCTCGCGACCCTCGCCGAGGCCGAGGCCGTGTTGACCGCCGGAGACGCCCGAAGTCTGGGGGAGCTGATGAGTCGCGCCCAGGCCCACTTCGACGAGTGGGTCGCGCCGGCTTCGCCCGCGCTCGCCGCCCCCCGTCTCCACGAGCTGCTCGCACACCCGGCAGTCGCCGAGCTCGGGTGGGGGGGAAAGGGCGTCGGCTCCCAGGGCGACGGCTGCGGCCAGGTCGTCACCCGAGGCGCCGACGAGCGGCGTACCCTGGCGGCGCGACTCGAGGCCGATCTGGGCGTCCGCTGCCTGTCGCTGACCCTGGGCGGCGGCGATCGCCCCGAATCAGGCCGCGACTGAGACGATGCGCCCCGTCGAGGGACCTCCTGCCCCGGGCGCTTCCACCGGTCGGTACGTTCCGTCGCATCCGCGACTTTCGCCTCCGGTCGGCTGTGTTAGATTCGGACACGTGAGGCAGGTTGGATGACGTCGAGCCCCGAAGTTCTGGTTCACGCCAGGGATATCGAGCTCGAAGACCGGGTTCGCGAGGCGATCGAGCGTCGCTGCGGGCAGCTCGCCGAGGAGTTCCGCGAGGCGACGCGCTTCGAGATCACACTCTCGGAGGATGGTGCCGGCTACCTCGTACAAGGGCACGCCACCGGTAAGAACACCGACGTGGCCACCCACGCCAACGCCAGCGAGCCCGGGCCCGCCGCCGATCAGGTCCTCGACAAGATCGAGCGACAGCTTCGGAAGCTGCACGACAAGCGCATCTTCGCCCAGCGCCGCGACGCCCAGCGCGACCCGCCGAAGCGACGCAACAGCACCTGACCCGCTCCGGCGCCGGGCGACCCGGCCTTCAGCCGATGATCAGGTGGAGCTTCAAGGCGAGGATCAGATCGCCTTGGATGCGCACGCGGCGGCGCAGCAGCGCCTCCGGGGCCGAGAGGTCGCCGCGGTTGAGGGCGCGCCAGGTCTCCAGATCGACCCGCACCTCGAGATCCGCCGTCGTCACCCGGCCGAGGTGTCCCGCCACCCGGCCCTCGGCCACGACGAGCGTGAACTCGCCGCCGGCGTCTCCGTCGAGCACGAAGACCAGGCTCGCCGCGGTATCGCCCAGACGCACGCGCCGCTCGGCATCCTCCTCGACCATCGACGGCAACCAGCGCGTGAAGAACTCGCCGGGTGAGATGTCGTCGGGCGGACGCGCACGCTGCGCCATCCCGAGAGCCTAGAGCCCGAGTGCGCGCAGCGCCGCTCCGGTGTGGGAGGCGCGCTCCTGGGCGACCTCCTCGGGGGTGCCGGTCGCCATCAGTCGGCCGCCGCCGGGGCCGCCCTCGGGGCCCAGGTCGATCACGTGATCCGCCCGGCGAATCACGTCGAGGTTGTGCTCCACAACGAACACGCTGGAGCCGGCGTCGAGCAGATCGCCCAGACAGCGCAGCAGCACCTCGATGTCTGCCGGGTGCAGACCCGTGGTCGGCTCGTCGAGCACGTAGAGCGTCTCCGGCGCGCCCTCGCGCAGGGCCTGGGCGATGCGCAGCCGCTGGGACTCCCCTCCGGAGAGGGTCGAGAGGGGCTGGCCGAGGGTCAGGTAGCCGAGGCCCACCCGCGCGAAGGGAGCGAGGCGATCCGCCACCGGCCGGTCGTCGCGAAAGAAGTGCAACGCCTCGTCCAGGGTGAGGCCCAGCACCTCCACGATCGAGAGGCCGCGGAGGCGCAGGTCCTGCGCCTCGGGGCGGTAGCGCGAGCCGTCGCACTGCTCGCAGGGCATCCGCACGTCGTCGAGGAACTGCATGTCGACGACGACCTCGCCCGCACCCTCGCAGGTCTCGCAGCGACCGCCAGCGACATTGAAGGAGAACCATCCCGGGGTCACGCCCCGGGCACGGGACTCGCGCGTGTCGGCGAAGAGTCGGCGGATCCCCTCGAAGGCTTTCGAGACGGTCGCCACGTTCGAGCGCGGGCTACGAGCCGGCGGCGCGGGCTCGACCATCACCACGTCCGCCAGGGCGTCGCCCCCCTCGACGCGCTCACAGGCCCCCCGCTCCGGATCCCGGCGCAGGTGGCCTACCAGCACTGAGCGAACCAGGGTGGACTTGCCCGCCCCCGAGACCCCGGTGAAGGCCACGAGCTGGCCCAGGGGCACCTCGACGTCCAGGTCGTCGAGATTGTTCTCCCGCGCCCCGACCACCCGTAGTCGCCCTCGGGCGGGTCGCGGGCGGCGCGGCGTCTGCTCGAGGGTCCCTCGCAGGGCCTGACCCGTCAGCGACTCCGGCCGATCGCAGATCTCCTGGACGCTGCCCTCGGCGACGACGCGCCCACCGAGACGCCCCGCACCGGGGCCGAGATCGATCACGTGATCCGCGCTTCCGATCACCTCAGGCGCGTGCTCCACCACGACCACCGTGTTGCCGCGATCGCGCACGCGGAAGAGCGTCGCCACGAGGCGCGCCACGTCCCGCGGATGGAGCCCGATCGAGGGCTCGTCGAGCACGTAGAGCGAGGCGGTCAGCGCGCCACCGAGCGCCGCCGAGAGCTGGATGCGCTGGGCCTCGCCGCCGGAGAGCGTCCGCGTCGGGCGCTCCAGTGTGACGTAGTCGAGCCCCACCTCCACCGCAGTGGCCACGCGCTGGCGCAGGTCGCCAAGCAGGCGGTCCACCCGCTCGGATGCCGCCGTCGGGAGCACGAGAGAATCGAGCCAGTCCGAGAGCTCCGCGAGGGTCAGCCGGGAGAGGTCGGCGATCGAGCATCCGGCGACGCGCACGCAGCGCGCCTCTTCTCCCAGGCGCGTTCCCCCGCAGTCCATGCAGGGGTCGAAGCGTCGGTAGCGGGCGATCATGACCCGCGCCTGCACCTTGTAGCGCTTGCGCTCGAGGCGTCGAAAGAAGCCCCGCACCCCGCGCCACTCTCCGTCCCCCTCGAAGATCCAGGCGCGATCCTCTTCGCTGAGCTCGCCGAAGGGAAGCCCGATCGACACGCCGCGCTCACGACACGCAGCCAGGAGCGTCGCCTGGTGGCGACGGCCCGAGGGCGTCGTGAAGGGCACGATGGCGCCGCGCTCGAGGCTGCGCGTCGGGTCCGGCACCACGCGCTCCGGGTCGAGAGCCGCGACCCGTCCGAAGCCCTCGCACGTTTCACAGGCGCCCAGGGAGCTGTTGAAGGAGAAGAGCGCCGGCACGGGTGTCGCGAAGCGCCGACCACATCCGTCGCAGGCGAACCCCTCGCGATAGGTCGTCCGCGCGTCCTCCGCGACGACGACACAGCAGCCCTCGCCCAGGCGGAAGGCGCCGGCGACGGCCTCTATCACGCGGCGGCGGTCATCCGCCTCGCCGCCCAGGGCCATCCGATCGAGCAACACCAGTCCCTCGGAGCGCATCGCATCGAGCTCGCGAATCGCCACCTCAGCTACGTCACGGACCAGGCCAGCCCCGTCGAGCACGCGCCCGTAGCCGTCGCGCGCCAGCCGATCGCGCAGCATCGTGCCGCGCTCGCGGCGGCGCGGGGGCAGAGGCGCACCGAGCTGGACGCGCTGCCCCGCGAAGCGCTCCAGGATGCGATCGCCCACGGCCTCGGCATTTCCCGGCCGCACCGGGGTCCCGCACTCGGGGCAGGTGGTCTCGCCCGCGTGGGCGAAGAGCAGACGCAGATGGTCCAGCAGCTCGGTGGCAGTGCCCACCGTCGAGCGCGCGTTGGTCACCCGGTTGCGCCGCTCGATGGCGATGGCGGGGGGCAGGTGCGAGATGTGGTCCACGTCGGGCCGCGGAAGGCGCTCGAGGAACTGCCGCGCATAGGTCGAGAGCGAAGCCACGTAGCGCCGCTGCCCCTCGGCGTAGAGGGTGTCGAAGGCCCGGGTGGACTTCCCCGAGCCCGACACGCCGGTGACCACGGTCAGCGAGCCGAGCGGAATCCGGCACGACGCGTTCGCGAGGTTGTGCGCACGCGCATTCACCACCCGGATCTCCGAGGTCCGCTCGGTGATCGGGGGTAGCGACCCGACCGGAGCCGGGTGGGTGCTCAGAGCCCGGACTCGGGCAGCGCCTCGGGATCGTCGAAGATCAGCGTGACGCTCACATGGTCGCCACTCTCGCTCTGGGCCATGTGCAGCAGGCGCACGTCCTGGCTCGAGAGGAACTTGTTGATGTCCTCTTCGACTTCCTTCACCAGGCCCCGGAACACTCGAGCTCGTAATGCCATCTCAATCCTCCCCCCGCTCGGCCTGACGTCGCGCCTCCACCTCGTAGCGTAGCTTTCCGGCGGCGGCGGCTGCATCGGCCAGGCGTGTCCATTCTTCGCGGCGCGGCGTGGCTCCGAGCATCCGCACCGCCAGCCGGAACTCGAACACGTCGCCCGCCGCGATCGCCTCCTCCCGAATCTTCTCCAGCGCTTCGGCTGACCCGGCCTTCTCCATGAAGTCCGCTGCCTCCACGGTTCTCCCCTCGGCCAGGTAGGCCTCGGCGATCTCCCGCGCCCGGGCCTCGGGCAGCTCGCGGGCCACCAGGTGCCGTCGCTCCAGGGGATTCGGAATCTTCGATCGCGCCACGCGCTCTGCCTCGCTCTCGCCTTCAGTAACGGGGCACCGACGGATCGATCGTGAGCGACCACGCCTCGATGCCACCCGTCAGATTGCTCACCTGCGAGAAGCCCTGCTCCTGCAGCAGTGCAGCCCCCCGGGCGCTCCGACCCCCGTGATGACAATGCACCACGACGGGGCGGTTGCGCCAGTCCTCGAGCTCGGACGCCCGGGACGCGAGCTCGCCGAGAGGGATCCAGGTCGCGCCGGCGATGCAGGCCGTCTCCCGCTCCGCGGCCTCCCGCACGTCGAGGAGCAACAGCGTCTCACCGCCGTCGAGACGCCGCCTCACCTCCGCTGCGGTCACCTCGGAGAGCGGCGCCTCCCCGGCGGCCGGCAGGCCGCAGAAGCCCTGGTAGTCGATGAGCTCCGTCACGCTGGGCGACTCGCCGCACACCGGGCACTTCGGATCCTTGCGCACCCGAAACTCGTTGAACTCCATGCGCAGAGCGTCGTACTGGAGCAGACGGCCGTAGAGAGGCTCGCCCACGCCGGTCACGAGCTTCACGGTTTCGGTGGCCTGGATCAGGGCGATCAGCCCCGGCAGCACACCCAGCACGCCCCCCTCGGCGCAGGAGGGCACCGAGCCCGGCGGCGGTGGCTCGGGGAACAGGCAGCGATAGCAGGGACCATGACGTGCGTCGAAGACCGTCGCCTGGCCGTCGAAGCGAAAGATCGAGCCGTGCACGTTCGGCTTGCCGAGAAGGACGCAGGCGTCGTTCGTGAGGTAGCGGGTGGGGAAGTTGTCGGTGCCGTCCACCACCACGTCGTAGGCGGCGAGCAGCTCCAGCGCGTCATCGGAGGTGAGGCGAAGCGCATGGCGCTCCACCACGACGTCGGGATTCATGGCGGCGATGCGCTCGGCCGCCACCTCCACCTTCGGGCGACCCACATCGCTCGTGGTGTAGAGCACCTGACGGTGCAGGTTCGACGCGTCGACCACGTCGTCGTCGACGAGCCCGAGGGTTCCGACGCCCGCGGCAGCCAGGTACTGGGCCAGTGGGCAGCCGAGGCCCCCCGCTCCGACGAGCAGAACCCGGGCCGCGAGCAGCGCCTGCTGGCCCTCGAGCCCGATTTCGGGCAGGGTCAGGTGGCGCCGATAGCGATCGTACTGGTCCGGCCTGAGCGGTGCGTCGGCCATCCGGAGACCCTATCCGAGACGCCCGCCCCTGCAACAAGAGCCCGCCACGGAGCGCTGGCGCCCCCGGCGCGGCTCAGAGGTCATCGCCGGCTTCCTCCTTCGGAGGGAGCACCTTGACCTTGTAGGCCTTCCGGGGCTTGTCGCTCATCTTCCAGGTGACCGAGACCCAGTCGTTGCGCTTCAGGTCCTTCCAGGACTTCTTGTCCTGGCCCTCGACTTCGGTGTCCTTCAAGCTCTCGAAGGCCACTTTGTCGCCCATGCGGTTGTCCACGATCATCTTCTTCTTGCTGATCTTCTGGACCTTCCCGACGAACTCGCGATCGGCCAGCGACGGGCTGGCCAGCAGCAGCGGCAGGACGAGACCCAGGAAGGCCCACACGGCGATCCGATGAGCTCTGCGCATCGAAGCTATCTCCTTGAACGGGTCGCCCGTGTCCGTCGCGGGTGCGAACGGGCCGCGGGCGTCGGTTGTCTTCCTCTGACGGGACCGCGCTGTGGACCATTCACCCGCAGCGCGGCCATGGTTCGAAGCCGGTGCCGGAGGTGGGACTCGAACCCACAAGGTCTTACGACCGGGGCCTTTTGAGGGCCCTGCGTATACCAGTTCCGCCACTCCGGCGACGGCCGGGCAGGATACCATGGGGTCGGCCCTCTCCCAATCGGAGTCCTCCCCCGCAACCCCCCGAATCGATGGGGGAAGTGCTCCTTTGACAGCCCTCGGGCAGAGGGGTAGCTTGCGACTTCCTGGGGCTGTAGCTCAGCTGGGAGAGCATCAGGCTGGCAGTCTGAGGGTCGGGGGTTCGATCCCCCCCAGCTCCACCAGATTCGTAGAGGGCCGTCGCGCAGCTGCGCGGCGGCCCTCTGCTCGTTCTGGGGCGCTGCGCCACCATCGATCCTCAGCGCGCCAGGTGACCGACGGCGCGCGTGGCGTCACGCGTACCCGCCCCGGCACCGCACTTGGCATCAGGGATCCGACCCTGACTTCCGCTTTGGATCTTCCGGTCTCCGATTCGGTCGCGTGCCCATGTGACAGATCCGCCGACGGCTCCGGCAATTCATTCTGCTCCCGCTCGTCATCGTGCGGGCGGGGCACGCACCGAGTCGGCCGGGTCCGATACCCTGCCGGTGCCTCGATGAGAACTCTGCACCGGCTCGGCCCCTCGCTCCTTGCCCTCCTGTTCGGAGTGTTCGAGTCCGGCTGTGCACCGGAAGATCCCACCCCGACCCCGCACGCCCTCTTCCTGATCTCCGTCGACACGCTCCGGGCGGATCGCCTCTCCT
>CALDCK010000442.1 GCA_937937315.1 uncultured bacterium
CCGACGACGAGCCGGGCTCGAAGGACGCCTGAGCCGACGGGGATCGTCGCGCCGATCATCTACCATGCACGCCACTCGACCTGGGGGAGAATGTGGCAAGCGAAGGACAGGACGCGCTTCGGGAGCGGCTCGAGGTGTACGTGGGCAAGCCGATGGCACCGCCGTCGGTAGCGCCGGACCCGGTGAACGTGCCGATGATCCGACACTGGGTCGACGCCCTGGACGACCAGAATCCCGTGTACCTCGACGAGGAGCTCGCTGCGACCACGCGGCACGGCGGGATCGTCGCGCCCCCCGCCATGCTCCAGACCTGGTCGATGGCGCGGCCCAGGATCGAGGGCATCGCCGAGCGAGGCGGCTCTCCCGTCGAGATCAGCCGTGACAACCCGATCATCGCCCTGGACGAGGCGGGCTACGTCGGCACCCTGGCCACGAACTCCGAGCTCACCTTCGTGCGCTACCTCCGGCCCGGCGACCATCTGGAAACGAGCACCGAGGTGGAGTCGATTTCGAACCGCAAGACCACCTCCCTCGGAAAGGGCTACTTCCTGACCTGGGTGACGACCTACACGAGCGGCGATGAAGTGGTGGGCCGCCAGCTCTTCCGCATCTTCAAGTTCGACCCGTCCACCATCGGAGCGACCTCATGACGCGTGGCGCGCAGGAATCCCTTCGGAGCGGCGAGGTCGCCGTGGGCGACGAGCTGCCGGAGTTCTCGCTGCCGGTGACCTCCACGGTGATCGTGGCCGGAGCGATCGCGTCTCGCGACTTCATGCCCGCCCACCACGACGCCGGATTCGCGAAGGCCCAGGGCGCGCCGGACGTCTTCATGAACATCCTCACCACCAACGGCTACGTCGCGCGCTTCATCACCGACTGGGCCGGCCCTGAATCGATGGTGCGAAGCATCTCGATCCGCCTCGGCGCGCCGGCGATTCCCGGTCAGCCCCTCCGCTTCACCGGAGAGATCACCGAGAAGAGCGTCGAAGGAGACGAGTGCGTGCTGGAGGTGGCGATCCGCGCCGCGAACGATCTCGGCGATCACGCCACGGGCACCGTCACCGTGTCCCTCCCCCTCGACTGAGCGCCGGGGCGACGCGGTCACAGACCGCGCGGACGGGTTCCGATCACGCCCTGGTCCTCGAGCGTGCGCAGCTCCTCTCCGGTCAGGCCCAGGATCCCGCACAGCACCGACTCGTTGTGCTCTCCGAGGGTCGGCGCCGACGCTCGGAGCCAGTGATCGACACTCGCGTAGCGGAAGGGCAGCGAGGGCAGCGGCATCGCACCGACCACCGGGTGCTGGGGCGCTTCGAAGTAGCCCCGCGACCGGAGCTGGGGATTGCCCTCGAGGAGCCGGCACGGGTCGGCGACCTCGCTGGCGGGGATGCCCAGGTCGCGCAGCTCGGTCGCGAGCGTCTCCCGCTCCCGTTCACGCGTCCACGCGCAGAGATGGGCGTCGATTGCGTCGTGGGCAGCGCGGCGCCCTGACCGGTCGTCCAGGGCCGGATCCAGCGCCCAGCGGGGATCACCCAGGGCACCGCGCAGCGCTCGCCACTGGGCATCCGTTGCAATCGAGAGCGCGAGCCACTTCTCCGCACCGGGCTGACCACCCGCGCAGGGGTAGAGGCCCTGGGGAGCTGCGAGGGGAGAGCGGTTGCCGTCGCGGCTGAGGAGCCGGCCGTAGGCGCTCCACTCGATGACCTGCTCCGCGGCGACGTTGAGCGCGCTCTCGACCATCGTACTCTCGACGTGGTGCCCACGCCCCGAAGCGGCCCGCTCCGCCAGGGCGACGAGGAACGCGACGGTTCCGTGCATGCCGGCCAGGGGATCGCAGGGGCCGCGCGGAATCCGGGGCTGATCGTCGCGGTGGCCCGTCACCCAGGCCATCCCGGAGAGCTGCTCCATGGTCTGGGCGAAGCCCGTGTTGTCGCGCCAGGGCCCGGTGAGCCCGAAGGCCGGCATACGCATCATCAGCGCCCGGGGATTGAGGGCCTTCACCCGGTCCCAGGTGAGCCCGAAGCCGTCGAGCACGCGGGGCGTGAAGTTCTCCACGATCGCATCGCATTCCGCGACGAGCTTCTCGAGCAGCGCGAGTCCCTCCGGCTTCGAGAGGTCGAGGGTGACGCCCTGCTTGTTGCTGTTCGCCTGGAGGAAGTGGGTGCTCGCCTCCCACCAGCGCTCGTAATGGGCGGCCATCATGCCCCCCACCATCCGCATGCCGTCGGGACGCCCCGCCGACTCCACGTGGATGACCTCGGCGCCGAAGCTCGCGAGGAGGTGCGTGGCGGCGGGCCCCGCCCACCAGGCGGTCATGTCGAGGATGCGCAGGCCTTCGAGGGGCAGGCGATCCCCCGCTCCGACGGGCTCGGGCGGCGAGGCCCCCCCTCGCGCGGGCCGCTCCGAGGAGAAGGCCGCAGCCTCGGACGAGGCGCCCAGCCGAGGCGCCGGCCGCGGGGGCGGCGGGTCGGCATCGTCGAGCCGGTAGGGTCGCCGGGGCTGGACGAACCGGCCCTCGGCGTCGGGGCCGAACACGCCGCGCGCCGCCAGCTGCTCGTGAGCCTGCACCGTCTCGCCGTTGCAGATCGGCGCCACCGGGATCCGAAGCAGCGACGCGAGCTCGACGACCTCGGCCGTCGTCTTCGTCGGCAGCCACTCGCGCATGATCCCGTTCCACTCGTCGAAGCGCATGAGGCGGCCGGCGAACTGAGCGAGCTGCTCGTCCTCCTGGAGATCCGGGCGCTCGATCATGAGAAGGAAGTCCGAGAACTGCTGGCGCGAGTTCGTGCAGAACCCGACGTAGCCGTCGGCGGTGGGCTCGATCGAGGGCGTCTCCACCGACTGGGCCAGGAAGCCGTGCTCCGGATCCCCGGGGCTCCCGTTCATCAGGCGGTTCATCGATTCGGAGAAGTTCGTGAACACGAAGTTCGCGGTCTCGAGCATCGAGAGGTCGATGAGCTCACCGCGCCCCGTCGCGCGCGCGCGGAACACGGCCGCCAGGCCGGCGACGGCTCCATAGACCCCGGCCGCCCATTCGGTGATTCGACCGCCGGCCTGGATCGGCTCCCTGCCCATGAGGCCGCGCATGCCGATCGATCCAGACTCCGCCTGGAGCGTGAACTCCGTCGCGAGGCGGCCCACCCAGGGCCCCACGAGGCCGTAGGGTGTGATCGAGAGTACGACGAGGGCAGGGTGCGACGCACGAAGGTCCGCCACGTCGAGGCGCTCGCCGTTCTCGAGCTCGAGACCGTGGGCGCCGATGACGAGGTCCGCCTCGGCGAGGAGGGTCTCGACCTTCGGGTCCGTTGCAGCTCCCACCACCGACTGCTTCCCGGCATTCAGGTAGGTGAAGAGCGCCGAGTCCCGGCCGCCCAGGTCCGTGGCGCTCGCCGACCAACGCCGCATCGCGTCGCCCTCGGGCGGCTCGACCTTCACGACCTCGGCCCCGCCGTCCAGCAGCAGCTTCGCGCAGTAGGGACCCGCGATCTGGGTCGCGAACTCGAGGACGCGGATTCCGGCCAGGCCCGTCTGCATCTCCACCTCGTCTGGTTCGGCCCCGGCGACTCCGGGCAGGCTCCCGGGCTCCCTCCCGGACCGCTCGGATCATCGGGGCTCGGAGCGCAGATTGCCCGAAACTGAAAACTGGTTCAATATTCAGCCGTGCCCCGGGACACCCCCCTGGAACGATCCGAGGCGCCCGCCCGGCGCGCCCCCTACGCCAAGTCTCGCGACACGCGTGCGCGCATCCTCGCCGCCGCCCTCGCCGAGGCCAGCGACTTCGGCTTCCACAAGACGTCTGTCGCGCGGATCGCGGCGCGAGCAGGCGTAGCCGTCGGCAATCTCCACTACCACTTCGGCTCCCGGCGCGAGCTCCTGCGGGAGCTGATGGCCTCCCTCGTCGCCGACCTGATGTCGCGCCTCCACACTGCCGACGCGGACGACGCCGCAGACTTCTTCGAGCGTCAGCGGGCGGGCCTGCTCGCCTACCTCGACTACCTGCGGGCCAATCCCGCCCACGTCCGACTCGCCGACGAGATCAAGCTCCACGAGCCGGACCTCTACCGACGCGCGATCACCGATTGGGTGGAGCGCATCACCGCGAGGATTCGCGTCGGCATCGAGAGCGGCACGCTCCGCCCGATGGACGACGCGGAGATCGTCGCCCAGGCCCACTTCCTGCTGGGTGCGCGCCACTTCGTCGAGCAGATGATCGAAGGCGCCGACGGACTCGAAGACGAGGCCCTCGTCGACGCCTACCTCACCCTCGTGAGAGACGGGCTGCGGCGGCGAAGTGAGACGGCGCGATGACGACCGCGAAGGACGCTCCGAACGGATCACCGGCGGCCTCGGATCTCGGCTTCGACCCGGATGCACTGCGCGAGAAGTACCGCGAGGAGCGCGAGAAGCGCCTGCGCCCCGACGGCAACGAACAGTACAGAGCGATCTCCGGCGACCTCGCCCACTTCGAGAGCGACCCCTACGCCGCGCCGGGATTCGTCCGCGAGCCCCTCGCCGACGAGGTCGACGTCGCCCTGATCGGGGGCGGGTTCAGCGGGCTGCTGGCCGGGGCGCGCCTGAGGGAGCTCGGCGTCGAGAGCGTCCGCACCATCGAGAAGGGGAGCGACTTCGGGGGCACCTGGTACTGGAACCGCTACCCGGGAGTGGCCTGCGACATCGAGTCCTACGTCTACATGCC
This sequence comes from uncultured bacterium, assembly GCA_937937315.1. Taxonomy (GTDB): domain Bacteria; phylum Myxococcota_A; class UBA9160; order UBA9160; family SMWR01; genus CALDCK01. Next base: position 4,694 of record CALDCK010000442.1, read on the forward strand.
CCTGCTCGAGGAGCTCGACTACGTCCCTCGGGAGAAGTACAGCCGCGGATCGGAGATCTTCGCCCACTGCCGAGCCATCGCCGAGAAGTACGACCTCTACCGCGACGTCTGCTTCCAGACCGAGGTGACCGAGGTGCGTTGGGACGAGGACGCCGCGCGTTGGCGCGTCTCGACGAACCGGGGCGACGCCATGATGGCCCGCTTCGTCTGTCTCGCGAACGGATTCCTCCAGAAGGCCAAGCTGCCGGGGATCCCTGGGATCGAGAGCTTCCGGGGCCATACCTTCCACACCAGTCGCTGGGACTACGCCTATACCGGCGGCGACGCCGAGGGGGGCCTGACCGGACTCCGCAACAAGCGCGTGGGAATCATCGGGACCGGCGCGACGGCGGTGCAGTGCATTCCCCACCTCGGAGCGAGCGCCGAGCACCTCTTCGTCTTCCAGCGCACCCCGTCGTCGATCGACGTGAGAGCGAATCGCCCCACGGACCCCGAATGGGCCCGCAGTCTCGAGCCCGGCTGGCACCAGCAGCGCATGGACAACTTCCAGATCCTCACCGCCGGGGGCTATCAGGAAGAAGATCTGGTGAACGACGGATGGACCGACATCATCCGCAAGCTGCTGACGATGATGCTCGCCGAAGAGGACCCGGACCTGTCACCCGAGGCCCTGGCCCGGACCCTGGAGCTCGCGGACTTCGCGAAGATGGAGGAGATTCGCGCCCGGGTGGACGCCGTCGTCGAGGATCCCGTCACCGCCGAGGCCCTGAAGCCCTACTACCGGCAATTCTGCA
>CALDCK010000443.1 GCA_937937315.1 uncultured bacterium
CGGGCGAAGCCCGCCTGCCCGCACGGCAACCCTTCGGGTTGCCTCCGAGAGGGGTGCCGGGTCGGCGTTCAGCTGGGGGAGCTGGAGCCGTTTCGCGGGGGAGCGGGCGGGGGTGGCCCCCGGCGCCAGCGCGTGTGCTCCATGCAAGCGAGGAAGGTGCGGTACGCGGCGTCGGCCGGGTCTTCGGCACCGGCTCGCGCCGCACGGCTCTGGGAGAGACAGGCCCGGTGCTCGGTCTCGAACTGATCCGCCGTGGCGCCACGCCGCCACCAGGGGCCCGGTACCCCTTCCCGCTCGAAGATGAGATCCGGCCCGCGGGGCATCGCTGCGACGGACTTGGAGCCGTCGTCGGGAGCGCCACAGGCGGCCGCGAGTCCGCCGAGCAAGATCCAGAGGAGTCGCCGCATCGCCGCACCATTCTTGGCGCGGCCCATCCCTCGGCGCAAGGTGGGGCGCGGGGGCCCCGCTCTCCTCAGCGCTTCGCGTCGCGGGAGAGCGCGTCGATCCGGGCCGAGAGCGCCTCGAGCTGATAGCGCCGCGGGGCGTGCTCGAGGATCGTGCGCTCGACGACGCGCACCGCGTTCCGGACGGCCGTGTGCTCGCGCCCGAGTAGCCGTGCGATCTCCTTCTGGGAGGCGTCGGTGTAGCGACAGCACAGGTACATCGACAGCTGGCGCGGCCACAGGACGTCGCGGCGCCGGGAGCGGCTCGCCAGGGCCTCGGGCCGTGTGCGGAAGAAGGCCGCCACCGTCTCGAGGACGTCGGTCGGGCTCAGACGGTGGGCATTACCCACGGGCTGGAGCTTGTGGAGTGCGGCCCGGGTGAGCTCCTCGTCGATCGGCCGCTTGAGCAGCGAGGCGCTGGCGACGAGCTGGATCAGCACCCCCTCCAGATCGCGGACGCTGCCCCGGACGCTCTCGACGATCAGCTCGCGGCAGTCGTCGGGCAGGCGCACGCCGCCGCTCGCGGCCTTCTGACGCAGAATTTCGCGTCGCACGCGAGCGTCCGGAGGCTCGAGCTCCGCGACGAGGCCTGCGGTCAGCTGGGATCGCAGCCTCGGGTCGAGGCCTTCCACGTCTCGCGGCAGGCGGTCGCCGCTGAGGACGACCCGGGCCCCCACGTCCAGCAGGTGGCTCAAGGTGTGGAAGAGCTCGAGCTGCGTCGCCCGCTTGGCGCTCAGGAACTGGACGTCCTCGAGCACGAGCAGGCGGCAGGTGTCGCGGTAGCGCCGCTTGAAGCGATCCATCTGCTTGGTGCGAATCGCATCCATGAAGTCGTTGGTGAAGCCCTCGGCCGAGGTGTAGACGACGCGGCTGCTGCCCTGCTCGCGGGCCGCGTCGGCGATGGCCCGGGCCAGGTGGGTCTTTCCGAGCCCGCCCCCTGCGGTGAGGCAGAGGGGGTTGAGGCCACCCTGACTTCCGCGCGCCACCGCGACGCTGGCCTCCCGGGCCAGGGCGTTGCACGGACCGACCACGAAATTGTCGAAGCGATAGGGCAGTGTCGCGCGGCTTCCTTGGGCCGCGACCTTCGAGGCGGGTCGTGCGACGGGCGAGTCGTCGTGGACCTCCGGGCGCGGACGTGCGCGCTGCATGGCGGGCCGATTCGCCCCCGTCGCTGCGACGTGTCGCGTCGGGTCGGTCACCGGGATCGAGGCTTTGCGCCCCTCCTTCATCGACGGCGGCGCTACCACCAGCTCGACGTCGACCGGTGCACCGCGCTCGGTCTCCAGATGGCGCTCCAGAAGCGCAAGGAAGCGCTCTCGCACCCGATCGCGATGAAACGCAGTCGGGCACAGCAGGAGGAGCCGTTCACCCTCGAAACGGGCACGCAGAGGGCGCACCCATGCCTCGAGCGTAAAGGCGGGTATGTCTGCCTCGAGACGACTCAGAACGCCGTCCCAAAGCTCCGGGGGGTTCGATTCCAATGACCGTGTTCTGCGGAGGTATGGAGCGTTTCCGACGGATCCCCATCGAGCCGTCGGGCGGCGAGGCCGGAGTAGACCACGCTCGCTGCAGACTCGCAATGGTGGAGGCGGTCACGGCCACCGGCCGACATACACGCAGTTGTCACACGAACGGAAGGGCTCCACACCGTCGGAAAACCGACGTTTGCATCCGGGATCGCGATTCGATTCCGAGGAGTTCGCGGCCAACCTTGATGCGGCTTCGCGCACTCCGGGAGTAGCGGAGGAGGGTGTTTGCTGCGAATCCACGAACTCGAAAAATCGATCTATCTCAACAGATATCTCGAATTATCACGAAAGTTCGAGGCCTCGAAATCAGTGGAGTCGCCCGCGGCCCTCGGCGCGGTCCGTGTCGAGCTCCGCGCGCTGAAAACGCAACACGCTCGCCAGTCTTGCGAAGCGAGCGGGGATCGTCTCCGCCTCCAGCAAGCTCTGCTTGTCTTCGACCGGGAGTGCGAGAGCGTTCGAGAGCAGATTGACGAAGGTGGCGTCGTCCACACCGGCGAAGAGCTCGTGTCGCAGGCCTTCTGCGCGCTCGGGCTGGGTGCGGCGCACCAGCACGCCGACGTCCTCGGTGATGCTGGCTCGCAGGCGCTCGACCTGTTCGCGTTCCTCGTCGGCATAGGGGTCGTCGAGGTGCTCGACGCGAGCGCAGCGATAGAGTCGTTCCGCCGGGCGCGGCGGCTCTTCGATCAGCTTGAAGCGGGTCTCACCGCGCACGACGATGCTGTAACGGCCGTCCGGGAGGCGTTGGCCCTCGGCGACGCGTCCGATGCACCCGATCGGAAACACGGGGGGATCCCCCGACATCTCGTCGACGAACTCGGGGCGCACCACCGCCATGCCGATGCAGCGCTCTCCTGCGAGGACGTCTCGGGCCATCTGCCGGTAGCGCGGCTCGAACAGGTGCAGGGGAGTGGAGACCCCGGGGAAGAGCACCACGTTGGAGAGCGGGAAGATCGGGAGGAGCTCTTCCGGCGCGGCCATGGACGGACGATACCACGAGCTCCCGGCGCTCCCGTCGCGGCATTGACGCCCCGCGCGTCGCTTCGCACACTCCCGACTGCCGATGGACCGCAGGACGGTTCGCATGCTGATGGAGAGCCTGAACCGCGATGCCCAGCGCATCGCGCGTCACTTCGGGCTCCGCTACGCCTCGATCGAGGCGGAGCGCTCAAACGTCACGAGCCGCTATGGCATCTGCTACTCGGACGGCGTCATCAAGATCCGCCTGCGTCATGCCAAGACGGGTCGGCCACTCAAGTACTCGAGCCTGGTGAGCACCCTGTGTCACGAGCTCGCGCATCTCCGGCACTTCGATCACGGCCTGCACTTTCGCGCCTTCAACCAGGAGGTGCTCGCCTTCGCCCGGGCCCGGGGCATCTACCGTCCCCGCGCGGGCCGCACCCGAGAGCTTCCCGCCGGGGGCGCTTCGCCGCCTCAGGCGCTGCCGGCCCCGAGGGATCGCCGGCAGCCGGCCTCCACGCCTTCGCGTCCACCGCAGGCGGTTGGTCCGAGGCAGCTCGACCTGCTCTGAGCGATCTCCTCCTCCCGGATCGACCGGGGTCGGGGATCACTCAGGAAGAGGAGGTGAGCTGGTCGTACTCCTCGAGGGTGTTGGGGCCGTCCTCGACCTTGGTGGTGATCTCGTCGCAGGCGATCGCCTTGTCGAGGATTTCGCGCAGCAGACCCTCGACGGTGAGCTCGTCGAACTCAGCCATCGCGTCTTCCAACGCGCTGTCGGAGACGCCGAACTCGAGGCTGACCTTGATCTTGACGCTCATGCGATCGACTCGCCCCGTAGCCCCGGGAGCTCGTGGGTGGGTGCAGGAAAGAGGCACCGAGCCATCGAGCCGGAATCGTGAAAAAGCTGCTAACTATGCGAAAACAATGAAGTTTTTCTATGAACGAAGCGAAAGGATACACCACCGTCTGGGCTTAGGCCAAAGAAATTCTGCAAAAAGAACGGGAGGTTTCGGGCCTAGCGGCGATGGCGGTCCGCGGCTCCGGCAGCCCCAGGGAGAATCCCCTGGGGGGTTACGGAGTGTCGCTGCGAGCGTGAAGCACGACGAGGGCGATCGACGCCGCCGAGACCACGCCGAAGATCCACAGGGAGAGCTGGTGCAGGGTGTTGAATCGCGCGGCCAGGGCCTCGCTCCCCTCGGGGCCGAAGGCCTGACCGGAAAGCTCAGCAATCTCGGCGGAAACGCCGAAGTGGGAGTAGAGACAGGCAATTGCCATCGCAAGGGGCAGTCCGATGCGCAGGCGGCCACGGCCCAGTAGCCAGGCCAGCAGCGCGAGGATTGCGCCTGCGACTCCTCCGTAGAGGTGCAGGGCGGTGAGAATGGGGCCCACAAGGGTGCCGGCGATGCGGGTCGAGGGCAGGATCTGGAAGGCCATGGGGGCGACCAGGAGCCCGAAGCACGCCCAGGAGCCGACCCAGCCGCCGAGGGTCAGCCACAGGAGGCTGCGCAGCGCCAGCCCCGAGGTGCCGGATCCGTGCCGCTGAGCGCTCGGGCTCGTAGCTTCGCGGACCGGGTGCGCCATGCGCGCAGTCTCCGGAAAGGCGCGCGCGGTGTAAAGAGCCGCCGGCGCCGGCGCATTCGCGACTGGCTCACGGATCGCGTGGCCCGCTTCCTCAACCAGTCGGTCGGATTCTACGAGCAGCACCACCCCAACGACGTCGAGCGGCTCCGGCAGCAGATCCGCCCCGGCGACGTCCTGCTGGTGGAAGGCCATCAGCGCGTGTCGCTCCTGATCAAGTACCTGACCCACAGCTCCTGGTCCCACACGGCCCTCTACGTGGGTGACGAGCTGGTGCGCCGGGGAGGCCCCCTGCGCGACCTGGCCGTCGAGCACTTTGGAGAGGAGGCCGACCACCTGGTGGTCGAGGCGCTGATGGAGGGCGTCGTTGCATCTCCGCTCACGAAGTACGCCGCCCACAACCTCCGCGTCTGTCGTCCACACCGACTGCGGCCGGAGCACTTGAAGAAGGTCGTCGAGGGCGCCGTCGGCGCCATCGGCTGGCGCTACGACCTGCGGAACGTCGTCGAGCTCGCCGCCCACCTGGTCGGCCTCTCCCTGCTCCCGGTCCGGTTTCGCGATCGGGTGCTGCGATCGGGCCGCGGCCCGGCAAACACAGCAATCTGCACCAGTCTGCTGGGGGGGCTCTTCCACCACGTGGGCTTCCCGGTGTTGCCTTCGATCACCCACCCGGCGAGTCCCGGTGCACCCGCCCGGTCGCGGCGCGGGCTGTTCCGGGTGCTGGGTCGCCGGCGCGAGCCCTACGCCGGCGTGTATCGGCGGCGCCCGCCGCAGATGTTGATGCCCCGCGACTTCGACCTCTCGCCCTTCTTCGAGGTCGTGAAGTTCAACGTCGTGGCCGAGGGCCGCTTCGACTACGAACGCATCGAGTGGGCCGAGGATGACACGGACGACGAGGAGGTCGCTTGAGGCCGCAGCGCGCCTCCGGGGCCGCGTCGCCGCGACGAGCCGATCGGGATCAGTGCGGCGCCGCCGGCGGGTTCCGAACCCACCCGATCGCCTCTCGAGCCACAGCGAGCCCCGCTTCGTCCTGCGTCACGGCGGGGATGCGGGCCGCACCGATCGTGCGGCGCAGCATCTCGATCCCCGCGTAGCGGGCCACTTCCGCGTAGCGCGGTAGGCCGGAGACGCCGTGGGCCGCGACGTAGGCATCCCAGGTCTCCCGGACCGAGGCCCGCGCAGATTCGACCTCACCGCGCGCGATGGCCGGCAACATGACGTGGGCAAGCAGGACGCCGACGTCGAAGGCGGGGTCGCCGACGTGGGCGATCTCCGCGTCGAGCAGCACGGCGCCGCGTTCCGCCAGCAGGATGTTCCCCGCCTGGGCGTCTGCGTGGACGAGTGCGCCGTGGGGCTCGAGATAGCGCGCAAAGGCGGCGTCGATCCGTTCGCGCAGCTCGTTGTCGCTCCAGACCTCCCGGGCGCACCTGGCGAGCGCCGGGCTCAGAGGGAATTCGTTGGGTCGGTAGGGCAGGGCGAAGACGTGGTCGCCGTGGAGGCGCTGCATCTCTCCGTTGCGGAAGTGCTCGGCCAGAGCCGGGTCGCGCGTCTGGGCGTGCACCCTGCCGAGGAAGCCGGCGAGTCGCCGCAGCGGAGCGCTTACGGGAGCGCCCCGGGCCAGGGCGGCGTCGAGGCGCTCGGCGTCTCCCAGGTCTTCGAGGACGAGCACCCGCTGCTCCGGATCCAAGTGCAGGATCTCCGGACGCACGCGCTCCGGGTCCCAGGCGGCGGTCAGCTCGAAGTAGCGGGCCTCGAAGATCAGCCGCTCGGTCGAGACCTGGTATTCGGGAAACCGCTCCAGGGCGGCTCGCGCCTGCTTGAGAACGAAGGAACGGGTCCCGCCTCGGGTCCGGATCCTGCGCACCCAGTTGATGTTTCCGTCGCCCGCGGGCTCCAGACTCGCCGCCTCGTCGGGTCCCAGGCAGCGGATCGATCGTAAGTATTCGAAAACATTGGATTCATCGAGGTGGCGCTGCATGTCCAGGGAAGTGCACTGCACCGGCAGAAAAACCTCAAGGCCCGGCAACGGAGGACGATGAGAATAGGGTGTCGGGTCGAGACCAGGGGGGGGTCGAAGCCCGCACGGATCGCCCCGGGACCGCAAGGTCCCGGGGCGAATTCGTTTCCGTGCCCGGATCCCGCCGCTGACCCGCGGCGAAGCCGGATCCCGCCGCTGACCGCGGCGGTGCCGATTCAGGCCGCCGGCTCCTCGGCCTGCGGCTCCAGGGTCACCGGATCGAGGCGGGTCTCCTGCAGCGACCGGGCGTCGGGCGCCGAGGTTTCGTCGCTGTGGCAGGCCGCGCGCTCGCCGCGGGTGGCCGCCATCGCCCGCCGGGTCTTCCCCGCCAGGCGTCGGATCTCGTCGGTCGACAGGATGCCCCGCTGCTCGAGGATCGTGCGCTGGGTCTCGCTGAGGCCTTCGCTCACCTTCGGCAGATCCCAGGCGTAGCGCTCGTCCTTCCCGCTCAGGAACTCGCCGATTTCCTTGCTGATGCGGACGGAGCACCAGTCGTGCCCGCACATCGCGCAGAAGTCCGTGTCCACGTCGAGATCCTCGTCGTGGTAGGCCCGGGCGATGTCCGAGTCGTAGGCGAGCTCGAAGTGCTTCTCCCAGTTGAGGGCGGCACGAGCCCTCGTCAGCTCGTCGTCCCGATCGCGGGAGCCCGGAATGCCGAGGGCGACGTCCGCGGCGTGGGCTGCGATCTTGTAGGCGATCACGCCCTGCTTGACGTCGTCCCGCTTCGGCAGCCCCAGGTGCTCCTTCGGCGTCACGTAGCAGAGCATCGCCGCGCCGTGATACCCGGCAGCGGTGGCGCCCACGCAGCTCGTGATGTGGTCGTAGCCCGGGAAGATGTCGGTGACGAGGGGCCCCAGGACGTAGAAGGGCGCCCCGTGACACAGCCTCCTCTGGAGCTTCATGTTGAACTCGATCTGATCGAAGGGCACGTGTCCCGGTCCTTCCACCATCACCTGGCAGCCGTGGCGCCATGCGCGCTCGGTCAGCTCTCCCAGCGTCTCGAGCTCTGCGAGCTGCGCCCGGTCCGTCGCATCGGCGAGCCCGCCTGGTCGCAGTCCGTCGCCGATGGAGAAGGTCACGTCGTAGCGGCGCAGGATCCGACAGATGTCGTCCCAGCTCTCGTACATCGGGTTCTCGCGCCCGTGTAGGAGCATCCACTTCGCGAGCAGGGACCCTCCGCGGCTCACGATTCCGATCAGGCGGTCGCGGACGAGGGGGAGGTGGTCGCGCAGCACTCCCGCGTGGATCGTGAAGTAGTCGACACCCTGGGCCGCCTGGTGCTCCAGGCCCTCGAGGATCGCCGCGGCGTCGAGGTCCTCCAGGCGGCGGTCGATGATCATCGAGTAGATGGGCACGGTGCCAATCGGCACCGTGGAGTGGCGGATGATGGCCTCGCGGGTGCGGTCGAGGTCGCCGCCGGTGGAGAGGTCCATCACGGTGTCGGCACCCCAGTGCTCTGCCCAACGGAGCTTCTCCACCTCTTCTTCCGTGTCGCTGGAGACCGGCGAGGCGCCCATGTTCGCGTTGATCTTCGTCAGGCTGGCCCGGCCGATCGCCATCGGATCGAGGTCGTGCTCGAGATGGACGCGATTCGCCGGGATCACCATGCGCCCGGCCGCGACCTCGTCGCGCACCTGCTCCGCATCGAGGTGGGGCTCGCGCTCGGCGACGCGCCGCATCTGCGGCGTGATGATCCCCAGCCGCGCGTGCTCGAGCTGCGTCACCGGCTCGAAGCCCTCGGGTGCCTGCCAGCCGTCGTCGGTACGGCGCCAGTCCGGAGGCATGAAGTCCCAGGCCGTGTGGGCGGAGGCCGGCGGCATGCCGGGCGTGTCCGGCGAGCTGAACGTCAGGGGCCCGCCCCGCACCGCCGGGTTGGCGAAGCTCCCGGGAGTGGTGCCGGCGCCTCCGCTCGAGGGATCGGCGCCCTGGGAGGGCAGCGGGTGCGAGGACCGGGGGGGAGAGGACTGGCTCATCTTCGACGCTCCTGCTGGGCGCGTTCTAGGCGCCGGGCGCACTGGGCGGAGTGCCGAGGGGTCTCGGCGAGAGCCTTTCCTGCGCTCGTAGGAACGAGCTCAGGTTCGAAGGGTCTGATCTCAGGCTCCAGGGCCGGACGACCCGTCCGGTGGTGCCACCCCCAGGCTCCGCTATTTGGCGCCAACCTATCACCTGGCTCCGGGCGTCACAATGAGGGAACCGGTGCCCTCGAGCCGGATCCCTCCGGGGCCTGGGCCTGTGCCCCTTGATCACCCGAGGGGTTCGCTCCTAGAGTCCGCGCGATGCAACGTTTCATCGCTCTCGCGGCACTCGTGGCAACTCTCTCGACGGGCTGCGATCGCAACGTCGAGGCTTACGATCCCGACGAGGAGCCCTCGCGCCCGGACCTGGGCAGGATCTTCCCCGAAGGCGCGGAGCGCGCCGCTCGGGCGCAGCCCGAGCTGCCTCCGGCCCCAGGCGGCCGGGGGGCACCGCCGATGGGGGCGACCGCCGCCCAGGGCCAGGCCCCGGCGCCGGGGCCGCCGATCTCCGGCACGATCCGCCTCGCGCCGGACCTGGGTGCGCCGGTGCCGCCGGGCGCCGTGCTCTTCATCGTGGCCCGAACCGGAACCGGCGGCCCCCCGACCGCCGTGAAACGCATCGGGGCCCCTCGCTTCCCACTCGACTTCGAGCTCGGTCCGGACGACCGCATGATCCAGGCCATGCCCTTCAATGGCCCCTTCCAGCTCACCGCGCGCGTCGACTCCGACGGCGACGCCGCGAGCCGCACCCCGGGCGATCTCCAGGGTGGGGTCGAGAGTCCTGTCTCCGCGGGCGCTACGGGCGTCGAGCTCGTGCTGGACGAAGTGCTGTAGCTCGCCCCCTGCGCGCCGCGAGGTCTCGCGAGGGGAACGCTCGCGAGGCCCGAGCGAAGATCAGATCACGTCGAGCCCCTCGACGGCTGCCTTCGTGCCCGAGACGACCAGCCGGTCGCCCTCGTCGATCGTGTCGTCGGCGGTCGGCACGCGAATCGCGGGTCGGCCGTCGTTGGCGTCGCGCTTGTGGAGGAGCACGATGTGGACGCCGGTCTCCGCGCCGATGTCGAGCTCGCGAATCGTCCTTCCGAAGAAGCGCGGCGGCGGCAGGATCTCCTTGAGCACGTAGCCGCCGCCGAGCTCGACCTGCTGCCCCTTGCTCGCCACCAGCACGGTGCTCGAAACGGACCCGGCCAGGTCCCGCCGCAGCACCTCCTGGTTGTAGGCGTGGATCACGTCGCGCTTGTGGACGCTCCCGACGATACGCGCTGGTTCGTCCTCGTCGACGACGGCGAGCTCCTCGTGGGTTCCGTGGCTGAAGAGGCGGATCACTACGCCGAGGTCGGTCTCTTCGGTGACCGTCGGCTGCTCGGACTCGGCCAGGTCTCCCGCGACCACCAGGGGCATCAGGGCCTCCTGCTCGACGAGCATTCGGGTGAGCTCGCGCAGGAAGATCGTGCCCCGAAGGTCGCCGCGCTCGTCGATCACGAAGAACTCGGTGTGCTCGCTGGCAAGGATCCGGTTCAGCACCTCCTGGAAGTTGGCGGAGGTGCGGAGCACCTCGGGCTCGCGATCGACGATCTCCGCCACGCGAAGACTCCGCAGGACGTCGCGGGGCTCCTCCTGATCGAGGTCGATGCCTCTCCGCCGCAGCTTCATCGTGTAGATCGAATCGCGCTGCAGGTAGGTCGTGACCAGGGTGCTGACGACGCACGCCGCCATCAGCGGCGGGATGATCGAGATCGACTGGGTGAGCTCGAAGATCATGATGATGGCGGTGATGGGCGCGTGGGTCGCCGCGGCGACGACGGCCCCCATGGTCACCAGGGCGTAGGCGCCGGAGGAGGCGGTGGCCTCGGGAAACCAGCCGTGGACGATGGTTCCGAAGAAGCCGCCGGTCGTCGCACCGAGGAAGAGGGATGGAGCGAATACCCCACCGGATCCGCCGGAGCCGATCGTGATCGAAGTCGCGACGATCTTCGCGATCACCAGCGCACCCAGGAGCGCCGCCGGGAGCTGGCTGTCCAGGGCCGAGGCGATGGTGCTGTAGCCCACGCCGAAGACGTTGGGCAGCCAGATCCCGATGAAGCCGACGAGCAGACCGCCGACGCAGGCGCGTCCCCACTCCGGGATCGGCGTGCGGTCGAACAAGTCCTCGGTGGCGTAGAGGGACAACATGAAGGCGAGGGCGACGAGTCCGGCGAAGACGCCCACCACCATGTAGGGGAAGAGCTCGAAGGGGCTCACCAGGGAATAGGCGGGTACGGGAAAGGCCGGGTGATTGCCCAGGAAGAAGCGCGAGACCACCGTCGCCACCACCGAGGAGATCACGATCGGCGAGAGCTGGGCGAGGGCGAAGTTGCCGACCACGACCTCGGCGGCGAAGAGCGCCCCGGCGATCGGTGCGTTGAACGTGGCCGACACGCCCGCTGCGGCGCCGCAGCCCACCACGGTGCGCAGCTGGGCGGTGGGCAGCCGCAGCGCCTGACCCAGCGTCGAGCCCAGCGCCGAGCCGATCTGGACGATGGGGCCCTCCCGGCCGACGGAGCCGCCGCTGCCGATCGAGATCGCGGAGGCGAGGGCCTTCACGCTGACGACGCGCTTGCGGATCACGCCGCCCCGGAGCGCCACGGCCGCCATCACCTCGGGGACGCCGTGGCCCTTGGCCTCCCGGGCGAAGAAGTAGATCAGCGGCCCGACGATCAGGCCGCCGATGGCGGGGATGGTGAGGCGCCAATACCAGGCGAGAGCCTCCGCTGCGGCCAGGGGATCCTGGGCCTCGGCGAGCATCCCCTCCTCGAAGAGGGCCTCGATTCCGGCCGCTCCCTCGAAGAGCGTGGCCTGGACGAGCCGGATCATGAAGCGGAAGACGACGGCGCCGAGGGCACCGGCGAGGCCACAGGCGATCGCGATCGCAACCATCGATAGATGGCCGGTGGAGCGGGCTCGCGGCTGCGAGAGGATGTCGCTGGCGATCGGCGGTCTCCGGGGAGGGGAGAGAAGGCGCGGCCGCAGCATGCCGCGCGCGCGGCGGCGAGGCAATTCGGGAGAGCTCAAGGCATGGGGTCGGGCCTCCGGCGCCGCCACGCCTCGGATCCAGGGGAGGATCCGTCACCATCCTGCTAGGCTCGCCCGCGATCATGCGACCGCGTCCCTGGACGACGATCGAGCGGGAGCGCATCCAGAGCTGCCGGGTCTTCGACGTTCAGCGCATTCTCGCGCGCTCGCCGCGAACGGGTCGGTCGCACGAGTTCTTCGGCATCGGCGCCTCGGACTGGGTGAACGTGATCCCCCTGACCTCCGAAGGCGAGGTCGTGATGGTGCGCCAGTTCCGCCACGGTGCGGGAGTGGTCACGCTGGAGACGCCCGGCGGCATCGTGGATCCGGGAGAGCGTCCCGACCAGGCGGCGGCGCGGGAGCTGTTGGAGGAGACCGGCTATCGCGCGGGCTCGGTGCAGCCCCTGGGCAGCGTCAATCCCAATCCGGCGCTCTTCGGCAACCGCCTCCACGCCTTCCTCGCGACCGACGCGATTCCCGTCGCCGAGGTGGCGCCGGGCGAGACCGAGGAGACGGTGGTGGAGCTCGTGCGACCCGATGCGTTGCGCCAGCTCGTGCTCGAGGGGGTCGTGGACCACGCCCTGGTGGTGGCCGCGCTCCTTCTCTTCGATTTGCGGCGTTCGGGCGGGGGCGGGCCCGACTGACGCCCGTGCCGGGTTGGCGGCGAAAGGAGGCGGGATGTCGCGGACTGACAAGGCGCAGACGGGGCGCTCGGCAATGCGCCCGCGGATGGCCCTCGGTGACTTCCTCGTCGCCTACCTGAGGCGGGCCTCGGTCGAGCACATCTTCGGGCTGCCGGGGGATCTCGTGCTCGGCCTCTTCCACCGCTTCGGCCGCGCCCGCGATCTCCAGATCGTGACCTTCGCCCACGAGCCGGCCGTCGGCTTCGCGGCGGACGGCTACGCGCGCAGCACCCGCCGCGTCGGCGTGGTCTGTGTGACCTATGGCGCGGGCGGTCACAACGTCGTGAACCCGGTGGCCGCGGCCTACGCCGAGCAAGTTCCCCTTCTCGTGGTCTCGGGCGGCCCTGGCGAGGCCGAGCAGGCGCTCTCCGGAGTGCATCACCAGGTGAAGGGCGTCGACGGCCAGTGGCGGATCTTCCGCGAGGTCACCTGCGATGCACGCATCCTGAAGCACCCGGAGCTGGCCGCGCAGGAGGTGCACGAGGTGATGGAGGCGATCGCGACGGAGCATCGGCCCGGCTACATCGAGATCCACCGCGATCTGGTCGACGTGAAGATCCCGGTGCCCCGTCACGTGATCGACTGGAACGGAACGTTCCCGCGGCCCGAGTCCGACAGGAGGAAGCTCGACGAGGCGCTGACGGATACCCTGGAGAGGCTGCGCGCGGCCAAGCGTCCGGTGCTGATCGGTGGAGTCGAGCTCCACCGCGAGAAGGCGGAGAAGGGGTTCCTGCGGCTCGCCGAGAAGCTCGGCGTTCCCGTGGTCACGACCGTGCTCGCAAAGGGGGTCTTCCCGATGGATCACCCCCAGCACATGGGCATCCACATCGGCCCCTTCAGTCCGCCGGCGATCCAGAAGCGGGTGCGAGATGCGGATCTGGTGCTGGCGATGGGGACCCAGCTCACGGACATGAATCTGGGCGCTGCCCGGCCCCAGGTCCTGCGGGAGCGTTCGGTCTGGGCGACCTCCCAGCGGGTGAACGTGTCCTTCCATACCTATACCGACGTCATGCTGCGGGACTTCGTGCACGGGCTCGCGAAGTCACGGCTGCCGCGGTTTCGCGAGTCCGTGCGATATCACGACAACCTGAAGCCCGTGCTTCGCTCCGCGCCGCGGGGGCGGCGGACCGACGCGATCTCCATCAACGACCTCCTGGTCGGGGTGAACGAGTTCCTGGCAGAGCACCGCGGCTACGACGTCTTCGCCGAGTCCGGCGACATGCTCTTCGGTGGCCTCGAGGTGCGCCAGCACGGAGGCGGGATCTACTTCGCCCAGGGCTACTACGCCTCGATGGGCTTTGCCGTGCCGGCCGCCATGGGCGCCCAGATCGGGACCGGGCGCCGCCCTCTGGTGATCTGCGGCGACGGCGGCTTCCAGATGACCGGGCCGGAGATCTCCTTCGCCCCGGCCCGGGGGCTGTCGCCCATCGTCGTGCTGGTGAACAACGGAGGCTGGGGGATCTTCCGACCCGTCACGCCCCGCAAGGATCTGCTCGAGATCCCTCCCTGGCCCTACGCGGAGCTCGCCCGGTCCTGGGGCGGCGCCGGCTTCCGCGTCACCTCCCACGAAGAGCTGGGTGCCGCGCTGCGGGCCGCCCACGAGGTGAAGGGCTTCGCAATCGTCGAATGCATCGTTCCTCCGGAGGACATCTCTCCCGTCTCCCGCCGCTACATCCGGGCGAGCGCGCGCCGCAGTCGGACAGCGAGGCGCTGAGCCGGTGGCGCCTGCGGAAGATGGGGCCTCGAGCCCGTGGCTCTGCGCCGGCTTTGCGATGGCGCTGTGCGTCGCGACGCTCTTCATCTACGCCCAGGTGCGCGACCACGAGTATCTGAACTACGACGACGACCTGTACGTGGTGGAGAATCCGGACCTGGCCCTGGGACTCTCTTCCGAGGGCCTCGCCTGGGCCTTCGCGGCCGAGGACGACGGCGACGGTCTGCACATTCCGCTCACCTGGCTCTCCTACCTGCTCGACGCGGAGCTCTGGGGACTGTCGCCGGCAGCGGTGCTCCTCGCGAACGCCGCGTACCACACCCTCGCCGGCCTGCTGCTCTTCTTCGCCCTGGCCTGGGCGACCGGCGCGCCGGGCCGCAGCGCCTTCGTCGCCGCGGTCTTCGCGCTTCACCCGATCCACGCCGAGTCCGTGGCCTGGGCGTCGGAGCGCAAGGACGTGGTCTGCGCCCTCTTCTGGAACGCGACGCTGCTGCTCTGGGTGGCCTACGCGCGCCGGCCGACTCCGCTGCGCTATCTGGGCGTGGTCGCGAGCTTCGTACTGGCGCTGCTGGCGAAGCCGATGGCCGTGACCCTGCCGGCGGTGCTGCTGCTGCTCGACTACTGGCCGCTCTCGAGGCTCGGCGCCGGGGGCGCCCGCATCGAGGCGACGGCTCTGCGACGCGCGCTGCTCGAGAAGCTCCCCCTGGCCGGACTCGCCGCCGTCGCGACCTGGGTGGCCTACCGCGCGCAGCAGGCGGACGGCGCGATGCGGTCCCTCGAGGTCGTCCCCCTCGTCAACCGCGCGGCGAACGCCAGCATCTCCTACGTCGCCTATCTGGGGAATGCGTTCTGGCCGTCGGATCTTCGCATCTTCTACACGTTCCGCGAAGATCTGGGGCCCGGCGCCCTGGCCGCCGCGTTGCTCCTCGGCCTCACCGCTGCGGCGCTGTGGACCGCGCGGCGCGCGCCCTACCTCACGGTCGGCTGGCTCTGGTACCTGGGCACCCTGGTACCGGTGATCGGGCTCGTGCAGGTGGGGCACCAGGCGATGGCGGACCGTTACGCCTACCTGCCCCTGGTCGGGATCGGGATCGCCGTCGCCTGGGGGGCGCACGCTCTCGCCCTGGACAGCGGCGCTCGCATCGTCCGGTCCGCACTGGTCATGGTCGCCCTCGGCGCCTGCGTCGCGATGGTGGCGGCGGCGCGGGTGGAGGTCGCGAAGTGGCGCGACGGGGTGACGCTCTTCGAGCACGCGCTGCGCGCGGATCCCAGCGATCGGACCGTGCGCGGCAACCTCGGCATCGCGCGGCTGCGGCGAGGCGACGCCGAAGCCGGCGTGGCGGATCTTGCGACGGCCTTCGGTGTGAGGGCCGAGGGCGCCGAGTCGAAGCGGCGGGTCGTGGGGCTTCTCGTTCAGCAGGCCGAAGGCGAGCTGCGTGCGCGTCGCTACCCCTCGGCGATCGTGCTGGTCCGAGCTGCCCTCGCCGTGACACCGGATGCGCCCGGGCTCCACGCCCGACTGGGGCGCGCGCTCTACCTTCAGGGACGCTACGAGGAGGCCTTCGTCCACCTCGCCGACGCCGAGCTGGGGGACGAGGCGATCGCGGACCTCCACGCGCGCGCCGCCGAAGAGTTGCGTCGTCGCGCTGACCCGAGGGCGAGCTTCCACGAGCACGCGGCTGTCGCGGCCGCGGACCGGGCGATCGCGAGTGAACGCAGCCGGGGTCGGGAGGGGCGCGCGAGAGAGATCGAGGCCCGCCGGCGCGACTGGGCCGCCGACGCCGACGCGACCCCAGCACCTCCGCCGGCGCGCTAGCCCTCGGGCTCTCCTTCCGGCAGGCTCGGGCGTGGAAGCAGGACGGGCAGCAGCGCGGCGAGGGCCAGGGCGCCGATGCCGGCGACCGCGTAGGGGGCGTCGGGGCCATGGTGCTCGAGGAGCCAGCCGCTGGCGACGTTCGACGCCATCCCGCCGAGGCTCACGCCGATCATCGCGAGCACTCCCTGGCCCGTCGAACGCAGCCGCTCCGGCACTGCCGCCTCGACGTAGAGGGGCGCGCCGATTACGAGTCCCGCCACGGTTACGCCGTGGAGCGCCTGGAGGGGTGCGATGAGCGGCGATTCCGGATAGAAGCCGCATACGGTCCAGCGGATACCCCCGGCGACGACGCCGATTCCGAGCAGTCCGCGGGCGCCGACGCGACTCAGACTGGCTCCGGAGAGCGCGATCAGGGGGATCTCGACCAGCAACATCGGGATCCAGAGGCGGCTCACCGTGTCGATCGAGCCGCCGTGGGCGCGGATGTAGATCGGGAAGAGCCCCATCGGACCCTGGAGCACGAGGTAGGCGAGGAAGGCGAAGACGAGCAGTCGCAGATAGGGCGCGTGGCCGATCAGGCGACGCCAGTCGCCGCGATCTGCCCGCACCGCGATCTGGCCCGTGCGCGGCAGCGCCAGGGCTGCGATTCCCGAGGCCGCGACGAGGATTCCGGTGAGGGGGAACATCAGGGCGAGCGCCGGCTCCGAGACGCCGGGTCGACTCGCGACTCCCAGCCGGGGCGCGATCCAGTCGAGGAGGGGAGGGAACGCGACCACCGCGATCAGGAAGCCCACGGTTCCCCAGGTGCGTGCGAATCCGAAGGCGTGGGCGCCGCGATCGCGGGTCACGGCGAGGGTGACCGCCATCGTGCTGGGGATCAGCGCCGTCGAGAAGCAGGCCATGATCGCGGTGAGCAGTGCCATGGCCGCGAAGGTCTGGCCCAGGGCGAGCGCCGCGTAGCCCGCGCCGGCGCCGAGTCCGATCCAGACGAGCAGACGGGCGCGCGAGCCCGTGCGGTCGCCGAGCTGACCCCAGGCCGGTTGCACGACCAGGCCGACCATCGGCAGACAGGCGAGCACCCACCCGACCTCGGTCCCGGAGAGTCCCAGGTTCTCGCGCAGGTAGAGGCTGTAGAAGGGGAAGAATAGCCCGAGGCCGCCCAGGGAGAAGAACCAGACCAGGGAGACGAAGAGCAGACGCGGTCGTTCCACGAAGGGCGGTCAGCCGTCGCGCAGGACGTGCGCGGCGCGCTCGAGCAGCACGTCGACCAGCTTCTCGTGCGGGCCGAGGGGCTCCGCGACGCAGATCTCGACGCCCGGGTGGCGGGCGGCGGCGGCTCGTGCCTGCGCCGGGATGTCTTGAAGGGAGTGGCGCCCCGGTGCGAGGAAGTAGGGCAGCACGACGATCTCCTCCGCCCCGGTTTCGACGCAGGCGTCGATCCCCGAGCCCAGGTCGGGGGGCGCGATCTCGAGGTGAGCGGTGAGAACCGGGTCGGAGACGCGCTTGCGCAGCACCTCGGCGACGCGCTCGAGCTGCGCGTTCGCCTCTTCGCGGCGACTTCCGTGATCGACGATCAGATAGGCGCGGCGCCCGGCCGGGGGACTCACCAGTAGGATGCCGTCACCGCGATTTCGCCCTGCTCGACGCGGGTGCGGCATGCGAGGCGATCGCTCGGATCGATCCGATTGCCGCGCTTCGTCTGGGCCTCTTCTCGCGTCTCCTCAGAGAGGCG
>CALDCK010000444.1 GCA_937937315.1 uncultured bacterium
CCGCCTTCCTCGAGAGACGGGGGGAGAGTCCGACTCCGAGCATCGAGCCGCTCTTCGACCTGGCCGCTCGGCCCGTAGCGTCGAGCGACGACGTCACGGCGCTCATGCTCAGGGCGGTTCCGGGCACGTCTCGGCTGGACAATGGTTCGGCCCTTCCCCTGGAGCCTCCGAGCCGCCCGTCGCGGCAAGCCGCGACATTCGCCGCGACGCACGCGGGGCGTATGAGCCTTTCGATCCAGGGCACCGCCGACTGGCGCACGGCTCCAACCATCTATACGGAATGCAGCGCCGCATTGGAGGACGAAACGGGCGTCATGATCGACCTCTGCCTTTGCGAGAATCTCGACAGCACGGCGCTCGGAACCATCCACCGACTCTGCGAGCTCGCCGACGAGAAGGACATCGAGTTCCGAATGCAGAACGTATCTCCCTCCATCGAAGCCCTGTTCGACGAGCTGGGAATGAAAGCGGTCCTCGACCATGTGCTGCCGTGCCTCCTTCCCCTGCCCACCGACATGTCACCCGTCTTCCACGGCGGGACGAAGGGCCCTCCCAACGCCGAGATCGTTCTCGAAGCACATCGGTCCATCGTGGCCCTCAACGACCGGAACCGAAGGGAATTCGGTCCACTACTCGCGCAGCTTTGCCAGGAGGCGGGAGAAACCGCCACCTAGACGGGAGCTCGATGTCCAGCCTCGCACACTTCACGCTCGCCGAGATGACCGAGCTCGGCGCCATGCTGCGCCAGATGGGAGAACGAACAACGAGCATCGACGAGGTGGCGCAGCGCGTCGTCGACGCGATTCGGGGCGAGCTCATCGATCGCGAGACCGGGCAGCGCGAGTGTCCGCTCGTCCGCTTCTTCATGACGATGCCCTACGAGGCCCTCGATCCGGAGCTCCAATCGTTCGCTCGGCGGCTGCTTGGAGAGAGAGAGACCGTGCGAAATGAGATGAGGTGTCTGACGCTCATGGCAACGAGCGGCGACCGGCCCTGCTGGAACGACCGATCTCTCTCCGTGCGACATCGCACCATCCCACTGGCCAGCAACGAGATGGTGAACGGCGCGCCAATGATCGCGCGCCTCCTGGACCAGCTCGGCGTGCGGGTGGACGCCTTTCTGAGCGAGGCACCCGAGCTCATCGAGAAGCCCGCTCCCGATTCGTTCAATGTCTTCTTCGTTCCCGAAGCTCTCGGAAGCGACTGCATCCCAGACCAGAAGGATTTCGTCGAAGCCTTCGGAATCGAATCGGTGTTGGGATTCGGCGGCATGCTCCCGAGTGAGGAGATCTTCGTCGTGATCCTCTTCTCCAGAGCTCCGATCACTCGCGAAGTAGCCTCGCTCTTCCGAACGCTCGCCCTCAATGTCAAGATTGCGCTCCTCGGAGTATCGGCGGAAGCCCCCCAACGCGAGGGTCTAGACGCGCAATGAGCCAGTGGGAAGAACATGTAGACCGGGGCCGGCTGGCGCGGATCGCGACGTTGGAGCAGTTGCTCGAGGTCTATGAGCGTACCGTCATCGAGCAGTCGGCGAGTCTCTACGAGGAGCGCCATCAGCTGACCCTGAAGAAGAACCTCCTATCGAGCCAGGGAGAGGCTTCCATCGACGGCATCCTGAGCGTCTCGGTGGACGGTAGGATCCTCTTCATGAATCGCCGCTTTGGAGAGCTCTGGGACATCCAGCCCCCAGTGGGTGGCGGGCTCAGCTACCGCGACGCCCTTGACGCGATGGCCAGTTCCAGCTCGGAGTCGGCCGAGGACTTCCAGAGCCGGGCGACGGTCGCCGACGACGCGGAGCGGCGCGACGAGCTGACGCTCTCGGACGGCCGCATTCTCGAGCGATACACGGCTCCCATCATCGACGATGAGGTCGGCCTGCTCGGTCGCGTCTGGCATTTCAGGGATGTCACGAAGAGCAAGAGGAACCTGCGGCTCAGGGAGGAATTCATCGCATCGGTGAGTCACGAGCTGCGGACGCCGCTCACGTCGATTCGCGGAGCCCTCGATCTGATGGCGGCAGGCGTGGTCGGAGACGTCTCGCCCGAGGCACTGGCGCTCGTGAAGACGGCGCGAACGAACTGCGAGCGGCTCTCCCGTCTGATCGATGACGTGCTGGACATCGAAAGAATCGAGGCGGGGCGCATGCTGCTGCGACTCGGACCGCTCGAGCTGGAGTCGGTAGCCGAACGCTCGATCGAGGCGATGAAGCCATACGGTAGCGAGCTCGGCGTCCACTTCTCCCTGGAGAATTCGGCGCCTGGCGGAGTCGTATGCGGGGACGGGGATCGCCTGATCCAGGTCATGGAGAACCTGCTCTCGAACGCAGCGAAGTACTCACACCACGCGGGAGAAGTACGCGTTGGCATCGAGAGACGGGGCACATTTCTTCGCGTGACAGTCACGGATCGGGGTTGCGGGATTCCGCAAGAGCTCCAGGACAGGATCTTCGAGCGGTTCACGCCGCGCGAAGCCGGCGACACCCCAAAGAGGACCGGCACCGGGCTCGGGCTGAGCATCGCACGGGCGATCGTCGAGCATCATCGCGGCACGATCGACTTCGAATCGACTCCTGGGGAAGGGAGCACGTTCTACTTCAGCCTCCCCGAGTATCGAGCCGAGCTGGAGGACCTGGTCGGATGAAACCGAGAACGGTGATGATCGTCGACGACGACGAGGACATCCTGCTCATCGCGGCGCTCAGCGCGTCGCGAATCGGCAACTGGAGAGTAGTGACGGCAGGCACGGGTATGGAGGCCCTCGATCTGGCGCAACGTGAACGACCGGATCTCATCCTGCTCGATGCCATGATGCCCGTTCTCGACGGCCCGGCCACGATCGCCCGACTGCGAGAGGACCCCGCGACGGCGGCGATTCCCGTGATCTTCCTGACGGCCCGGGTTCAGCCACACGAGATCGAGTCGTACCTCGAGATCGGCGCGCTCGGAGTCATTCGGAAGCCCTTCGATGCGATGGCGCTCCCGTTGGAGGTCGAGAGGATCCTGCGTGATGGCTAGCAATCGGAGCGAGAGAGAACGGAGCACCCTCGAGTCGGACTCGGAATGGCGCCGTGAGTTCGATGTAATGCGAGAGAGCTATCGGACCCGGCTGAGTGAACAGATCCGCGAGCTGGAGAGCGCCGTCGATCGGGCGCTCTCGCCGACGGGAAACACTCACGATGTCGAGGACGCGCGGGGACTCGCGCACCGGCTCGCAGGCACGGCAGGCACCTACGGGTTCGCGAAGGCCAGCGAGACGCTCCGGAAGACCGAGGAGCATCTCGCCATGGTTCAAGAATCGCGAAGCCGCGGATCCGCAACCAGGCAGCCGGGCCTCCTCTCCCGGTTGCGCGGGATTCGCGAGGAGCTCGCCTTGCCCGAGCCGGGCTCGCACTCGTCGAAATCAGAAGGCTCCAACGTGGTGTAACAGCGCCTCCGAAGCCGGAGCGTCGGTCCGGAGGTGTATCGACCTCGGGAGCGCTCGGCCGAGCCGGATCGAGCGTCCGAGCCCGGCCCACTCTTCGGGTGGACGGGAACTGCACGTGGGCTCGGACCCGATAGAATGGGCAAGCTGGGCGAGCCGGAGCTCCGCGTGGGCAGGGGGAGCATCGGCGGCATCGAGAGGAGCTCTGTGGCAGCCAACAGGGTCGCACCGCCTGGAGGCGTGTACTCGCGAGAGTCGGGTTCACGCATTCGACGTGGTTCACCGACGTTCTCCGGGTCGATCCCGCATCCCTCCCGCAACGAACCGAGCGACGCGAAGCGGATCCGAGCGCTGGACCCGCGGCGCGCTCGCGGGCTCACGATGCTGCTGATCGCCAGCGCCCTGGTCGCGTGCCCGAGCGGTCCGCAGACCGGGCCCGAGCGGATGATCGCCCGGGTGGGCGAAGCCCCCCTCGTACGAACCCGGCCCCCGCTCCCGGCGCGACCCCTGCGTCTCGGCGATGTCGCGCGCCGCGCGGTGCGCGTCCCGCCGGGTGTCGGTTTCAGCGTCGCCCTCGAGGAGGACGCGACGCGCCTCGAGTTCAGCCTCGGCATTCCCCGGGAGCCGGCCCCGTCGGGCGGCGAAACGCCGCCGCGAGGGACGGGCCCGCCAGACCCCGTGACCTTCGAGGTCATGGCGCGGCGGGGCGACGAGTGGACGCCCATCTTCTCCGAGCCCCTGACCGACGACGCGACGGGCTGGCACGACTACTCTCTCCCCCTCGCGGACGTGGCGCCGGGAGCCCGCGACTTCCGCTTCACCTCGACGTCGCCGCCCGGGTCCCGCATCGCCCGCATTGCCTGGGGTGCGATCCGCTTCAGCGCCCCGGATCCCGCCAGCGCGCGCCCGAGCGTGATCCTGATCTCTCTCGACACCCTGTCCGCGGGCTACCTGGGCCTCCTCGGAAATCCTGCACCCATCAGCCCGAATCTGGATGCGCTCCTCTCGCGCTCCTTCGTCTTCCGACGCGCCTTCGCCCAGTACGGCAACACGGTGGTCTCCCACAGCTCGCTCTTCTCCGGTCTCTACCCGATACACCACGGCCGCTACACCCGCGCATCCTCCGATTGGAGCGCACTCTCCTCCCTGGTCGGACGTCTCGCCGCGGCCGGCTATCGGACCCGGGCCTTCACCGAGGACGTCTATGTGGGCTCGGCCTACGGCTTCTCCGTTGGCTTCGACGCCTACGACGACGGGCCGACCCACGGCGGCGAGGCGATGTACGGCAACGCCGAACGGACCTTCGACCGGGCCCTGACCTGGCTCGAGACCTCCGGAGGGCGCGGACCCTTCTTCCTCTTCCTCCACACCTACCAGGTCCACGAGCCCTACCTCGTGCCCGATGACGGGGCCCGGGCGCTCGCCAACTCACTCACACCCGGCGACGACCGCGAGTTTCCGCGCCACGAGACGAGCCTGATGGTGCGGCGCAGCAATCAGGGCGACCGGCCGATCACGCAGCGCGACGCCGCGCGCCTGAAGGCCCTCCACTTCGGCGAGATCCAGCACCTCGATCGTGTGCTCGGCCGCTTCTTTGCGCGGCTCGAGGCCTCGGGGCTCCAGGAACGGACTCTGGTGGTCCTGACCTCGGACCACGGTGACCAGTTCGGCGAGCTCGGGGCGATGGGCCACGGATCGAGTCTCCACGATGCAGTCCTGCACGTGCCCCTGGCCTTCTTCTGGCCAGGGCGGATCGAGCCGGGATCCAGCGAGGCCGTGGTGCAGCTCGTCGACGTCATGCCCACGATCCTCGAGCGGGCGGAGGTTCCCGTGCCCGATGGTCTCGACGGGCGCAGCCTCGCCGCTCTGCTCGACGGACGCGCAGCCGAGCTCGAGCCGCGACCCGCCTTCGCCGAGATGCGAGGCCCGCCCCCGGGCTGCCGCGGGGGCCCGTGCGCCGTCCCCCGCTACAGCGTCCGCGATGGAGCCCTGAAGCTCGTCCGCTCCGCCGACGGATCGACGCGACGCCTCGTCCGACCCGAAGACGACCCGGGAGAGGAGCGCGACCTCTCCCGCGACCGACCCGACGACCTCGCCCGCCTGGGCGCCCGACTCGATGCCTACCTGGCGTCGACGCCGAAGCCGTCGCGACGGCCCGACGCCACGCCCGAGGGCATCGACGAAGAAGACCTGCACGAGCGCCTGCGCGCCCTCGGCTACGCAGACTGAGGCGGGACTCCGCGGCGCTCAGGCGGGACCGGCCAGCAGCTCGATGGCGCGGTCCAGGCACCAGAAGACCGCCAGCCCGCCCAGCGCGTAGGCGGGCGCGGCCAGCGCCCAGCCGGGCAGCCGAAGCGAAGTAGCACGAATCGCCCAGCCCAGCGCGAGAACGACGGCGACGAAGACGAGCTGACCGAGCTCGATCCCGAGGTTGAAGGTCAGCAGTGCCAGGGGGATCTCCTCCTCCGGGAGTCCGACCTCGGCCAGAGCGCCGGCGAAGCCCAGGCCGTGGAGCAGACCGAAGGCGAAGGCCATCAGCCAGGGCGCCCGCCGCATCCACGACGGGGGGTCCGGGGGCGGGCGCGCGAGCTCGAGGGCCAGCGCCAGGATCGTCCCCGCGATGACGATCTCGACGAGCGCGGAGGGAAAGCGAACGAAGCCCAGGGTCGCCAGCGAGAGCGTAACGCTGTGGCCCAAGGTGAACGCAGTCACCGTGTAGAGCAGCAGGCGTCGCCCGCTCACGAGCAGCACCAGGCCGAGTACGAAGGCGAGATGGTCGAGGCCCGAGAGGATGTGCTCGAATCCGAGCGTCGCGTAGTCCCCGGCGACGGACCAGGCGCTCTGCCGCTCCGGAACGACGAAGGCGGGCTCGCCCGCGTGGAGGACCGCCTGCATGCGCCGCCCGTCCCGCAGGACGACGCGCAGCAGCGCGTTCGATCCCCCCTCGGCGAGGCCGCGAACCGCGACCCTCGCGCCGACCAGCCCCGTCTCCCCACAATCCACGCGAGAGCGCAGGGTCACGCTCGTGGCGTCGCGCGTCGCCTCGCCGGTCCCGATCCCGACGCAGTGCGCGGGCAGCTCCGGGCGGAAATCACTGCCCACGGGCTGACGGATCGGCAGCTTCCAGACGACCTCGACCTCTCCTGCGGGCGTCTCCTCGAGCCCGAGCAGAGCCGGGGCGAGGCGGTGGGCACCCGCCGCGTCGGAGAGGAGCAGACTCGCGGCGCAGAGCGCGAGTCCCATGCAGATTCGCCTCACGGCTTCGGCATCCCTCGCGCCACCGGATAGCCGAGTCGCTGCCACTCCTCGAAGTGCCCGGTCATCACGCCGACCCGGCGAAAGTTCTCCAGCATCAGGGCCCGGGTCGCAACCCCCGACTGCACACCCTTGCGATCGTAGTAGATCATCCCGCGGTCCCGGTCGTATCGCCGCAGCTGCTTCAGTCGCCCCCAGGTCTCCTTGTGGTGGATGTTGATCGCGCCGGGGATGTGACCCGCCAGGTACTGACTGGCATTGCGACAGTCGATGATCATCGGGCCGTCGCCCTCGAGGAGCATCTCCAGCACCGCCTGGGGAGTAAAGGTCTGGACCCGGGCCGCCTGGGGAAGCCGACGCGCCTCCGCCCGAGCCATCGAGGCCGCGGGTGCGATCAGGGCGAGCGCCAGGGCGGCGAGCAGCAGGGGCCGGATGCGTTCGATCGTGGGGTGGTGCATCGAAGGACTCTTTTCGAGGCTAGCGAACACCCGTCGCGACAGCGTCGATCAGGCTCCGGTCTCGTAGCGATGACCCTCGATCTCCGCCCCCTCCTCTTCGAGCCGGCGCAGCGCCGCTTCGCGCAGCGGCTCGGTCCGGACCTTCTGGTTGGCGGTGTAGGCCAGCTCGTCCGGACCGAAGAAGAGCACCCGCCTCGGCACCTTGTAGGTAGCGAGGCGCTCCCGGAGCCAGGTCCGCAGGGAGGCTTCGTCCGGCGCTTCGCCCTCGAGGGGAACGGCGCACAGTACGAGGACCTCTCCCAGGGTGGGATGGCCGACGCCGACCGGGACTCCGAGCTTCAGCTGCGGATGCCCCTCCAGGAGCTCCTGGATCTCCACCGGGGAGACGTTCGCGCCGCCCGTCTTGATCAGGTTCGACAGCCGACCGGTCCAGTGCAGGCGCCCCTCGGAATCGAGGGAGCCGCCGTCCTGACTGCGAAAGAATCCATCCGCGTCGAACACGCGCTCGGTCGGCACCTTGTAGTAGCCGCGCATCAGCGTCGGGCCCTTGAGTGCGATCTCCCCCTCCTCGCTCGGGCCGAGGACGCGGCCGCTCTCCGGATCGACGATGCGCAGGACGTTGCCCGGGAGCGGACGCCCATTGCAGCTGCGGCGCTCCGACGCGGGCGCGTCGGCGGGAAGCGCGCTCGCGATGGTGAAGGTCTCGGAGAGGCCGTAGGAGGCGCCGGCGCCGTACTCGTCCCGCTCGAGCCCCGCGAGCTTCGCCAGGGGCGACGAGGAGTCGACCTTCCGGAGCGACGGGAAGCTGCGCGAGGCCGCGCTCGGATGCTCGCCGAGGGCCGCCTGCTGATGAGGCCAGGCGTGGACGGCGGTGGCGCCCTCGTTCTCGATCATGTCGAGGGCTGCCCCGGGCTCGAATATCTCCTGGAGCAGAAGGCGACCCCCGGCGGCGAAGGTCCCCCCGATCGACATCGCGACGCCGGCGGTCCAGAAGAAGGGGTAGGTCGTGTAGACCCGGTCCTCGGGACCCAAACGCAACATCTCGGCGAAGCGCCAGGCCTGGAGGACCGGCGCGCGCTGGGTGTGCAGCACGCCCTTCGGGAGGGCCGTGGTGCCCGAGGTGTACACGATCACCGCGTCGTCGGAGGGGTGGGTCTGATCGATGACCGCGTCGAGCAGGGCGTCGCTGACGCCGCGGCCGGCCTCGAGGAGCGTCCCCTGCCCTTCGACGGCGCCCCGCGGCGCGTCGATCCTGGAGCAGACGACGCGGCGCAGGTGGGGCGCCCCGACGCTTCGTAGCGCGCCGGACCGGGCGGCCTCGATCTCCGGATGCACGGCCAGGAGCGTTTCCAGGAGTCGATGGCGCTCGAGGGCGGGCTGCATCAGCAGGAGCGAGGCGTCGCTGTGTCGAAGGATGTGATCGAGCTCCGCCTCGCCGGCGAAGGTGCTGACGGGAACGAGAACGCCGCCGACCATTCCGACGGCGAAGGCCGAGACGATCCACTCGGGGCGATTGCCCATCCAGACGGCGACCCGGGCTCCCTTCGCCACGCCGACGCCGAGGAGTCCCCGCGCCAGGGCCCTCGCCTCCCTCGCAATCTCCGCGTAGGTCGCACGGCGATCCCCGAAGACCACGGCGATCCGGTCGCCGTGACGCGCCGCGACGTCCTGTAGGAAGTGTCCCAGAGTGAGACGCGGGTCGCTGGGATCCATGGGGGGGAGGCCTCTCGGTGCGCGGCAGGTGCGTCGGTCGGCGGCTGCGGGCGGCTACGGGTTGGGGAGCTCGACCTGCGCCATTCCACTCGCCATCACGACGTCGTCCTGGTTCTTCATCACCACCTCGATGGTCGCGATCGGGCCGCCCGAGGGGTCGCCGTGGTCGAGGGCGAGCACCTCTCCATCGAGGAAGGTGGCGTCGCCCGAGAGGGCCGGGGCCCGGTACTGCATGTCGCTGTGCCGGACGAAGCCCCACTCGCCGGCCCAGTTCGTGAGGTAGTCGATGATCCAGGCCCCCATCGAGGCCCCGTACCCGTACTCCCGGGGCATGCCGATGAGCTGTGCATAGCGGGTCTGGACGTGACCTCGGGACGGGCCCTTGTAGAGACCGTCTGCGTTCGAGGGATCGATCTTCGCCCCCTCCTCGTCCCGGGACATCTCGGGCAGCCAGCCCGCGCGCAGGGTCGAGCTCTCGCCGAACTCGCGGCTACCGCCCCAGACGGTCATGAGGTAGGCGCGCCACTCGGTCGTGAAGGTGGCGATCGAATGGGGTCCGATCGGGCGCGTCGGCAGGCGATCTCCCACCTTCACGAAGAGCCGTTTCTCGTGTCGGAGGTCGAGGAAGCTCTGGTAGTACTCGAGCTTCTTCTTCTCCAGGTCCTCGAGCTCCTGGTCCTCCCAGCTCCTCGGCACGTTGTCCTTGAACATTCCGAGCTTTCGCGCGTTCTCGGCCAGGTACCGGACCGACGTCGAGCGCTGCTTGCAGACGAACTCGCCCCGCTGATTCACGTAGGTCGTGTCGCCCCGGGAGAACATGGTGGGGCCCGAGAATCGCGTCTCGGCGATCTTGTAGTCGAAGAGCATGCGATCCTGACGGATATAGTCGTCCACCTCGATCCGGGGCCCGAAGAACCACCACTCGTCGCCCCCGAAGATCATGTGCTGGCCCGGGATCACGCCCTGGATGGCGGGCCCGGCGCCGTGGCTGGTGTCGGTGCAGACGGCAAAGGACTGGGGGGCGACGATCCGACCGAACCGGCTCTCGGCGGCGTACTCCTCGTCGAAGTGGAGCGGGTTCGGGTTCTGCATCCCCTGCGCCCAGCGGCGCACGTCGTTCACGTGAACCGACTCCTTCAGCTGCCCGCCTCCCAGCGGCTTCCCGATCCAGCGGTCGACGTCGGCCGTGTCGAGATCGATGAGGCCGTCCTCGCGGACCTTCGGCTCACTCATGTCCGGTTTCTCCTCGGGGCCGCGTCATGCGTCGCGGCGAAGGGCGTAGTTCGCGTTGGGGTCCAGCTCGGCGCTCCAGCCGGGATACACCACGATCGTAGTGAAACGTTCCTCGATGATCGCCGGGCCTTCGATGCAGTGTCCGTTGAAGAGCCGCTCGCCGTCGTAGACCGGCGTGTCCTCGAATCGATCGCCCCACCAGGCCGGACGCCGGGCCCGGATCGCGGCCGAGGCGGGGCCCGAGGCCCGCGGCAGGGACCCGAAGGCCGGCTTGCGGGTTCGCCCCAGGGTCTGCAGACGCACCGAGCGGATCACGGGCTCCTCCTCCCGCACCGCGAAGGCGTGGAGCTCCTCGTGCAGATCGTGGAAGGCCGCGACGGTGCGCCTCAGGTCCTCCTCGGTCATCGGACCGGCGGTGGAGACCGCCGGCACCGGCATGTCGAAGGTCTGACCCGGGTAGCAGAGGTTGATGAAACGCTGGAAGTCGAGGTCGCCCTCGGACAGGCGCGCCGCCCCCAGCTCCTCCCGGGCGTGACTCTCGAGCTCGGCGAAGAGCTCGTCGATGCGCTCGGCGTCGGCCCGGCCCGAGGGCGCGATGTAGGAGCGCTGGGTGTCGACCACGTAGTCGGCGATCAGGAGCCCGAGGGCCGAGAACGCCGGGGACGTCTTCGGCACCAGCAGTCTGGAGATGCCCAGCTCCTCCGCCTGACGTCCCGCGTGGACCGGCCCGTTTCCGCCGTAGACGACCATGTAGAGGTCGCGCGGGTCGTAGCCCGCCTCCGAGGAAACGCGCCGGATCGCGTCGCTCATGTTGGCGTTCACGATGCGGAAGATCCCGTGGGCGGCCTCCACGGTGTCGAGGCCGAGGGGACGCCCGACCCGCTCCAGGATGGCCTCGCGCACTCCCTCGGCGTTCAACTCGAAATCCCCGCCGCAGAGCGCCTCGGGATTGATGTAGCCGAGCACCA
>CALDCK010000445.1 GCA_937937315.1 uncultured bacterium
TCGGCATCGTCGCAGTCGAGATCGTCGGGCTTCAGGTCACCGAGGTGCACCAGGAAGGCGGACGAGCTGAAGAGATTGTGGTCGACGACGTGCTGCTGGAGATCCGCCTCTTCCGCGCCGCTGTAGGGCACATCGCTCACGACCGAGAACTCGATCGGACTGCCCTGGCCGAAGGCCGGCGCGGCGAACGCCAGCCCCGCGCACAGGAGGAGCGCTCCGAGAAGGAGGCGATGGACGCGATCGACAGGGGTCGGCAAGAGGGTCTCCCAGGGATGCTCGGCACGCCGACCCATATCGAGCCCCCAGCTCGCGGAATCGCTGGCGTACCCTGGTGAGTCACGGTGCACGGACACAGGTGACGCCGTTAGCATGGAGATCCGGGCGCCCCTGCCCCGCCGCGCAGGTTGTCGTCACGAAGCGGCAGGGCATGCGCAGGGCGGCGGAATGGAGGCGACCGATGGCCGGGAAGTCGTACCGCGACCAGGTGGTGATCGTGACCGGAGCGTCCTCCGGGATCGGCTGGGAGACGGCGCGCGCCTTCGCCCGGCGGGGGGCCGTCGTCGTGAGCGTGGCGCGCAGGGAGGACCGGCTCGAGCGGCTCACGGGCGAGCTGCGCGCCCATGCGCCCGGGTGCTCCCACCTGTGCGGCGATCTCGGCAGCCAGGCCTTCGCAGAGCACGTGGTGCGAGACACCGTCGCCCGCCACGGCCGCCTCGACGTGCTGGTCAACAACGCCGGCATCTCCAAGCACAAGCACGTCTTCCATCTGTCCGGAGAGGAGGCGGAGCAGGTGACGCGGGTGAACTTCCTCTCGGCGGTGTGGACGACCCTCGCGGCGATCCCGCCGATGCTGACCCGTGGAGGGGGCGCGATCGTGAATGTCTCCTCCTTCGCCGCGAAGGTCGTCCCGCCGCGGGAGGCGGTGTACGCGGGCACGAAGGCCGCCATGAACGCCTTCACCGAAGGACTGTGGAGCGACCTCCGAGGCTCGGGGATCCACGCGGCGATCGTCCTGCCGGGCCCGATCGACACCGACATCTGGAAGAAGCTGGACGAGTCGCCCGCCTATGCCGGCCCCCTCTACCCACCGGGAATCGTCGTCGACGCCATCTTCGAGGCGATCGAGAGACGACGCTTCGAGATCACCGTTCCCAGGCGCAGCGTGCCGCTGGTTGCGGCCCGTGTGCTGCGCCTGATCGCCCCAGGCATGCTGCGCCTCGGGATGCGCCGGATGGATCCAGTCCCGGAAACGCTCATCGAGCAGGCGCGCGCCCGGGCACGCAGCAGCGGCTCCTGACGCCGGGCGGACTTGCACCGCTGCGGTAGCGTCTGGGCGTGGAGATCTGGAAGACCGCGTGGCGAAACGTCTGGCGAAGCCGGCGACGCACGCTCGTCACCGTCTCGGCCATGGGCTTCGCCCTGTGGATGATGATCCTCTACACGGGTCTCATGAACTGGTACCTCCACGATATGGAGGCGACCATCCTCGACCTCGAGGTGGGCGACGTGCAGGTCCACGCCGCGGACTACCGCGACGACCCCTCCCTCCACGCCCGGATCGACGACGCCGAGTCGCTCCTCACCGAGCTGCGCGGTGCGGGCTATCGGGCGTCTTCACGCCTCCTGGCCTACGGCATGGCGGCCGCCGGCGAGACATCTGCCGGAGTCGCGTTCTTCGGCGTCGACGTCGCGCGCGACGCCGAGGTGAGCCTCGTGCACGAGCATCTGCTCGACGGAAGCTGGCTCGATCCATCGGACGCCCACGGCGTCGTGCTCGGCCGTCGCCTCGCACGCATGCTCGCCGCGGAGATCGGCGCGGAGATCGTGGTGATCTCCCAGGGCTCGGACGGCGCCATGGCCGCCGATCTCTACCGCGTGCGGGGGGTCCTCGAAAGCATCGGCGCGGCGGTCGACCGCGGCGGCGTGTTCATGACCGCCGAAGCCTTTCGCGAGCTCTTCGTCGTTCCGGTCGGCGTTCACCAGATCGTCGTGCGACGCCCCGAGGGCTCCGAGCTCGACGTAGCCGCCGAGGCCGTCCGCGCCGCTGCGGCCGGGCTGGACGTGCGCACCTGGCGCGACCTGATGCCGACCCTCGCCTCGCTCCTCGACTCGGCGCGGGGTGCACTCGTCATGATGATCGTGATCGTCTACGTCGCGATCGCGGTGCTCATCCTGAATGCGATGCTCATGTCGGTCTTCGAGCGCATCCGCGAGCTGGGTGTGCTGAAGGCGCTCGGCGTGGGGCCCGGCGGCATTCTGGGGCTGATGTTCGCCGAGGCGCTGATCGTGACGACGATCGCGATCGCAGTCGGTGTCGCCCTCGGTGCGCCGACCCTCTACTACATGGCCACCGAGGGCATCGAGCTCACGTCACTCACAGGCATGTCGATCATGGGCGTCGCCATGAGCACGGTGTGGCACGCGGACATGCGCGCCAGCACCTTCGCGGTTCCCATCGCGGTGCTGGTCGGGATCGTCGGCCTGGCTGTGATCTACCCGGCGCTGAAGGCCGCCATGATCGATCCGGTGCGAGCGATCCACCACCAGTAGGAGCGGCCATGAGTGGACCGAACCTGACGTCGATGGCGTGGCGGAACCTCTGGCGTCACCGGCGGCGCACCCTGCTCACCCTCTCCTCCATCGCATTCGGAACGATGCTCGCATGGCTCTTCACCGGGCTCGGTGACGCGAACTGGCGCAAGATGATCGACCTCGCGGCGCGCCTCGGCGGCGGCCACGTGACCCTCCAGCACGCGGAGTATCTCGACTCCCCGACCCTGTCCCGAACCGTGGTCGGGACGCGGCGTCTCGCCGCCTCCGCCCTCGACGATCCGGGGGTGGCGCGCGTCGTCTCGCGCATCTCGGGAAACCTCATGGTCGCCTCCGCCTCACGGAACTACGGCGCCGGGTTCATCGCCTTCGACCCGGAGGCGGAGGACACGAGCACCCTCTCGCTGCTCGACGCCGTGGCGGAGGGCGAGCTCTTCGGGTCGAACGGCCGGGGCGGCATCGTCCTGGGAGCGAAGCTCGCCGAGAACCTCCGCGTCAGGGTGGGTCACAAGGTGGTGTACACCCTCACCGACAAGGGCGGCGAGATCGTGCAGGAGGCGGTTCGCGTCACCGGCATCCTCCGCACCGGCGCGCCCACGGTGGACGGGGCGCTCGTCCTGCTACCGATCGATTACGTGCGCGGATCCCTGGGCTACGGGGCCGACGAGGCGGGGCAGGTCGCCGTCTTCCTGGACGACCAACGCGCCGCCGATCAGGTGGCAGCGCGGCTCTCGCGCCAGGTGGCGGGCGGGGACGAACGCGTCGTCGCCCTGCCATGGCACGTGCTCCAGCCCGAGCTCGCCGGCTTCATCGCCATGAAGGTCGGCGGCGCGTGGATCATGGAGGCGATCATCATGCTCCTCGTCGCCGCGGGGATCTTCAACACCATCTTCGTGGGCGTCATGGAGCGGATGCGCGAGTTCGGCATCCTCCGCGCCCTCGGCTGGACTCCGGGACAGCTCAGTCGCCTCGTCCTCACCGAGAGCGCGCTGCTGGCGGCGGCGGGCATCGCCCTCGGCGTGCTCGTGACGGCGGGGCCCTACGTGTATCTGAATCGGGTCGGGGTCGACGTCATGGCGGCGATGGCCGAGGGCCAGGTTGCAGAGATCGCCGGCATCGCCGTGAGCACGCGGATGTTCGTCGACATCTATCCCGAGAATGCCCTCATGATCGGCGCGGCCGCCCTCGGCGCCACGCTGCTCTCCGGGGTCTATCCGGCCTGGAGAGCCGGCCGAGTCGACCCCGCCGAAACCATCCGGCTGGTGTAGGAGCCGTAGGAGCGTCCATGGAAGCGAATCCCGTAGTCGTCGATTGCGCCGACGTGACGAAGGTCTACCGGCAGGGGACCCAGGAGGTGCAGGCGCTGCGCGGGCTCTCGCTTCAGGTGACGGGTGCCGAGTTCACGGCGATCTGTGGGCCCTCGGGGTCCGGGAAGACCACGCTGCTGAACCTGATCGGTGCCCTCGATCGGCCGACGTCGGGCACGATCCACCTCGAGGGACACGATCTCGGCGCCATGGGACAGCGGGAGCGGAGCCACCTCCGCCGCGATCGCATCGGCTTCGTCTTCCAGGCCTACAACCTGATGCCGGTTCTCACCGCCTACGAGAACGCGGAGATGGTCCTCGCCCTCCAGGGCGCCCCCCTCGAAGAGCGCCGCGAGCGGGTCGAGCGCCTCCTGAAGGAGGTAGGCCTCGATGGCCTCGAGCATCGCCGACCCGACGAGCTCTCGGGTGGCCAACAGCAGCGCGTCGCAATCGCCCGCGCCATCGCGTCGAACCCCGCAGTCGTGCTGGCCGACGAGCCCACCGCCAACCTCGACTCGGAGAACGCAACGCTCCTGCTCGACATCATGGAGAGACAGAATCGGGAGCGGCGCGTCACATTTCTCTTCTCCACCCACGACCCCCGCGTGATGGAACGCGCCCGCCGCATCATTCGCGTCGTCGACGGGCGCGTCGAGACCGACGAGCACCGCACCTGAGCCGGCCCGAGGCCGAAGCGCCCGAAGGGGCCACCGCGAAGCGCACGACCGCCCCCGCCGCCCGGATCGTGCGCCCCCCGACCCGAGCGGGGCCGAATGTCCCGAGCTGCGGCGCTCCGAGGCAGCCTGCCCTCTTCGGGGCGCCACGGGCCCCCGTTGGCCCCCCGGCCTCCGTTCTCATCGGCCCCGGGATTGCAGTACCTCGACGCCGGAGGCGGCGAAATGATGTCTCCGGCACGTCTGCTCGTCCTGGCAACGATTCTTGGGGTCGCATCGGCGGCCGGGAGCGTCGAGCTCTTCCGAAACGGGGACCTGGAAGCGCGCCTCGACACGACTCTCTCCCTCGGTGGCGCCGTGCGCGTTTCCGACCGCGACGATGACATGGTCTTCGTCGAGAACGGCGGCGATGCCACCAATCCGGAGTTCCTGAACCGGGACGACGGCAACCTCAACTACGACCAGGGGGATATCTTCTCCGCCAGCGCCAAGGCGCTGCTGGAGCTCGACGTTCGGTGGCGGAACTTCGGCGCATTCGTACGGAGCAACCTCTTCTACGACGCAATCGGGAACTGCGAGACGTGCACCCGACGTACCGACCTCACCTCCCGTGCGCGCCACCGCGACAGCGTGGTCGAAGGCGGCGTGATCGGGACCCAGTTCGTAATCCTCGACGCCTATCTCGACGGATACTTCGACGTGGCCGAGCGCCCCCTCGAGCTACGCGTAGGACGCCAGGTGGTGAGCTGGGGGCAGGGAATCTTCATCCAGGGTGGCGTCAACCAGACCAACGGCATCGATGTGGCCAAGGTCCGCTCACCCGGTGTCGACTTCGGCAAGGAGGCACTCTTCCCGGCGGCCATCGCGAAGGTCTCGACCCAGATC
The DNA here is from genome assembly GCA_937937315.1 of uncultured bacterium. Classification (GTDB taxonomy): domain Bacteria; phylum Myxococcota_A; class UBA9160; order UBA9160; family SMWR01; genus CALDCK01. Next base: position 5,417 of record CALDCK010000445.1, read on the forward strand.
TTCGAGAATCTGGGCCTGGAGGCCTACTACCAGGCCGAGTGGAGCAAGACCTTCCTGGACCCCCTCGGCGCCTACTTCTCCCAGAGCGACACCACGGGACGTGGCGCCGACGCCCTCTACTTCGGGGTCGCGCCGCGGCTCGACCTGGCGAACCCGCAGAATCCCCCCCCGATGGGCGATCCCGGCTCGGACCCCGTACTCCCCGCGCTCCCTGCGATCCCGACACTTCCCGGCATCGGCAACCCCGCCGTTCCGGCCTTCCCGGGCTGTGGTGGGGTGGACCCGGACCTCACGCGACAGGCGCCCTGCGGCCCGTCGGACCTGGTCGCCGTCTTCGCCGGCGTCCCGCGCGTCTCCGACGACGACCCCGGCTCCCAGGGCCAGTGGGGCTTCGCCCTCCGCTACTTCTTCGAGTCCGTCCAGTCCGAGCTCGCCGCCTACTACATGCGATACCACGCCAAGACGCCGGTCATCGGCTTCGACGGTCTGGTCGTCAACGTCCCGGACGGAGGTGTGCTCACCCCGACCAATCAGCCCTCGGCCTACTTCCGCCAGTACGCCCCCTACGTCAGCCTCTACGGGATCAGTCTGGATACCGAGGTCTTCGACATCGCCATCGGCGCCGAAGCGTCCTACCGGCCGAACGACCCCGTGGTTCTCAACCCGAACGCGATCATCGAAGGTCCAGCCCTGGCGGGTGTGGGCGAGAGCTTCGAGATCGACGGCTACGAGCGTGAAGAGCGCTACCAGTTCCAGCTGAACGGGCAGTACAACGTCCCTCCCGGCAACCAGCTGATCGGGCCGCTCGTCGAGTGGATCCGTGCTGACAACCTCCTACTCATCGCCGAAGCCGCCCTGGTGACCTACCCGAACCTCGACGGGAGCACTCCATACGCCGGACC
>CALDCK010000446.1 GCA_937937315.1 uncultured bacterium
CATCATCCTCGTCGTGGTCTTCGACGATCGGAGCTCTCTCGGCCTGGTGCGACTGCGCGTGAAGAAGGCGGGCGCCGAGCTCGCGAAGATCTTCGAGGAGATCCAGAAGAAGACCGAGCAGGAGCACGCGCAGGGTGCGACACCCTTCGCGGAGATCACCGACGACGACATCGACAACCTGTTCTCCCTGTGAGCTGAAACCGAGCCATGTCGTTCATCAACTACTCGTCGCGCGAGATCAACTGCAAGATCGTCTACTACGGCCCCGGGCTGTGCGGAAAGACGACGAACCTGCAGTACATCTACAACAAGACGAACCCCGACCTGAAGGGGAAGATGATCTCGCTCGCGACCGAGACGGAGCGGACGCTCTTCTTCGACTTCCTGCCGCTGGCGCTCGGCCAGATCCGCGGCTTCAAGACGCGCTTCCACCTCTATACGGTTCCAGGCCAGGTATTCTACGACGCCAGCCGCAAGCTCATCCTGAAGGGCGTGGACGGCGTCGTCTTCGTCGCCGACAGCCAGGTCGAGCGGATGGAAGCGAACATCGAGAGCCTCGAGAACCTGAAGATCAACCTCGCCGAGCAGGGGGCCGACATCGATCGCACCCCCTACGTCGTTCAGTACAACAAGCGCGACCTGCCCAATGCGGCGCCCCTCGAGGAGATGAGGCGCGTCCTGAATCCCGGGCAGGTGCCCGACTTCGAAGCCCGCGCAACCGTCGGTACCGGCGTGTTCGAGACGCTCAAGGCCGTAGCCCGCTCGGTCCTCCGGGACCTGAAGCAGATGAGCGGCTAGGAGCCAGGCGGGTCCTCGGCGGGCAAGGCCCGCCCGCCCCCACGGCGAGCCTGCGGCCTGCCCGTTCGGTGGGTTGTCGGCGGGCGAAGAAGCGGGTTCCCCTGGCGGCGCTGCAGTCGTAGAATCCGGCCGTGCCCCACGCAGAGATCGAGGGACGCCGCCTCTACTACGAGATGCATGGGCCCGAGACCGGGACCCCTCTGGTCCTCGCCATGGGCATTGGAGGGTCCTGCCGGGGCTGGCTGCCGGCCCAGGTTCCGGCCTTCAGCGCCCGGCGCAGGACCCTGATCTTCGACTATCCGGGCGTCGGCGGGAGCGACCCCGCGCCCGAGGCCTTCACCACCGCTGATCTGGCGGACGTCGTGGCAAAGCTGCTGGACGCACTCGGCCTGCCCAAGGTCGACCTCCTGGGCCTGTTCATGGGCGGGATGGTCGCGCAGGAGCTGGCTCTGCGGCATGCGGCGCGCCTCCGGCGACTGATCCTCGTCGGCACCTATGCGCGCCCCGACGCCAAGCGGCGCATGCTGCTCACCCAGTGGCGCGAGCTCGCTCGACTCGACCCGCCCCTCGAGATATTGATCCGGGACCGCCTGCTCTGGACCGCTCAGGACGAGACCATCGAGCAGACGGATCTCATCGAGGCGATGATCGAGTTCTTCAAGCGCGACGGCGCGCCCCTCACCGCCGACCTCTTCGTGCGCCAGTGCGACGCCTGTCTGGCCCACGACACCGAAGCGCGGCTCGGAGACATCCAGCACCCCACCCTCGTCGTCTGTGGGCGCAACGATCAGCTGACGCCCCCCTCGCTCCACCAGCCGCTGGCCGAGCGCATCCCCGACGCGAGGCGGGTGACCCTCTCCTACGGGGCCCACCTGGTCATGGTGGAGTCCGCCGAGCTCTTCAACCACAGCGTCCTGCAGTTCCTCGAGGACGACTAGAGAGAACGCCCCGGAGCGAAGGCGGCGACCTAGATCCGCCGGAAGGAGAGCCGGGGCAGCGTCGTCGACAGCACCCGGTGGGCGCCGACGGCAGAGCGGAGGGCGCGTCCGGTGAGCCCGCGCGGCCCGGCCGCCAGGATCCGGTTGTCGAAGCCGTCGACGTCGATCCGCAGCAGGGCCTGCGCCAGGGGGCGCAGGACGCCGGCGACGGCGGCGGTCTCGTCGATCGTATTGGTCACGAGCATTCCCCCGCGGCGGAGGCGCCGCGACGCGGAGACGAGACCCCCGTCGAGGAGCCAGTCCGGTTTGTGCAGATCGCGCGCCGAGCCCACGAAGACGTCCTCGATCACGATGTCGAACTGGCGCCGGGAGCGCGCCAGGAAGCGCTGCGCGTCCTCGCGTACGACCTCGACGCCGAGCGCGTCGAGGTCGAACCAGCGGCGCGCCGCCCGGATCACCTCTGCGCTCCGCTCCACGCCGACGATGCGCGCCTGGGGCGCGACGTTCCGGACGAGCCGGGCAGCGCTCCCGCCGCCCAGGCCGAGGATCAGCACCGAGCGGCGCTTCGGCGGCGGCAGCCAGAGGAGCGGCGCCACCAGGGCGTCCCAGACCGAGCCGGTGGTGACCCGCTCCGGGTCGTAGAAGGAGGCGAAGGTGCCGTCGATGCGCAGCGATCGCCCCCGACGACTGCTCTCCACCCGGACCCGCGAGCTCTTGGACATTCCCTAGCTCCCACTCCTGCAGCGCATCCTCGTGCCGCATCCCGGCGCCACATCCCCGAGGCCGCCTACAATCCCTTCATGACCGCGCCGCTCTTCGGGACCGACGAGGCATCCAGCGTCCGCGTCGCACTTCCGGTCCCCATCGATCGGCTCTTCGACTACGCGGTTCCGCCTTCCCAGCAGGACGCGGCGCAACCGGGCTGTCGCGTCCTCGTCCCCTTCCGCAATCGCCGTCTCACGGGCGTGATCGTGGAGCGCAGCGCCCGCGCCGCCTACTCCGGAACCCTTCGCCCCATCGAGCGCGTCCTCGACGCGGAGCCCGTCGTCTCCCCGGCGATGCTCGCCATCCTACGCGAAGCGGCCGAGGAAGTGTTGTGCCCGATCGGCGTCGCCTTCGCGACGGCTCTGCCCGCCGGCTCGACGCCTCGAATCAGACCGGGGTACGGGCTCACCGTGCGCGGGCGGGCGGCGCTCGGCGCCGGTGCCGCCCGGGGCGATGCGGCGGATCTGCTGGCGCGGCTCGACGCTGGACCCTGTGAAGCCGGTGCACTCCTGGGCGGTCGACCCGAGACCGAGACCCTCGTCCAGGGTCTCGTGAGCGACGGCCTCGTGGAGTCGGTCCACATCGAGAGCGGGCCGGCGGCGCGGATCGCCGTCGCCCGACACGCGGCCCTGGCGCCGGGTGTGCACCTCGACACCGCCCTCGCGGCCCTCGCCCGCGCTCCGCGGCAGGCCGCCCTGCTGCGCCGCCTGGCCGAGGGGGAGGTTGCGATGGAGGAGCTCCGCGGCGAGTTCCCGACGCGGCTCTTGCGCACGCTGGTGGACCGCGGCTTCGCGACCGTCCAGGAGCGCGCCGCGCCCCGAGACGTACTGGGCGACCGGGAGGAGGACCGGGTCGTGACCCTGACCCCGGATCAGGCCGACGCCCTCAAGCCCATCGGCGACGCGATCCGCAGCCGCCAGCCGCGGAGCTTCCTGCTCCACGGCGTGACCGGGAGCGGAAAGACGGAGGTCTATCTGCGGGCCGTCGGCGAGGCCCTCCGACTCGGGCGTCAGGCCCTGGTGCTGGTGCCCGAGATCACCCTCACCCACCAGATCGTGGCGCGGCTGCGGGCCCGCTTCGGCGACGCCATGGCCGTCCTCCACAGCGGTTTGCGCCCGGGCGAGCGCCTCGAGCAGTGGCAGCGGCTCCGAGCCGGCGCGACCCCCATCGCCGTGGGCGCCCGCTCCGCCCTCTTCGCACCCCTCGAGAACCTCGGCGTCCTGGTGATCGACGAGGAGCACGACACCGCCTACAAGAACGACGAGGGCTTCCGCTATCACGCGCGGTCTCTCGCCCGCCGACGCGCCCAGGCCGCGAACGCCCCCCTGATCCTCGGCTCGGCGACCCCCTCCCTCGAGACCCGCTACGACGCGGACCGGGGAGAGGTGACGCGTCTGGTCCTCGCGCATCGCATCGGGCAACGCCCCCTACCCGCGGTGGAGATCGTCGACCTGGCCCGGGAGCGGGAGGCGGCGCCGCGGGGACGGAAGATCATCCTCACCCGCCCCCTGCGCCGCGCCATGACGGAGACCCTGGCGAGCGGCGGCCAGACCATCCTCTTCCTCAACCGGCGCGGCTTCTCCACGACGGTCCTCTGCTTCGATTGCGGCCATGCCGAGCGCTGCCCCCACTGCGACGTCTCCCTCGTGTATCACGCGACCCTCGGGCGCCTGCTCTGCCACTACTGCGACCACGCGATCGAGCCGCCCAGCCAGTGCAGCGGATGCGGAGCTCCGGACACGGCCCTCCTCGGGCTCGGCACCGAGCGGGTGGAGGAGGAGGCGCGAACGCTCTTCCCCAAGGCCCGCATCGCGCGCCTCGATCGCGACACCGCGGCGAAGCGCGGCTACACCCAGCGCGTACTGCGGGAGCTGCGCGACGGCCAGCTCGACATCCTGGTGGGGACCCAGATGGTCGCGAAGGGTCACGACTTCCCGGGCGTGCGCGTGGTCGGCGTCGTGGCGGCCGACATCGGCCTGCACATGCCGGACTTCCGGGCCGCCGAGCGCACCTTCCAGCTCCTCACCCAGGTCGCCGGCCGCGCCGGGAGGGACACCGCGCCGGGTCGGGTGATCGTTCAGACGCTGGTCCCGTCCCACTACGCGGTCCGACCCGTGCGCGA
>CALDCK010000447.1 GCA_937937315.1 uncultured bacterium
AGAGTTCTCCGGTCCGGGCATCTTCCCACTGGGGCTGTAGGGATACTCGGCCTCGTAGCCGGCGGGCACCACCACGTGCTCGACGGTCCAGATCGACTCGACGCCGGCCTCCTCGCAGGCCGTGGCGAAGAATGCAGCCTCGTCGGGCTGCACGAAGGGACCGACGTTCGCGAACATCATTCCAAACTTCATGGGGGGCTCCTCCTTCGAACGCCTCAGGTGGCCGAGATGCCGCCGTCGATGGCGAGAATCGCTCCGTGGATGGACTGCGCCTCGTTCGAGGCCAGATAGGCGATCGCACCGGCGATCTCCTCGGGCTCCGACATCTCGCGCCGGCCCATGTAACGCTTCGCGAGCTTCCAGTCCATGCCTTCCGGGAAGTCGAGCTTTCCCGTGAGCGGCGTCTTCACGCCGCCCGGCGCGACCGCGTTCACCCGAAGGCCCGTTTCGATGTACTCCGCCGCCAGGGCGCGGGTGAGCTGGACGACGCCACCCTTTGCGGCGCAGTAGGCCACGGTGTAGGCCTGGCCGACGTTGGCGGCCACCGACGCCACGTTCACGATTGCGCCGCGGTTCGGGATCAGGTGCGGAATCGCAGCCTGGGACACGAAGGCAACGGCGGAGAGATTGATGGCGATCAGGAAGTTCCAGTCCTGCTCGGGCATCTGCTCGAAGAGGTGGAACTGACTCGCACCGGCGATGTTGCCCAGCACGTCCAGACGTCCGAGCTGGGACACCGCGCCCTCGACGGCGCCGACGCACTCCTCGCGCCGCGTGAGATCGTGGCGACCCGAGCACATCGCCCCACCGGCCGCCTCGACGAGCTGGGTCGTCTCCTTGAGGCCTGCCTCGTCCACGTCGGCGCCGTAGATCGCGGCCCCTTCCGACGCCAGGCGCAGGGCGGTCGCGCGCCCGATCCCCGAGGCCGCCCCTGTGAGAAGTGCCGCCTTGCCATCGAACCGGCCCATCGATGCTCCTTTGGTCGAGAGCGCGCCACCCTAGCAGACCGACGCAGCGCCCGGACGCGTACAGCCGAGTGATACTCTACGCCGCTGCGTCGGGAGAATTCCATGTCCTTCTACGATCCGTTCAGCGAAACCACCTGGGAGGATCCCTTCCCCGTCTACCGTCGCCTGCGCGACGAGGCGCCGGCCCACTACCTCGAGGAGTACGACTGCTGGTTCCTGTCGCGCTTCGAGGACGTCTGGGCCCTGGAGCAGGATCAGCGGGCGCTCACCTCGAAGTTCGGAACGACCTCGACCCACCTGCTCACGAAGCAGACCCCCACGTCGCCGAACCTGAGCTGCCTGGACCCGCCGGACCACAACCCGGTGCGGGCCTATTTCAATCCCTTCTTCAAGCCCGGCGCAGTCGGACAGCTCGAGGCGCGCGTGCGCGAGCTGGCGGTGCAGGCCGTCGAAGGCGCGCGCGAACGCGGTGGCGCCGACGCCGTCGCGGACCTCGGCGGCTGGCTCTCGGTGCGGGTGGTGTGCGCCCTGCTCGGGCTGCCCCTCGAAGACGCGGACCAGATCCTCACCTGGGTGAATACCTACTTCGACCGGGAGGACGGCACCCGGGGCAGCACTCCCCGGGGTGTCGAAGCGGCGAAGGAGCTCGCGATCTACCTCTATCGCAAGTCGGGCGAGGCCCGGGCGAAGGGAGCGCCGCCGGGCTCGGTGCTCGCGAAGCTGCAATCGGCGCCCCTCGGCGATGAGCCGGTCGACGACATGGGCGTAGCAGTCCACCTGAACATGCTGGTCATCGGCGGCACCGAGACCTTCCCGAAGGTCTTCTCCGCGGCGCTCCACCGTCTGTGGCAGAACCCGGAGCAGCGCGCCACCTGCGTGCGCAACCCGGAGCGGATCCCCGAAGCCTTCCACGAGAGCCTCCGCTACGACATGCCGACCCAGATGCTGGGGCGCACCGTCGCGCGCGACATCGAGATCCACGGCCAGACCCTGCGGGCCGGCTCGGGAGTGATGTTCCTCTGGGGCTCGGCGAACCGGGACGAGCGGGAGTTCCCCGATCCCGACACCTTCGACATTTCGCGTCGGGCGCCGCGAATCCTGTCCTTCGGACACGGCCAGCACATGTGCCTCGGCGCCCACGTGGCGCGGCTGGAGGGGCGAATCCTGCTCGAGGAGCTGTTGCGTGCCTTCCCCGAGTACGAGGTAGAGGAGACGAAGGCCGTGCGCCTGCGCTCCGAGTTCTTCCGCGGATTCGCACGCCTGCCGATCCGGGTCTGATGCCCGGGCGGGTTCCTACCGCGAAAGGCGCCTCAGTGGGATCAGCGCGAGCAGGGCGAGACCACCCAGGATCGCGAAGAAGTTCCGGTAGACGGTCAGGTCTCCCTCGCCGGTCAGGGACACATCGAGCAGGGCGCCCGCGACGATCGGCGTGGAACCCGCCGTGATCCCCATCGCCACCGCCCCGAGCACCAGGGTCCGCGCCGGGGCCTCGGGAGGCGCGAGGCCAAAGAGCAGATGGGTGTCGGCGACACCGAAGCCCGAAGCCAGCACCGCGATGGCGAAGAACCAGGTGACCATGAGCGGGACGGCGAGGGGTCCCGGCGCGAAGGCGAAGAGACCACCGATCAGCAGGGCCTGGCCGATCACGGTGGCGCGGAGAACCGGCACGGCACCCGCTCGATCGACGACGCGCCCCCAGGCGTAGAGCGAGGCGAGGCCCCCGGTGAAGTAGGCCATGGTGGTGTAGATCACGTCGGCGTCGCTCAGGTCCGCCACCCGCCGCAGCATCACGATGACGAAGGGCACCGCGGTCGTGCGAACGGCGTGGCCCCAGGCCACCGTCAGGAGATAGGCCCGCATCCGCGGGTCGCGCAGCAGGATCAGGAGCTGGGCGACGCGAATCCGCTCACCCGTGCGCTCGCTGCGCTCGGGTAGCCGCGCGATCAGGAAGGTGCGCGCGGCGCCGAGCACCCAGCCCGCCCCGAAGAGGGGGCCGAAGTCGCCCGGGTGGCGAGAGAGCCAGAGCTGGGAGCCCGAGTAGAAGAGGATCAGCGCCAGGTGCCAGCCGGTGCGCAGGATGCCGAAGAAGCGCCCGATGCGCTCCGGCTCGACGAAGCCCCGCAGCAGCGGAAACCACACCGTCTCCCCGATGCACACGCCGACCGCCACGAGGGCGAAGCTCGCCATCGCCACCGTGACCGGCCCGGGGCCGGAGAGACCTTCGATCGACCCCCAGAAGACCAGGGGCAGGGCGGTCATCAGGGCGAAGGCGTGAGATATGAGCAGGATTCCGCGCTTCGAGACTCGCGCGACGGCGCGCAGGGTCGGGAGCTGGAGCGTGATGAAGACGAGAACGAAGGAGTTCTGGATGCCGACCTGCAGCTCGCTGGCGCCGATCGCCACCAGGGCGAGGGTCGGCAGGTGCTGGGTGAAGACCATCCGAAAGGTATTGCCCGCCGGGTGGCTCGCGATGGCGAGGTGCCGGCCACGCCTTCGTTCTGCCTCGGAGAGCGGCGGCGCAAGGGTCGGATCGAGGGGCGCGGTCATCGACCCGGGGAGTCTCTCCGATCCCCCGGGCGGACGCGAGCCCGACCCGACCGCCGAGGCCGTGCGAAGGTCTCAGTCCTCCGGGTCGAGGGGAGCGCGAAGCTCCTCGCCCCGACGTTCGAGGGGAAGCGGCGTGAGCTGATCGCCCTGGCAGGGGCCGGCCAGGCAGACGCCGTCCTCCACGCGGAAGATCGCGCCATGGGTCGCGCACACGATGTGCCGGCCCTCGCGATCGAGAAAGTCGTCCGGGCGCCAGTCGAGGGGCGTCCCCCGGTGCGGACAGCGATTCAGGTAGGCGTGGACCGCGTCGCCACGGCGCACCGCGAGCACCCGCAGCGACGGACCCGCGGGACGCTCGAGCGTGAACCCGCGAGCGCCGCCGTCGGGGATGTCGCCCAGGGTGCACAGCCGCTGGGTCTCGTCCCGGTTCATCGCCACCTCCTCCCGGGCAGAAGGCCTACCATAACGACCGTCCGGGAGGCGAGGGAATGGACGAGAGGGAGACAGCGCGCCGCGTTCACGACGGCGAGGCCTGGCGCGCCTTCTGCGCCGCGCTCACCGCAGCGGGCGACGTGATCCTGCGCGACGCCTCCCCCGACGATCCCCTCGATCGCGCCGAGGGCTTCCGATACCTCTCGCGCCTGACGCGACTCGCCCTCGAGAAGTTCGTCGAGCACGCAGACCCCGAGCATCCCCGCTTCTACCGTCTGAGCCACGAGACGGCGAAGATCGGCTGCGACAATCCGGATAGCTTCTACCAGAACGCCGAGATCCGCGGCGCCCGGGAGTACCGGCTGCGGGGCACCCGCGGCAGCGTGGCCTACCTGGGTCTCGGCACCTACTACGGCGCCTACGGGGGATCCGGCCGCTCCGGCTGCAGCGGCTACCTCGAAGCGGACGACCTCGAGATCGATTCGGACGGTCGCTTCGAGATCGCGCTCTCCTGCGACCGACGTCCGGGCAACTGGCTGCCGATGGAGCCCGACACCTCGATGCTGATCGTGCGCCAGAACTTCCTCGACCGGGCGAGCGAGGCCCCGGCGACCCTCGAGATCGAGTGCGTCGGCGGAGACCCGACACCCGCGCCCCTCTCGCCGACTCGGCTGGGCACTGCCCTCGACGACGCCGGGCGCTTCGTGCTCGGCACCGCGAGCCTCTTCGCCGACTGGGCCGAGGGGTTCGCGGCGGCGCCGAACACGCTGCGTCCGATGGATCCGAAGGTCACCGGCGGGGCTCACGGCGATCCCAACATCTTCTTCTACATGGGGTACTGGGCGCTCCGCCCCGACGAGGCGCTCTCGATCGAGCTGACACCCCCCCCGTGCGAGTACTGGAACCTCCAGCTGAACAATCACTGGATGGAGTCCCTCGACTACCGCTATCACCGCATCCACGTGAACAAGCACACGGCGGTCGCGCGCCCGGACGGATCGGTCCGGATCGTGGTCGCCCATGCCGATCCCGGCGTAGACAACTGGCTCGACACCGCCGGCCACGCGCGCGGCACCCTGGGCCTGCGCTGGGTGAAGGCCACCGCGCACCCGGCGCCGCACACCCAGGTGACGAAGCTCCGTGACGTCGCCTCGAAGGAATGACCTTGCTCACCGATCTCTCTCAGTCCGGCGCCGAGGTGTTCGTTCCGGACGGACGCGCCGAGGACGAGGCCTTCGCCGAGATCACCCACCTGGGGATCGCCGCCCACGCCGACGATCTGGAGATCATGGCCTACCACGGGATCCGGGAGGGCCAGAGCAGCGGCGCGGGCTTTGGCGGGGTCGTGTGCACCGACGGCGTCGGCGCGCCGACTCACGAGGACGATTCCTCGGACCTTCGAGACACCCGCCGCGACGAGCAGCGCGCGGCGGCGCGGCGTGGGCGCTACCTGGCGGCGATCCAGCTCGACCACCCCAGCGAGGCCTTGAAGGCTGGCGTGGAGCCCGCGGTCGTCGGCGACCTGGCCGGCCTGCTCGATGCCGCGCGACCCGAGGTCGTCTACACCCACAGCCCCGCCGACGTCCACGCGACCCACGTCGGAGTCTGTGTCGCCACCCTCGACGCGATCCGAAGCCTTCCGTCGTCGGCGCGCCCGGGACGGGTCCTGGGCTGCGAGGTGTGGGGCGGCCTCGACTGGCTGGCGTCGGATGCCGCGATCGCCCTGGATCTCGGTGGGGACGATGCGAGCTGGTCGGCGCTGATGCGCGTCTTCGGATCCCAGATCCGCGCGCGCCCCTACGATCGGGGCGCCCTCGGACGCAGCCGAGCGAATGCAGTGTTTCGCGAGGCGCGGGAGACCGGCGGAAGCGAGCGGCTCTGGCTCGCCATCGACCTCACGCCCCTGATCCGCGACGACGACCTCGACCTCG
>CALDCK010000448.1 GCA_937937315.1 uncultured bacterium
GGCATCGATCCCCGCATGGCCCACGTCTTCACCATCACCACGCTGCTGATCTCGGTGCCGATTGCCGAGCTCCTCTTCGTCTACATCGCGACACTCTACGGCGGGTCCATCACATTCAGCACGCCGATGCTCTGGGCCCTCGGCTTCATCGCGACGTTCCTGATCGGCGGCGTGACCGGCATCTTCCTGGGCGCGAGTGGTGCGGACATCTACCTGCACGACACCTACTTCGTGCTCGCCCACTTCCACTACACCTTCTACCCAATCGCGATCATCGGCACCTTTGCCGGAGTCACCTACTGGTTCCCGAAGATGTTCGGCCGGATGATGGACGAGCGGCTCGGGAAGATTCACTTCTGGGGGAGCATCATCCCCTTCAACGTCATCTTCATCCCGCTCTTCATCCTCGGAGCCGCCGGACAGCACCGTCGCATCTACGACTTCACGAACTTCCCCGAACTCGCCGCCATGCAGCACTGGCGCGTCGTCGCGACCGTCGCGATGCTGGTCATGCTCGGCTTCCAGGTCGTCTTCCTCTACAACTTCTTCCGCAGCATGTTCCGTGGCGAGAAGGCGGGGAAGAACCCCTGGAAGGCCAACACGCTCGAGTGGTCGGCGGACTCGCCGCCGCCCCACGGCAACTGGGCAGAGCTTCCGACCGTCTACCGCGGCCCCTACGAGTACTCCCACCCGGACCGGGACGAGGACTACTGGCCGCAGCACGTTCCCAACTGATTCCCTTCAACTGACCGAAGCCTTCGGGGAAGCGAATGAGACCCATCGCCACGACGCGGTCTACCGCGGGACTGCCCACCGGCCTCCTGGCCGTGTGGTGGGTAGTCGTATCGGAGATCGTGATCTTCGGGGGGCTCCTGGCCTCCTACATCATGCACCGCCTCGCCCACGACGCGTGGACGGCGGAGGCCGCCCACACCAACACCTGGATCGGGGCGTTCAACACCTTCGTGCTGCTGACGTCGAGCCTGACGGCGGTGCTCGCCCACCAGGCGGCGGAGCAGGGCAACGGGCGCAAGGCGGCCCGCCTGCTCTGGATGACGGTCGGCGGGGCCGTGACCTTCGTGACGGTCAAGGCCATCGAGTGGACGACCGAGATCCAGGCGGGCTACACGCTGACCTCGAGCACCTTCTGGTCCTTCTACTACACCGCCGCCGGCCTGCACGCACTGCACGTGATCGCCGGCGCGATCATCATGATCTTCGTGGCGACCGCCGCCGCCAAGAACCGGGAGCTCCACAGGGTGGAGCTGATCGGGATCTACTGGCACTTCGTCGACGTCGTCTGGATCTTCCTCTTCCCCCTCCTCTACATCGCGAAGTAGGAACCATGTCCGACGAACACGCGCACCACACCAACTACGTCAAGATCTGGGCCATCCTGCTCGTACTGCTGGTCATCAGCGTCCTGGGCCCGATGCTCGAGATCCGGGTCGTCACCCTGATCACGGCCTTCGGGATCGCCTGTGTGAAGGCCTACATGGTGGTGAAGAACTTCATGCACCTGAACCTGGCGCCCCGGTTCGTCACCTACATCGTGGTGACGAGCCTCATCTTCATGCTGCTCTTCTTTGCCGGAACCGCCCCGGACGTGATGCAGCACGAGGGCTCGGGCTGGGAGAAGCCGGCCTGGAAGCAGGCAGCCGCCGACCACGCGGCGGGGGTGACGGGCGGCCACGGCGAGCACCACTGAGCCGTGGGGGCGGGAACGATGACCCGGAGCCACGGCCGCATACGCGTCGTCGCCGAATCGCAGCGAGAGCCCCTGATTCCGAATGGGGTGCTGGGGATGCTGATCTTCGTCATGACGGAGATCATGCTCTTTGCCGGACTCATCAGCGCCTTCACCATCGTCCGCTCGGCGGCGCCGATCTGGCCGCCGCCGAATCAGCCGCGACTCCCGGTGGAAGAGACGGCCCTCAACACCGCCGCACTCCTGCTCTCGGGAATCCTGCTCTTCGTGGCGCGGCGCCGCATCGGTCGCGATCCCAGCGGAGCCCGCCTGCCCCTGCTCGCGTCGATGGCCCTCGGGGCCTTCTTCGTGGCCTTCCAGGGGGTGGAGTGGGTCGCCCTGATCTCCGAGGGGCTGACACTCACCTCCAGCACCCTTGGCAGCTTCTTCTACCTGATCGTCGGAATGCACGCCCTGCACGCCGTCGCCGCCCTGTGCGTGCTCGGCTACGCGTGGCTTCGTATCCAGCGGGGCTGGCTCGCCCACCGCCACCTCGCCACCGCTGAGGTACTCTGGTACTTCGTGGTGGGCATCTGGCCCGTCCTCTACTTCGTGGTGTACCGATGAGACGCTCTCGACCCCTCTCTGCACTCCTCGATCTCGTAGCCGCCCTCGCCGTGGCCGCCCTGGTAATTACGCCCCAGGTCGCCAGCGCGTGCGCCGTGTGCACTGCGGGTCGCGACGACGAGACCGTGGCGGCCTTCCTCGGCACCACCGCCTTCCTGAGCGTGCTGCCCCTCGCCCTCATCGGGGGTTTCGTCTGGTGGCTGCGCCGACGGATTCGGGCCCTCGAAGCAGACGGCGGCGCTCCGCGCGCAACGGGCGCCTCGGCCTCGCTGACGCCCTAGTCAGCAGCGATGCCGGCCCGGCGCGAGGCGCGGGGCCCGGCTATCCGATCATCTTCGTCGCGGTGATCAGCAGCGCTGTGCCCGCGCCACTGAGGCCGCCGGCAGCGCAGCGCCGCAGCAGCGACCACTCGGCCGGGAGATACAGTGCGCCCAGCACGACGCCGGCGATCGTGCAGACGCCCAGGGTCGCGCAGATCACGGGGTGACGAGCAATGATTCCCGCGGGACCGCCATCGGATCGGGGGGACTCGGGCACGGCGAGAACCGTATCGGGGACGAGGCGCAGGGTCGAGCGCCGCAGCTCGCGAGGAGGGCTCTCTACTGGGGGCTGGGGTCGTTCCCGGCCGGCGCCTTCTCGGGATCGCTCGCCGGAGCCGTTTCGGCCTTCTCCGGCTTCTCCGAATCGCCCGTCGATGCCTTCGCCGGCGTCTCCTCGAGCCGGAAGGGCGCGTAGACGGGAACGTCCACCAGCACCTTTCGCCCGGCCGGACTCACCAGCTCCCGCTTCACCATCCGAACCGGCTTCGGAGTCGGGCGCCGAGCCGAAGGATCATCACTGAGATTGGCCGCCTGCTTGCCAATGCCACGTCGCGCCATGCCAGTCCTCCCCACTTCGAGCCCCTGGAGCAGGAGCCTCACGAGCGAGATTTCCTGGGCTCATCGGACGACCGCCCCCCGAGATTCAATGCCTGTCCATCGGGAGCGAATCAGGAGTGCGAAAGAGACGAACAAAAAGCGAAACACGAAGACAAAAGAAAACCCGCTGAGACCAGCGGGTTGAAATTCGCGACGAACAAACAAATCCTAGCACAGAATCCAGGATCCGCAATCGCGAATCCCAGGAACGCGCAGAACCGACCTGAAATCCGCCCCTCGAAGGCATTTTCTGCCTCCCAGGCCCGGATTTCCGCGGGAATCGCGATCGATCTCGGCGATGGGAACGGCCCGCACTCCGAGAGCTCCCGAATCCCGCCGCTCAGCCCACCACGTTCACGAGCCGGCCTGGGACGACGATCACCTTGCGCGGCTCCCGTCCCTCCAGGTGTCGCTGGACGGGCTCTGCCGCCAGGGCCGCCTCGCGGATCGTCGCCTCGTCAGCAGCGGCGGCCACCTCGATCTCTCCTCGGCGCTTGCCGTTCACCTGGAGGACCAGGCTCACCCGCTCGTCCTGGAGGAGGGCGGGATCGGCCGTGGGCCATGGCGCGTGAGCGAGGCTCTCTGCGTGGCCCAGCCGCTGCCAGATCTCCTCGGCCAGGTGGGGCGCCATGGGGGCCAGCAGCAGGACGAGGGCCTCCGCCGCATCGCGTGGGACCGGCGCATCCCGGGCGATGTCCCGGACGAAGATCATCAGCTTCGAGATCGCCGTATTGAAGCGCATCGCCTCGAGGTCCTCGGTCACGCCCTCGATGGTCCGGGCCGTGAGGCGCTCCTGCTCGGAGCTGCCCGCGCCGGGGGCGAGGGACGGAGCACCGTCGCCGGGCTCCCCATCCCCCAGCACCGTCCTCCAGGTCCGTTCGAGGAAGCGACGTACGCCCTGGATGCCGTCGGTCGACCAGGGTGCGTCCTTCTCGATCGGCCCGAGAAAGAGCTCGTAGAGCCGCATCGAATCGCCGCCGTAGGCCTCCACCACCTCGTCCGGATTGATCACGTTCCCCCGGCTCTTCGACATCTTCTCGGTCAGCTCCTCCAGCACGAGCCCATCGAACTCCCGGTGTACGGCAGATCCGTCGGCGGCCTTGCGGACCTCCGACGGCGCCACCGAGCGGGCCTTGAGCGGACGGCCGTCCTCGGCCGCGCAGAAGCCCTCGCCCTCCGGGCGGACCTCGGGAAGGCCATAGCGGCGGGTCTCGGGGCCTCCCTCGTCGCCGAGATCGTCGTCGAAGTAACGATAGCTGTAGCCGAGAATCATCCCCTGGTTCACGAGCTTCTGGAAGGGCTCGACGGTGTGCGCCACGCCGAGGTCGTAGAGGACCTTGTGCCAGAAGCGCGCGTAGAGCAGGTGCAGGACAGCGTGCTCGGCGCCGCCGACGTAGAGATCGACGGGCATCCAGTAGCGCTCCGCCTCGGACGACACGGGGGCCCCGTCGTTCCGGGGGTCGCAGAAGCGCAGGTAGTACCAGCAGCTTCCCGCCCACTGGGGCATGGTGTTGCGGTCCCGGCGCAACGTCTCTCCGGTGTGCGGGTCCTTGAGCTCGATCCAGTCCGACGCCCGCTCGAGCGGCGTCTGGCTGGCGTCGCTCGGACGGAAATCGTCGAGCTCCGGCAGCTCGAGGGGCAGGTCTTTCTCGGGCAGGAGCTCCACCGTGCCGTCCGGGCGGTGAACGAGGGGGAAGGGCTCCCCCCAGTAGCGCTGGCGGCTGAAGAGCCAGTCGCGGAGCTTGTAGGTCACCGCGCCCCTGCCGAGGCCCTCCGTCTCCAGGTGCTCGATCATGGCCCGGGTGGCGTCGGACGTGGCCTTCCCGTCGAGGAATCCGGAGTTGACGGCCACTCCGGTGCCCGTGAACGCCGCCGTCGACACGTCTCCTCCAGAGACGACCTCGACGATCGGCAGCGAGAACTGCCGCGCGAATGCGTAGTCACGCTCGTCGTGGGCTGGGACGGCCATGATCGCGCCGGTGCCGTAGCCGGCGAGGACGTAGTCGGCGATCCACACCGGGATCCGGGAGCCATCGAGGGGGTTGATCGCGGAGGCGCCGGTCTCGACCCCGGTCTTCTCGCGGGTCTCGGCCATGCGCATGCGCTCGCTCTTCCTCGCGGCGGACTGGATATAGGCGTCGACCTCGCCGCGACGCTCCGGGGACGTGATCCGTTCCACGAGGGGGTGCTCCGGCGCCAGCACCATGTAGGTCGCGCCAAACAGCGTATCGGGTCGCGTCGTGAAGACCTCGATGTCGAGGCCTTCGTGGTCCGCGACCGGGAAGCGCACGTGGGCACCCTCGCTGCGCCCGATCCAGTCGCGCTGCATCTTCTTGATCGGCTCGGGCCAGTCGAGGCCCTCCAGATCTTCGAGCAGCCGCTCCGCGTAGGCGGTGATTCGCAGCATCCACTGCCGCATGGGAAGCCGCTCGACCGGATGTCCCCCCCGCTCGCTCTTGCCGTCGATCACCTCCTCGTTCGCGAGGACGGTTCCCAGGGCGGGGCACCAGTTCACCGGCACCTCGGCCTCGTAGGCCAGGCCGCGCTCGTAGAGCTTCTGGAAGATCCACTGCGTCCAGCGGTAGTAGCCCGGATCGGTGGTGTCGATCTCGCGCGACCAGTCGTAGCTGAAGCCCAGCGATTGGATCTGTCTGCGGAAGTTCGCCACGTTGCGGCGCGTCGTATCGCGCGGGTGCATCCCGGTGTCGATCGCGTGCTGCTCGGCGGGCAGACCGAAGGCATCCCAGCCCATCGGGTGGAGCACGTTGAAGCCGCGCATCCGCTTGTAGCGCGCGACGACGTCGGTAGCGGTATAGCCCTTCGGGTGGCCCACATGGAGACC
Organism: uncultured bacterium; assembly: GCA_937937315.1. GTDB lineage: Bacteria > Myxococcota_A > UBA9160 > UBA9160 > SMWR01 > CALDCK01. The sequence goes on from CALDCK010000448.1 coordinate 6,074, forward strand.
GTCACCCGAGGGATAGGGGAACATGTCCAGCACGTAGAACTTCGGCTTCGAGAGATCGACCTCGGCGCGGAAGGTCTCCTCCTCCTGCCAACGGGCCTGCCACTTCGCCTCGATCGCCTTCGGGTCGTACGCCATGGTCGAGGGAAAGTGCCGGCGCCCGCAGCGTGCGTCAACGTCGGCGCGCCATCCCGGCTGGTGAGGCGGCAGACGCCCGCCTAGGATCCAAGGCCATGGGGGACGAGCACCCGGCGGTTCGCACGCCGATCTTCGTAGTCTCGGACGGGACCGCAGACACCGGCGCCGCCGTCGCCCAGGCGACGATGGCGCAGTTCCACGTGGATTGGGCGCTGCGGCGTTTCGGCGGAATCCGGAACGAGACCCTGGCGCGGAAGATCGTGGCCCAGGCCGAGCAGGTCGGCGCCCTCGTCGTCTTCACCCTGGTCGACCGCCGCGTAGCTCACGCGCTCATCGAGGAGGGAGCCCGGCGGGGCGTCCCGACCCTCGACGTTCTGGGGGGCATGATCTCCCAGGTCGCGCTGCACCTGCGCGCAGAGCCGAGGGCCGAGCCGGGCCTCCTCCACGGGTTCTCCGACGACTACTTCCGGCGGGTGGAGGCCGTGGAGTTCGCGGTGCGCCACGACGACGGCGCGAACCCGCACACCCTGGTACGGGCCGATCTGGTCCTGACCGGGATCTCCCGCACCTCGAAGACCCCCCTCTCGATGTACCTGGCCCAGCGCGGCTACAAGACCGGCAACGTCCCGATCGTGCCCGGCATCGACCCGCCGGCCGGCCTTCTGGACCTCGACCCGCGGAAGGTCTTCGCCCTCTCCGTCGACCCCTCCCTGCTGCTGACGATCCGCGAGGCGAGGGTCCGGACCCTGGGCGCCCCGCCCTACACCACCTACGCGGACCCGGAGTCCCTCCTCGACGAGGTCCGGCGCGCCCGACGTCTCTACCGGGAGCGGGGATGGCGCGTGATCGACATCACGGGACGGGCGGTCGAGGAGAATGCGGCGCGCATCCTCCGCTTCGTCGAGGGAGAGGCGTAGAGGCGACTCCGGCGCTCGCGTCGGAGCGATTCTCCGGTGGGGAACCGGTCACTCCTTCACGCCGGACTGGGAGTCACTCCTCCACGCCCGGGTGGGTCACTCGTCGGCGTCGCGCAGTCCGAGGGACTTCTCCCGCTCCTTCTGGATGCGGATCGCCTCCATCTGCTCCTCGGTAAGGAGCGCCGTCGCGACCTTCGGCCTCAGGATGGAGTAGAAGGCCGGGACGACGGTGATCGCCCCGAACATGTTGAGCACCATCAGGATCACGAGCAGGTAGGCCATCTCCGCCTGGAAGCGGAGGTCCGAGAAGATCCACAGGAAGATCCCGCCGGTGATCGTGGTGGCGGTGAAGGTCACCGCCATGCCCGTCGTACGCACGGCACGGCGCACCGCCTCGTCGATGTCGGCGGTGTCGACCACCTCCTGGCGTATCCGGTCGACGATATAGATCGCGTAGTCGACCCCGATGCCCACACCCACGGACTGCACCGGGAGGGTATTGATGTTGAGCCCGATCCCTCGCACCGCCATGTAGGCCAGCGAGATCATCGTCGCGGTCGCGATCTGGAGCAGAATGATGGCACCGCTCGGGATCGACTGATACGTGACCGAGTGCAGCACGAAGATCACGAAGAAGATCAGCGAGATGTTCGCCACGTGGCTGCGCTCCACCTCGTCGTTGATCGCGGCGAGGATGCCCATGCTGCCCCCGGCCATGACGAACTGGACGCCCCGGGTCCAGGAGTTGGTGGGCTGGTACTTCGGAACGGCATCGACCGCCTTCATGTCCGCGACGATGAGGTTCTTCGTATGGGTCTCCACGGCGCGGATGCCGTACTCGCCGCTCTCCCACCACTGCCCTACGTCGTCGTCCTCCCACTCCTCGAGGTTCTCGGGCCAGGTGAAGATCTCACCCTCCTCCACGGAGTCGCGCGCGTCTTCGAAGTCCATCATCGCTTCGTCGCGGAACTCCTCGATCCATTCGGGCAGTCCGTCGACCGCCGCGAGCTTCACCGGAGCCTCGACGTAGGTGCCGTCCTTCTGACGTATCCGGACGCTCAGGGTGTGATGCCGAGACGGAAGCAGCGGCCCCAGCATGTAGTACCACTTGTCGAGGAGGTTCTGCGTCTCGAAGAACCCACCGTGGGGATCGCCGTGGTCCATGGCGAGGCGAATCGAGATCTCGCCGAGTGGGTTCTCCTTGATGAACTTCTCGGCGAAATGGGTCGCGATGACGACGGTGTCGCCCTTGTGGTCGGGATAGAAGAAGGCGATGTTGGCCTTTCGGCCGTCGTCGGTCATGAACGGACGCATGAAGCCGGGCGCGCCGTTCTGCTGCAGCTGGAAGATCATCGCGCGGACCGTGCCCGGATGGTCTGGCACGAAGTACCACTTCGGATCTCCGTAGTGGTTGATGCGCCACATCGTCTTCAGGAACGGCACGACCGAGACCGAAGCCCCGAGGTTCGTGTCGATCATCAGTGCGCGCTCGAATCGCTCCATGGCCTTGATGGGCTGAGCGTCGGCGCTGGCATTCGGGCGGTCTCCGTCGGAGTAGACCACCAACGAATCGACACCGCCGAAGCGGGTCGCGATCTCGTTCGTGGCGATGTTGAATTCGTGGTCGGGCCAGAGCAGGGGCGTGCCCGGCGTCGCCTCTCCGATCTTCGAATGGAAGAGCGCGATATAGGTGCAGACGATGAAGAGGGCGATCGTCGTGGCGCCGATCACGTACTTCCAGCGCGGGTGGGTCGTGATGTCGCCGATGAAGCGCGTGAAGCGCACCATGAAGCCCGGCAGGAAGTGCTCGTGCTCTTCGGGAGCGGGCATGTAGCAGATGAGGATCGGGTGGAGGATCTCCACCGTGACGATGATCGAGGCCACCCAGAACGCGCCGAATTTCGCGAGGTCCTGCATCTGGGGGATCGAGGTGACCATGATCACCAGGAGTCCCGCGACGTCGGTGATGATGCCCAGGGTGCCCGGCACCACCAGCTCGCCCATGGCGATCGTCGCGACCTCGATCCGGGCTTCCTTGGGATCGTCGTAGAGGGGAAGCATCACCTCGTAGTCTTCGAAGAAGCGCTCGGCCATCTGCACCGTGTGCGAGACGGCGCGCGCCGTGATGATCATCGGAATGACGAGGATCAGCGGGTCGAAGGTGATGCCCATCCAGCCCGTGAATCCGAGGCCCCAGACGGCGGTCATGGCGGCGGCGATCGCCGGGATGAAGACGCCGTGCCAGCGCCGGAAATAGAGCCAGAGGAGAAGGAAGATCATCGAGATCGTCGCGAGGACGAAGGTCAGGATCTGATAGGCGTGGGTGATGATCCAACCCACGACGATGGGCGCTCCCGAGACGTAGACGTTGAGGTCGGGGATCTCCGCCTCCCAGCGCTTCTTGATCCCCTGAACGTGATCGAAGACCGCCATGTAGACTTCGCGGTTGCTGAGCCGGTCGGTGACGAAGCCTGCGGTGATGAGCGCGCCCTGCTCGTCCCGGGAAACGAGCCGACCGAAGATCACCGGTGGGTTCTGACGCACCACCTCGCGAAGTGCGTCGGCCTCCTCCTGGGTCTCCGGCACCTTCTTCATCAGCACGTCCTGCTCGATCGCGCCGTCCGGCATGATCTGGAAGACCCGCGTGCTGGGGTGGGTAACCGAGCGAATCTGGTCGTGGTTCACCGGGTAGGGCGGGTAGACGCGGTCGAGACGCTTGCGGACCTCTTCGAGGCTGAGGGTCTCGTCCTCCTCGAGCTCGTCGCGCATCTCGTCCCGGGCGTCGGTCTGGCTGTCGAAGCCGATTCCGTCGAGCTCGCGGGTGATCTCTCGAATGGCGCCGATCACGTCGGGCCGGAAGATGTGCCCCTCGTCCACGGTCACCGCGACGGCGACGAGCGAGGAGCTGCCGAAGGTCTTCGCGAACTTGTCCTGGGCGTGGATGTAGGGGTGATCCGGGAAGAGGGAGCGCGCGTTGGTGTCGATCCGAACCGTGGGGCCGGGCAGGGGCCGCCCGAGGGTGCCAAGCACCATGTTCAGGATCGGGTAGAAGAAGAACAGGCTCGAGAAGATCAGGAACATCGCCACCGGGAAGCGATTACGCGTCACCAGTCGGGCGAAGGCCTGGGTCTTACTCTGACGGACCTGGGGCGGCGGGGCGGCTTCGGACATGGCGCGTGGCTCTTCCTCGATGTGCCCGCCTCGACCGACGGAGCGATCGACACCGCAGCCAACACCGCTCCACGCCCGCGATCAGCGGGAGGAGCAGCAGGCGACTGCAGCAGGGGGCCGGGGGGCACGAAAATCGGGGGAGCCCGGCACCCGAGGGATTTCGGATTCGCCGCACGATATTTCCGATGACCCCTGCGGGTCAAGCAAACAGGGGTTTCCGAGGCCAATTCGCCGCCCTCAGACCTAGATCGAGGTGATATCACCACGGTCAATGGCGATCCGGCAGCGGGCCAGGAACTCCCCGGGAGACTCGACCCGGGCGCCGTGATGACGCACCCGGGCGGCCAGCCGGCGATCCGCCGTCACGACGACGAGCCGGTGCGGGTCCTCGGCCTTGCGGACCCGATCCACCAGCCACTGATCCGCCGACGGAGTGAACACGACCCGGGCGCGAGCCCCCGGGTCGGGCTCCCGAAGGGGGCTGCCACCATCGAAGACCACCCAGACCGGCGCCTCCAACGGCTCGAGGGCCTCGACCCGGGAGAGGAGCAGGGCCCGGCGCTCGCCGGTCCACCAGGCGGACCGGTCCTGGCCGCCGAGCAGGCCCACCTGCACGACGTTGAAGCCGTCTACGAGCCAGACGGGGGATTCGGTTCGGCTCACCGACACACTCTCCACCAGGGATCGAGGGTAGGCGGAGGAAGCCCCCTCTGTCTGCAGCAGCGTGCCCCACCAGCCGAGACCCAGGGCGACGAAGGCCAGGGGGAGGAGCAGGGCCTCGAGCATGCCCGAGAGGAAGGGGTGGGGGCTCCAGCACTCGGCGCGGCCGACGGGCCCCGGGCGGTGGCCCGTGGCGACGCCCCGAGGCCGGGTCGGATGGATGATGGTCATCTGGAGTCCTCCCGCTCGATTTCCGGGAAGGCTGCAGGGCCGCCGTGACAGGTCCGGTCACGGAGAGGCGTCGGCCTTCGACGGATGCGGGCGAGGCACTTCGCCACGGGCAGCGGCGACGCCGGAAGTGACCGGTTTCACGACCCGGAATCGCTTTCGCTCGCGCGCGAGATTCGTTACAACCCCAACGTCTTCGGCGGGCCATCAGGCCCCCCCTTTCCCGACGGCACGGCAACCCCCGACCCGAGCGGCTCCCAAAGCGCCGTGCGAGTCCGTCGCCCGGTCCCTGGGAAGCGAGGGGTCGAGGCCCCGCATCCCTTCGGCCCGCCGCTCGCACGAGGTACGACCTTGATCGAAGTCATCCGCCACGACATCGTCATCGTCGGAGGTGGCGCCGCCGGGCTGCGTGCCGCCATCGCCGCCGTCGAGGCCGACCCGGACGTCAGCGTCGCGATGGTCTCGAAGGTCTATCCGATGCGGAGCCATACGGTCTCCGCAGAGGGCGGCGCCGCCGCCATCGCCCGCGACGACGACAACCTCGAGATGCACGGCTTCGACACGGTCAAGGGCTCCGACTTCCTCGGCGACCAGGACGTGATCCAGTACTTCGTCGAGGAGGCTCCGAAGGAGCTCACCCGACTCGAGCACTGGGGCTGCCCCTGGAGCCGGAACGAAGACGGAAGCGTCGCGACCCGCGCCTTCGGCGGCATGAGCACGAAGCGCACCTGGTACGCCGCCGACAAGGTCGGCTTCCACATGCTCCACACGCTCTTCCAGCACTCGATGCGCTTCGATCGCATCGTCCGCTACGACGAGCAGTTCGTAACCCGACTCATCGTCGACGGGGGCGCCGTACGGGGTGTCGCATCCCTCGACGTGCGCGAAGGCGTGGTGCGATTGATCCTCGGCCGGGCCGTCATCCTCGCGACCGGAGGCGCCGGCAAGGTCTTCCCCTTCACCACGAACGGGGCGATCAAGACCGGCGACGGCATGGCTCTCGCCTACCGGGAAGGCGTGTCGCTGAAGGACATGGAGTTCGTCCAGTACCACCCGACCGGGCTCCCCGGAACGGGGATCCTGATCACCGAGGCCACCCGCGGAGAGGGCGGCCACGTGATCAACAGCGACGGCGAGCGATTCCTCGTCACCCGGGACTACGGCGTGGGAACGAAGGCCGAGCTCGGCCCCCGGGACATGATCTCCCGGGCGATCGTCCAGGAGATCGAAGCCGGGCGCGGGCTCGGCGGACCCTACGGCGACCACGTGCACCTCGACCTCCGACACCTGGGCGCGGAGAAGATCAACGCGCGGCTGCCGATGGTCCGCGAGCTCGCAAAGATCTACGCCGGTGTGGACCCGGTCCACGAGCCGATCCCGATCCGGCCCGTCGTCCACTACATGATGGGCGGCGTGGACACCGACATCGAGGGTGCAACGACCATCCCCGGGCTCTACGCCGCGGGAGAGACCGCCTGTGTGTCTCTAAACGGCGCCAATCGCCTCGGCTCGAACTCCCTCACCGAGTGCCTCGTCTTCGGCGCCCGGGCGGCCCAGCACGCGGTCCGCTACGCGAAGGGGACCGACGACGGCAGCGAAGACGCCTGCCGGCGCATCGGCGAGGAGGAGGCGGCCCGCATCGCCGCGCTGCGGGGCAAGAAGAAGGGCGGTGAGAAGCTCGCCCGGATCCGCAGCGACCTCAACGCCATCATGGAGTCCGGCTGCGGCGTCTATCGCGAGCAGGCATCGATGGACGAGACGGCCCGCACCGTTGCGCAGCTGAAGGGGCGCTTCGCGGACGTGGCCCTCGAAGACGAGAGCGCGGTCTTCAACACCGAGCTCACCGCCGCGCTCGAGCTCGGCAACATGCTCGACGTCGCCGAGAGCGTCGCGGTCTCGGCCGCCCACCGCAACGAGTCGCGGGGGGCCCACACGCGCAAGGACTTCACGACCCGAGACGATCAGAACTTCCTCTATCACACGCTCTGCAATTTCGACCCCACGGGACCGCGCCTGTCGAAGAAGGCCGTCGCGTTGGGGAAGTGGGAGCCCGAGGAGCGCAAGTACTAGGCGATGAGCGAGAAGAAGACGTTCAGGATCACTCGTTTCGACCCGGATCGTGACGAAGCGCCGCGCACGGAGACCTACGAGATTCCGGTCGATCCGGACTGGAAGGTCCTCGACGCGCTGAACTTCATCAAGGACGAGATCGACGGCAGCCTCTCCCACCGCTGGTCCTGCCGGATGGCCGTGTGCGGCAGCTGCGGGATGATGGTGGACGGCAAGCCGACGCTCACCTGCAAGAAGGCGCTCTCCGAGTACGGCAGCGAGATCTCGGTCGAACCGCTCGCCAACTTCCCGGTCGTTCGCGACCTGGTCGTCGAGCTCGACGGCTTCATGGAGAAGTTCGAGAGCGTGAAGCCCTGGATCATCCGGGCGAAGGAGCGAGCGGTCGAGGAGGGCACCCACCGGCAGTCGCAGGCCGAGCTCGAGGAGTTCAAGCAGTTCAGCATGTGCATCAACTGCATGCTCTGCTACTCCGCCTGCCCCGTGGTCGCGAACGAGCCCGAGTTCATCGGTCCGGCCGCGATCGCCCTGGGCCACCGCTACAACCTGGACTCGCGCGACGAAGGCGCCCACGAGCGCAACGAGATCTTCCGGGGCGAGGGCAGCGTCTTCTCCTGCTCCTACGCAAACGAGTGCAGCGAGGTGTGCCCGAAGAGCGTCGATCCGGCCGCCGCCGTGAACCAGGCGAAGATCAACGCCGTGATCGACTGGGCGACGGGCTTCGTCGTCACGAGAGGGAAGGAGTAGACATGGCGCGTGCTGCACATCCCGACGCGATGAAGCCGAAGTCTCCCGGACGCACCCGGACCGCCCCTCCGATGGCGCCGGGGCAGTTCCCCTTCGCGGGTCGGTACCGCGCCTACACCCTCTTCGACTGGACCGGCATCATCTACCTGCTCCTCGGCTTCGTCGCCCTGCGCGTCGTCTGGGCCCTGGGCAACGGCGAGGGCGCCTGGCAGTCGATCCAGGGCCAGCTCGAGAATCCGCTCTACCTGGCGTTCCACATCCTCTCCCTCGTCTCGGTGATCTTCGTCGGCGTCCGCTTCTTCCGACTCTTTCCGAAGGCCCAGCCGCCGCGCATCGGGCCGCTCAAGCCCCCGCCGGGGCCGGTCATCCAGGCCGCCCTCTACGCGGCCTGGGTCGGCGTGGCCGGGGGGCTCGCCCTCGTCCTCGCAGGAGGGATCTTCTGATGAAGCACCTGCTCCTCCGACTCGAGCCCGTGATCTGGCTGCTCTTCGGCGGCGGCATCATGGTCGGCACCATGCTCATGACCGCCTGGATCGCCGTGGTCGGCCTGGGCGCCCCGATGGGGCTCGTTCCGGCCGACGCCCTCGCCTTCGAGCGCGCCCACGCCCTGGGCTCGAGCTTGATCGGTCGCATCGTGCTCGCGGCGCTGATCGCCCTGCCGCTCTGGAAGGGCGCGCACCACACCCGCCACGTCTTCATCGACATGGGTGGCGCCGACCGCGACGCCCTCGTCGCGCCCGTTCTCTACCTGCTCGCGATTGCCGGCACCGTCCTCGCCATCGCAGCCGTGGTGCGGCTCTAGCAGCGACGCCTCTCGGCAGGCGTGCCCCGGCGTTCAGCCGGACGCTCGCTCAGCCGATATCGATCCATCCGGTGAGGCCTCGTCGGCTCGCCTCCGTCCGCCCCTCCAAGCCGGGGGCGGCTCTGGGCCGGGAAGGCCGAGAAGATGGTATGCATCACGATGCGAAGCGCTCTCTCGACCCTCACCTCTTCCGCCGCCTGCGCCGACCCGGATCGCACGCCCCCCTCTCGCAGCACATCCGCGCGGCGCCACGATCAGGCCACTGACATCCGCGCGAACACTGCATGGTAGCCGTCGGTGATCGAGCCGCTCGGCGCTAGCAGCGACGCCAGTCTTCGGAGGCCTCGAGGGCCTGGGCGAGGCGGTAGAGGGTGGTCTCTTCGAAGTGGCGGCCGACCAGCATCGCGCCCACGGGCAGCCCGTCGACGCGACCGCAGGGCACGCTGATCGCCGGGTGGTGGCTCACGTCGAAGGGCTGGGTGTTGGCCACCACCTCGCCCGCTCGTGCGACCCGTTCGGCGATGCCGGCCTCGGGGCCCGGAAGGGGCGGCGCCGTCAGGGAGGAGGTAGGCATGAGCAGGCAGTCCACCTCGCGAAGGGCGTCGTCGTAGGCTCTACGCACCTGCCGGGCCAGGTTCATGGCCTTCCCGTAGTAGTGCGTGCCAAAGCGGCGATCCAGGTAGGCACCTGCCAGGCCGAGGGAGACGACCATCGGAGAGAGGGCCGCAGCGTGCTCCCGCCAGCGGCGCATCTTCGCTCCATACCCGGGTACGTAGAGGTCCGGGCGACCGACGCCCTGACCGTCGTCCCGGAGCACCGTGCGGTACATGCCTTCGACGAGCAGCGGAAGCGTGAGTGCGCTGGCGCGCCGGTGCATCGGCACGCTCCGCTCGCTCACCCGCGCACCGCATCGAGCCAGACGCTCGGCGGCCGCACGAACGCTGTCCTCCACCTCAGGCGTCGCGTTCGGGTGTCCGAAGCCCTCGGTCAGCAGGGCCACTCGCAGTCCATCGATTCCGCCATCCAGCGCATCGACGTAGGAGGACGGCGGCGGGGCGGTGGTCTGACGCGGGTCGACCCCATCCGGACCCGCCAGGACCTCGAGCATGCGGGCGTTGTCCCGGACGTTGGCCGTGATCGGGCCCGTGTGATCGAGGGTCATCTCGATGGGACCGATGCCCGTGTAGGGCACGAGCCCCCAGGTCGGCTTGATCCCGACGACTCCGCAAAGCGCCGCGGGGATCCGGATCGAGCCCCCCTGGTCGCCGCCGATCGCCATCTCCACCTCGCCGCAGGCCACCAGCACCGCGGACCCGGAGGAGGAGCCGCCCGCCGAGTGGCCGATGCGATGCGGGTTGTGGACCGGGCCGGCGGCGCTTGTGTGGCTGCCGGCCGAGAGACAGAGGTCCTCGCAGTGGGCCTTCCCAAGGATCACCGCGCCGGCTTCGAGCAGACGCGTGACGATCGTCGCGTCCACCTCGGGCACGAAGCCCTCTAGCGCGGCCGAGCCGTTCATCATCGGCACGCCGGCGACCATGACGTTGTCCTTGACGGCAACTCCACAGCCCGACAACGGGCCCGGCGTCTCGAGGGATATCTCGGTGCGCACGTACCAGGCGTTGTAGGGATTCTCCGCGGCGGCGGGGCGCCAGGAGCTTCGATCCCCTCCGACCGGAGTCGGAAGCGGGTCGGGCTCGGCATCGAGGGCCGCGTAGGCGCCCAGCAGCCCCTCGAGGAGCCCCCCGTAGATCGCCCGCTCCTCGGGTTCGAGGTCGAAGCCGGCATCCTCGGCGATGCGAGCGAGCTCCTCGTCGGTCGGCCTCTCGAACTTCAAGCGGAGCCCTCCTCCTCGCCGAGCTCGATCCGAAGCTCTCCGCTCTCGTCTCTCTCGCGCCAGGTGCCTTCGAGGACGCGACGGTCGGCAGCCAGGGCGAGGTGCGCCATCCGCGGCCGGGTGCGCGCCCGGAGCTCGAATGCCCCGCCCTCGTGCTCCTTGCCCTCGAACACCATGGCGCCCTGCTCGTCCCAGTAGCAGAGCAGGATCCGCCCCTCTTCGATCCGCACCTCGACGTCGTCGTCCTCGATCGGCGGACTCCCGTCGTCGGCTCGGATCACGGCGCGGCATTCGCGATAGCGGGGCATGGTCGAGAAGACTCCTCGCGGGCCAGCGTACGTCCGGGACGCACGTGATGCTACGTTGCTTCGCCGTGTCGGGACGCGTACTAGAAGGAATCCGCATTCTCGACCTGACCCGTGTCGTGGCCGGCCCCTTCGCGACGGCGGTGCTCGCCGATCTCGGTGCGGACATCGTGAAGGTGGAGCGCCCGAAGACTGGGGACGACTACCGCTACGGCCCCTCTCCGAAGGGCGAAACCTCCCTCTCCTTCCAGAACACGAATCGCGGCAAACGCTCGATCACCCTGGATCTGCGCCTGCCTCGGGGTCGAGAGCTCTTCCTGCGGCTGGTGGAAGGGGCCGACGCGGTGGTAGAGAACTTCCGAGCCGGCTGGCTCACGAGTCAGGGGCTCGGCCCCGAGGCGATCCAGGCGCGCAATCCGCGCTGCGTGGTCGCCTCCCTGTCGGGCTTCGGTGCGACGGGGCCCCTCGCCGGCCGGGCCTCCTACGACATCGTCGCCCA
>CALDCK010000449.1 GCA_937937315.1 uncultured bacterium
CGACTGACCGCCGCCGCGGACGCGGACGACGTCGAGGTCGAAGAGGACTTCTAGCGGGGGCCGGTGTCGAGAATCGGCCTCGAGGCGGGCCCGAGCGCCGGGATCAGAACTCGACGAGTCGGTCTTCGACCTCGCGCAGGCGCGGTGCGCTCGCGTCCTTCGCCGAGAGGATCGGGGTCTCGGTCGGCCAGGGGATGGCGAGGTCCGGGTCGTTCCAGGCGACGCTGAAGTCGGCCTCGGGGCGATAGAGCGCCGTGCACTTGTACTCCACCTGGGCGGTCTCGCTCGTGACCAGGAAGCCGTGTAGCAGACCCGGCGGGACGTAGAGCTGGCGAAAGTTGTCCGCGGAGAGCATGGCGCAGGTGTACTTCCCGAAGGTCGGGGAGCCGCGCCTCGCATCTACGGCGACGTCGAAGATCTCCCCCTCGACCACGCGTACGAGCTTTCCCTGGGGATCCGGGTTCTGGGCGTGGAGCCCCCGCAGTGTCCCGCTCACGGACTGGGAGTGGTTGTCCTGAACGAAGGTCTCGGCGATCCCCGCCTCGCGATAGGTGGTCGTGCGATAGGTCTCGAGGAAGAAGCCGCGATCGTCGCGGAAGACCGAAGGCTCGATGACGATGACGCCGGGGATTGCCGTTTGTGCGAAGCGGGGATTCAATCCAGCCCACCCTCGGCGAGCTCGCAGAGATAGGTTCCGTAGCTCGAGTTCTTCATGCTCCGCCCCAGCTCCAGCAGCTGCGTCCGGTCGATGTAGCCCCTTCGGTAGGCGATCTCCTCGATACAGGCGATGCGCAGCCCCTGCCGCTCCTGGACGGTCTCGACGAAGTTCGCGGCCTGGAGGAGCGAGTCGTAGGTGCCGGTGTCCAGCCAGGCGACTCCTCGCCCGAGCAGCTCGACGTGGAGCGAATCGCTGACGAGGTACGCCCGGTTCACGTCGGTGATCTCGAGCTCGCCCCGGGGAGAGGGCTCGAGGCCTTCCGCGATCCCGACCACGCGCTCGTCGTAGAAGTAGAGGCCGGTCACCGCGTGATTCGAGCGCGGCTTCTGCGGCTTCTCCTCGATCCCGATCACCCGGCCTTCGGCGTCGAACTCCACGACGCCATAGCGCTCCGGATCGTGGACCCGATAGCCGAAGACCGTGGCTCCGCTGCTGCGGCCGGCGGCGCGCTCCAGGACCTCGGACAGGCCGTGGCCGTAGAAGACGTTGTCGCCGAGGGCGAGAGCGACCCGGTCCCCGTCGATGAAGTCCCGACCGATGAGGAAGGCCTGGGCGAGACCCTCGGGTCGCGGCTGCTCGGCGTAGCGGATCGAGATCCCGAGGTGTGATCCGTCCTCGAAGAGGCGCCGATAGGAGGGCAGGTCTTCCGGGGTCGAGATCAGCAGGATCTCCCGCACCCCGGCCAGCAGCAGCGTGGAGAGCGGGTAGTAGACCATGGGCTTGTCGTAGATGGGGAGGAGCTGCTTGCTCACGCCGCGCGTGATGGGATGCAGTCGCGTACCCGAGCCGCCCGCCAGGACGATGCCCTTCATCCGGATCTCCGTCTTCTCCGCGTCATCGAGCGGGGGACGCGAGCATATCACTGCCCCCGCCCGGAGAGGCCGGTCGAGATGCCGGGAAATCGACGAGAAGTCCTAGGGGAGGAACTGCCCGGGCTGGGCCAGCTTCCTCGGCAGGTACTCCTCGATCACGTAGTTCAGTCCCCACTTCGCCAGGGCCTGCTGCTCTGCGCGCACGCCCATGGCCAGCAGCTGCTCGATCGCCTTCTGCCAGGGCTTGTGGCTCTTGAAGAAGGGGTCGTTCTTGAGGGCGTCGCGGGCGCGCTTGATGTCCACGTCCTGGAGGGGATGGGTGGGGAGCTCGTACTCCACGATATCGTCCGGGGTCACGCCGAGATAGCGCGCCTGGGGAACGCAGAAGAACTGGGAGAGGTGCGCGGCGTTTCCCGATCCGACCTTCAGCGTCCGATAGATGTTCGAGATCCCGTAGGGATCGCAATCCACGAAGGCGTAGACCGGGATTCGGCACTCGTCCGAGAGCTTGCGGATGAACCGTCGCGTCGCGCGGGTCGGCACCCCCGCCATGGAGACGAGGATGCAGTCCGAGGTCTGCCAGAACTTGTGGCTCTGCAGTCGCTGGAAGATGCCGCCGGTCTCGATCGCGAGGATGAACTTCGCGTCGGTCTCGAAGGAGAGGTGCTCGACCGTCGAAGGGATCGAGTAGGCGCCCGAGCCGAAGCGGGTGCAATCGATGCGTTCGACCTCGCCGGTCTCCCGGTCTGGGTCGAGGACCACGAGCCTCCCCGCGACCGCCCCTCCGTGCTCATCGGGAACGAAGCGCAGCTGCTCCCGGGATGTGCCGCGAATCGAGAACAGGGCCTCGATGTCGGCCATCACCGCGTCGGACTCGTTCTGCTCCTCGAAGCGCGCCTCTTCCCAGTTCTTGCTCTGGTAGTAGGCGTCTCGCTTGGTGGCGAAGTCGTTCGTTTCCACCAGCTCCTTCGAGAGGCCCATCATCCGCAGCGTCTGGGCAAAGCTCTTCACGGTGTTCACCGTGAGGGTTCGCACCTTCTTCGAGCTACCGATCTCGAAGTAGCCGCGCTTCGTCGAGTAGGAGACGTTCTTGAGCGAGCGCACGGGAAATGCGAGGTCCGGCTTGCTCTTCTTGAGGATGTCTCGGTGCACCTCGGTCGCGGCGACCCGGATCTGGTCGAGGACCACTCCGTCCTTCGCGAGGTGGTCGGCACGTCGGCTCGCGGACGTCTTCTTCGCCGCCTTCCGGGGCGCGGCCTTCTTCTTTGCCGCAGGCCGGCGCGGCGCCTTCGCCGCGGGGCGCGCCGTCTTCTTCTTCTTTCCCGCGGTCGTCTTCTTCTTTCCCGCGGTCGTCTTCCTCTTTCCCGCCGTCGTCTTCTTCTTTGCCGCCATGCTCACATCTTCCGACTGCGCTCGAGCACATCGCTCAAGTTGTGGACCACCTTCTCGCGCTGGGCGTCCGACAGCTCCAGGATCTGCTGGAGCCCGAGGGCGAGCTGCGGGATGTACTTCTCGATGTAGGCCCGCTTCTTCGCCTCGTCGGCCTCGCGACGCCGCCGACGGATGTGGGTCGAGACCTTCCGGCCGCACTCCTGGAGCGCGAGCTTGATCTCCTTGATGATTTCCGGGTAGTGGGCGATGGCCTCCTTGCTCTCGGACGTGAAGGGCACCCACACGCTGGCGATGTGGACCATCAGGAGCATCGGTCCGACGGGAAGCGCCCCTCGCGGCTGCTGGCAGTGGTAGGACTTCCAGTCGGTGCCCGTCACCGCCTTCGTGACGGCACAGGCGCCCTGCTGATACTGGAGGGGGACCCGGTTGGCGTAGCGATAGACCGTGACCGGGTCGTCGGCGGAGAGATCGCCTCCGTAGGCGAGACCCACCTCCACCAGGAAGGGGTTGCCCCGGTAGACCGCTGCCTTGCGGGTCACCGAGGAGTAGAAGTCGGCCTTCACCTCCGCACGCAGGGCCTTCTCGATCAGCGTCTCCCCGATCGGTGCGATGCAGTCCGTCGGCGGGGCCATGATCTTCGTGGTCTGGATGGATCCGTGGATCCGCTCGGCCTCCTCGCGGGTGATCTCGGAAGGCCGGCGCGTCGGGGCGACCTTCGCGGCCTCGCAGATCGCGAGGGACGTCTTCGAGGAGACCCGGCTGAAGTCGCCGGAGAGGCAGGAGCGCAGGTTCCGCGCCTTCGTGTCGCGGAACAGCTGCATCAGCACGCCGAGCTCGACCCCGTAGGGGTGGGGTTTGATCTCGGCGGTCTCCGGCGGGATCTCCTTGGAGACGCGGGGGAACTCGTGGGAGGCGCCGTGCTCCTCGGCCTTCGGGGGCACGTAGGTGATCTGGGAGTGCGGATTCGCCAGGGAGATCTGGCGGATGTAGGCGTCGACCGAGTGCTGGCCGCCGCGGTAGCCGCCTTCGAGCTCGATCTCGACGCGAGTCCCGTGGGGCCGGTCCCACTCCACGATCTCGTCGCGGGTCACCTTCGGCTGGTTCTTCTTCGTATCGATGACCAGCTCGAGCTGGTGCGCCTCGGTCCGCCTGCCGGTGCGGGTGGTGATCATCACGGGTCTGCCCGTGGTGAGCAGGCCGTACATGCCCGCGGCGCTGATGCCGATTCCCTGCTGGCCGCGGCTCTGCCGCAGCCGATGGAACTTCGATCCGTAGAGCAGGCTTCCGAAGATCTTCGGCACCTGCTTGCGCAGGATTCCGGGACCGTTGTCCTCGATGGCCACGCGGAAGCGCGTCTCCGAGACCTGGCGGATCTCGACCCGGACGTCGGGGAGGATTCCAGCCTCCTCGCAGGCGTCGAGGGCGTTGTCGACGCCCTCCTTCACCGTGGTCAGGAGCGCCTTCGAGGGGTTGTCGAAGCCGAGCAGGTGGCGGTTCTTGGCGAAGAACTCGGAGACCGAGATGTCGCGCTGCTTGGTCGCGAGCTCGGCCGCCGTGGAGCGCGTTCCCGTCCGGGCGGTATCCGTCTCCGGCTCGGTGGCGGCAACGGCCTTGCGCTTCGCCGCGGCCCGCTTGGGCGCCGCCTTGCGCGGCTTCTCCGCGGTTCGCTTGGGCGCTGCCTTGCGCTGCTTCGCCGCGGCCCGCTTGGGCGCCGCCTTGCGCGGCTTCTCCGCGGCCCGCTTGGGCGCCGCCTTGCGCGGCTTCGCCGCGGCTCGTTTGCTCGCGGCCTTGCGGCGCTTCGGCTCGGTCCGCTTCGAGGTCGCCTTGGGGCGACCCCCCCCGCTCTTCCTGGGCGCTCCGCCCGTCCGTCCTGCGCGCGGCGCAGACCGGGCAGCGCGCCCTCGGCGCTCCGCCATACGCTCTCCCCCCGGCCGGGCGCAGGTCTCATCTGCGCCCGATCGTGGGCGATGGTCCACACACCGACGCGCGGGTCAAGCGTCGTCGGTGGAGGAGAGGTTCGGGTCCGGCTAGGCCAGATCTTCGACGGGGGCGTCGCGGAAGTTGCCGCAGAGCTGCACCTTCCCCGAGCGCAGAAGCGACAGCACCGTGGCGACGATCTCGCGGTCGTCGTCGGTGATCTCCCCGAGAACGCGGACGAGTTCGAGCAACGTCGTGACCCGGGGGGTCTCCGACGTCGCGTCGTCGAGCAAAGGCAAATGTGCGGCTGCACTGCTCATGAGGTTTCCTCTCCCGAAGGAGCAGACAAGCAGAGATCGTGCCAGAAATGCGGAATTGGCTGGGATTCTGTGGATGCTATCAGTTTCAGCTAGTTGTGGCCATAGTTGCAGTGGAGTTTGATGCGGCCGAGCGATCGAACCCGCGTTGCCGGTGACGGGATCCGGTCTCGGGGTGTCGATTTTCGGACGCATCCACTCCGGCGAGACGCTCCCTTCGACGGGATTCGCTCCGGGGGATTCAGGCCCGCCTCCCCGGGCTTCCCGCGGGCGCGGCCCCGATCGAGGTCTCGGCGCGATATCCGAGAGCCTCCGCCACTGCCTCGGGCTCGACGGGATCGCGGTCGGCGAGGTCGGCGATGGTGCGGGCGACCTTCAGCACGCGTCGCGCCGAGCGCGCCGAGAGTCCGAAGCGATCGACCGCCCGCCCCAGGAGATCCCGGGCGGGGCGCGTCGCTCCGATCTGGGCGTCGAGCACCGCGTCGGCGAGATGGGCATTCGAGGCGACGCCCCGGGCGCGCTGACGCCGTCGGGCCCCGGCGACGCGCGCCCCGACGGTTCGGCTGTCTTCTCCCCGGAGCCCCGCGTCCAGCTCGCGCCAGGGGACCGGCTGGACGTCTACGAAGACGTCCACGCGGTCGAGCAGCGCTCCCGACATGCGCGCCGCGTAGCGTGCGATGGCGCCCTCGTCGCACGCACAATCGCGCCATCCGCTGCGATGCCAGCCGCAGGGGCACGGGTTGGCGGCTGCGACGAGCTGGAGATCCGCGGGGAAGCTGCAGGTGAGGCTGGCTCGGGCCACCACGATCCTCCGCTCTTCGAGAACCTGACGAAGCGCCTCCAGGGTGCGCCGCTGGAACTCCGGCAGCTCGTCGAGGAAGAGGACGCCGTGGTGAGCCAGGGAGACCTCTCCCGGGCGGGGCGGGCTGCCGCCCCCGAGCAAGCCGGCGGTGGTGGCGGTGTGGTGGGGGGCGCGGCAGGGCCGGGTCGAATCCGCCGCCGCTCGCTGCACTCCGGCCGCGCCGTGGATCTTCGCCACCTCGAGGGCCTCATCCGCGCCGAGGGGCGGGAGGAGTCCTGCCAGGCGACGCGCCAGCATGGTCTTGCCGGCCCCGGGGGCGCCGCGCATGAGCATCGCGTGTCCGCCGGCGGCTGCGATCTCGAGGGCCCGCTTCGCTGCCTCCTGGCCCCGGACGTCGCGCAAATCCGGCGGGTCGGCAGGTCGCGCGGTACTCGCCGCCGCGACCGCCGGCTCCAGGGGCTCGGCGCCGACCAGATGACCTACTACCTCGGAAAGACGGTCGGCGACCAGCCCGCGCAGGCGCGGGGCTAGGGCGATCTCGGGCCCGTTCTCCCTCGGCACCACGACGGTCGAAGCGCCGGCGTCGCGGATCGCCAGGGCCATCGCGAGGGCACCCCGGACCGGGCGCAAGCGACCGTCGAGGGCCAGCTCGCCGATCAGGGCCGGCGTCTCGCAGTCGCTCGGGTCGATGGCGCCGGACTCGAAGAGGATCGCGACGGCGATGGGAAGGTCCAGGCCGGCTCCGGTCTTTCGCAGCTCCGCAGGCGCCAGATTCACCGTGACCCGGCGCTCGGGAAACGAGAGGCCCATGGCGTGGATCGCCGAGCGCACCCGCGCAGCGCTCTCTCGCACCGCGGCGGCTGGGAGCCCGACGATGTCGACGCGCGGTAGCTGGGCGCTGATCCGGACCTCGACCTCGACGGGAATGCCGTCGACACCGAGCAGCGCCGCTGAGAGGACCCGCGACATCCTGAGCACCCGCGGGACCGGGTCGGCGGGAAGAAGGCAGGGCCCCACAGGGGTCGAGGCCCTGCCTCCCACTCTTGAAAAGCCCCACCAGGAGGGGCCCTCGTTGGGGAAGTGGCTCCGGCGACGATCATGTGTCACGCCGAGTCGTCCTTGGGACACGAACTGGTTGTGCGAAGCCGCGTTTCGTCCGCCTTGTACCCACGGGGGTCGGGTGAGGCGTTAGTATCCGCCCACGAATCGAACGTGAGGAGACGTCCCGGAGTGCTTCGAATTCAGGCCAGCATGGCCGCTCTCGCGCTCCTGCTGCTGCTGGAGGGGGGCTGTGAATCGTCCCCGCCGCCGCCCCCCGAGCCCTCGATGACGGAGCCGGCGCCGCCGCCTCTGGACGTGTTCAGCGCCGCCCGGGCCTGGTCGGATCTCCTGGCCCTCACCAGTGCCGGGCCCGAGCCCTCCGGGCTCGACGCCGCCCGGGCGCATCTCCTGGCCGAGCTCGGCGCCCTCGGTGTGGAGGTCCGCGAAATCGAGACCCCGATTCCCGACGTGGCCCTACCGGCGACCCCGTCGGAGGGTGGGGAGGGGGACGATCCGCCGCCCGAGGATTCCGCGAAAGCGTCTCCGGCGGCCGACGTCGCTCGCTCGCTGCGCCACGTGGTCGCCACCCTGCCGGGCGAGTCGCCGAACCTGTTCGTGCTGGTGGCCCCCTTCGACGGCGCCCTCGGGCATCCGCCGCCGCTCGGGGGGAACGAAGGCGCCTCGGGAGCCGCTCTGCTGCTCGAGCTGACCCGCGTCCTCTCGACCCGCACGCTGGCCTACACCACCCGCGTCGTCTTCCTCGAAGGGGAGGGCAGCGTCGAGCTCCTGGGACCGCATTGGCGCGGCAGTCGCGGCCTGGCGTTGCACATGGAGGAGGAGGGCGAGCTGGATTCGATTCGGCTGCTCGTCGCCCTCGACCGGATTTGCGACGCCGACCTCCACATCGCCCGCGACATCGGCTCGCACCGGATGTACCGCGAGGAGTTCTTCAAGGCCGCGCGCCGTCTCCGGCGTCAGGGAGCCTTCCCCGGTGGTCAGAGCTTCGAGCGGGTCCACGCGAGTCATCTCCCCTTCCTCGATCGCGGCGTGCGGGGCTCGGTCGCGATCGTGGACACCCACCTCGGGCGAGCTGGAGCCGAGGACGGGGACGAGACCGCCGGGCCGTCGGGGCGCTGCGTATCCGAGAGCCTGGAGACCGTCGGTCTGGTGACCCTCGAGACCCTGGACACGATCGCCCGTCGACTCGAGAAGATCGATCGCTTCTCGAGGTCGCCGCTCATCGAGATCGCGTCGCCCGTGCCCGCGTCGCTCCCCTCCGAGGCGCCGGCGCTCGAGCCGCCGCCTCCAGCGAAGGAAACGGTGCCTGGCGACGAGACCGCTGCGACGACGGCGGTGGCCGACGAGGGGCCAGCGCGCTGAATCCCCTCGTCTATATTGCGTCCTACCGAGATCCCCGGTGAGGTCGATGAGCCCCCGTTCCCCGCTGAATCGAAGCACAGGCGTCGCTGCAGCCTTCGCGACGGCGTTCCTGATCTCCGCGCCGGCCGGCGCGACGAGCGACGACAGCGCGCCGGTCCGGATCCTGATCGAGTCGCCGCAGCCCGGCGAGCCCGTGCGCAACAAGGTCCACCAGGCGCCGATCCGCGGAAACGCGATCGCCGAGGGCGAGCGGCCGGCGACCTTCGACGTAATGGTCGTCCTGGACATCTCGGGCTCCACCGAGCACCCGAGCGGGGTCGACGTGGACGGCGACGGGGACATCGGGATCAATCCCCACATGGAGCTGCTTCCAGCCGGCATGTATCCCGAAGGACTGAAGAACACCGATCCCGGTGACTCGGTGCTCGCGGCAGAGGTGGCGGCAGCCGACGCTCTCGTCTCCAGCCTGGAGGAGGGCGGTCGGATTCGGGTGGGGATCATCACCTTCTCCGGCGAGATGAACCCCGACACGGGAAGACGCAAGAGCTACGACCAGCAGGACGCCTGGGTGGAGGTCCCCCTCACCCACGACTTCGCGGCGGTCCGGGCCCGGCTTCCGGCGATCCTGGCGCGGGGGCCCTACGGAGGGACGGACTTCGCGGCGGGCCTGCGCGTCGCGGTGACCGAGCTCGTCGGTCTCTCCGGGGCGCGCAGCGTGCCGCGCGCCGACTCGAAGAAGGTCATCCTCTTCCTGACCGACGGCGTGCCCACCTTCCCGATCGGCTCTGGCTCCGAGGAGGATGACGGCGACACCGAGGCGGCCCTCACCGCCGCGCGTCTGGCCCACAAGGCGGGCGTCACCGTCCACACCTATGCCCTGGGCCCGAACGCCCTGACCAACCCCCTCGCGGCGACCGAGATCGCGCGAATCACCCTGGGCAACTTCCTTCCCGTTCGCAGCCCGGGGAACATCGTCTCCTTCCTTCAGGGGGTCTCCTTCGCGAACGTCGACGACGTCGTCCTCACGAACCTCACGACGAAGGAGGTCTCCTACGATGTGGATCTCTCTCCCGACGGCAGCTTCTCCGGCTTCGTCCCGGTGCGGGAGGGTCGGAACCGGGTGCGGGTGACCGCGCTCACCTCCTCGGGCGTGAGCGGAAGCGTCGACATCGATCTCGACTTCGAGACCTCGGGCCTCACCGAGCGCGAGCTGGCCCTCGAGCTGGAGCGCGTTCGCGAGCGCAACAAGCAGCTCATGCTGCTGATCGAACGCGAGCGGATCCAGCGCTTCCGCGAGCGGCAGCGCAAGCAGCTCGAGCTCGGCGTTGGCGAAGACTCGATCCCGGAGTAGCGCCGGGCACCGACGGCCCGGCCAGGGGGTCGCGAAGGGCGACTAGAGCGGCATCAGCGAGGGATCCGAGATCTCGCGCCTCACGAGCTTGCCGTTCTCGTAGATCGAGGTGATGTCGATCGTGCCGTCCTGGTTCTTGTCCTCTTCCCGCTTGGTGAGGACCGGCTCTCCGTCCAGGATGGCGTAGGTCTCGATGACGTCGGGCCGACCGCTGCCGTCCGTGTCCCTCTCGATGCGGGCGACGATCTCCTCGCGCTCGTGGTAGATCGTCCAGCTGTCCGCACTCCCATCGTAGTTGCGATCTTCGATGACCTTCGTGCGGAGCCGGTCCCGGTAGGTCACGACGAGGTCGAAGGCGCCGTCGTTGTCGGCGTCGTGCTTCTCCTCGACCAGGGAGTCGCCCTCGTAGGTGTAGAACGCGTCCCGGACGCCGTCCTGGTCGCGATCGACCTGTCGGGAGGTCATCCGCTCGCCCGCGTACTCCTCCCACGCGTCCGCCTCGCCGTCGCCGTTGGCATCGAGAACGCGGGAGACGAGCTGGTCTCCGGCGTAGGTCGCCCAGGTGTCGATGTCGCCGTCGAAGTCCTGGTCCTGCTCCTTGCGCAGCAGGGCCCCGGTCTCCTCGGCGTAATAGCGGATCTGCTCGGGCTTCCCGTCCTGGTCGGCGTCGAGGCTGCGTGTGACGACGCGCAGCTCGCGCTCGTTGTCTCCCCAGGCGCCGGCCGGGATCTTCTCCATCTCGCGATCGAAGATCGCCAGGGGGAGGTCGCGGTCCTTCGGAATCCGGGGTGCGATGCGCGGGTCGGCGCGCTCGGCCAGGCGCTCGTCGCTGAGCCCCCCCGCACCGGGGAGGGTCGCACTGGCGTCCTTTTCCATCCGCTGCATCAGCTCTTCCTGGCGGAGAAGCTCGGCCTGGATCTCGGACTCGAGGGCGTCGCCGCGCTCGACCTCCCGGGCCTGAGCGGGATCGTCGGCGATGGAGCCGGGCTCGGCCCGCCCGGCGATGGGGGTCAGAGCCAGCCCGATCGCGATCAGGAGCGGGGCGGAGAGGGCGGCCAGACGAGACATGTTGCGAGCAGGAGCGTAGCGCGCCCCCCCAGGCGACCGGAAGAAACGGGTTGAAACCGCTACGTTCTGGGTGACGCGCTGCGACATCTCTGGAGCCTCTCGAGGCGGGCCGCCGCGAGCCTCAGCGGCTCGCAGCTCTACCGACGATCGTGTTGGATTCAAAAGGGTATCGATTCAGCGGGGAGTTCGGAACAGCCCCTCGGGCCAGGGCTTCTGACTCGCTTCGACGCCGGAGATGCGCTAACGCAGTGCATAAGGAGGCGCGTCTGGGTCGCCGTCCTCAGGCCCGCGGCCTTTACGCGTCTCCATCATCGGCCGATGTACTCATCGGACACACGGTCATCTGACCGTTGGGGGGAGGCGAATGGGCCTCACGTTG
>CALDCK010000450.1 GCA_937937315.1 uncultured bacterium
CGCAGCACCTCGAGCACCTGATCCATTCCGCGCTGACGGACGTTCGCGCGCGCTACGTCGTTCAGGGAGAAGGCGAGGGTCGTGCCCTGGTCCGAGAGGACATCGAGGGACCCGACGGCCTCGGCCCAGTCGCGCACTTCCTGGGCGGCCATCGGCGAGCCCGCCACCACCTCGAGCCTTGTGCCCTCCACCCGCGACGACTCGAGGCCCCAGGCCGAATCTTCCGTATCGATGTCTTCGAGGTTCTTGCGCAGGAACGAAAGCTCCTGCTCCTCGGCGGTGTCGAGCTTCACACCGAGCACCCAGTGGATGCCGCCCTGGAGGTCGAGGCCGAGGCGCAGGCCCTGGTCCGGCAGGAGGGGATTCTCGAGCCGGGTCTCCTCCGGAACGAAGTTCGCGACCGTGAGGAACCCGAAGAAGAGCACCACGCCGAGCACCGAGATCACGCGCAGGCGCAGACGGCTCATGACTCCTCGCCCTTCGCCTTCAAGACGCTGTCGATCTTCGCCCGGGCCACCTTCAGGCGGATCCGCTCGCCCTTGATCGCGGCGACCTCGACGGTGAGGACGTCGTCGGTGACGCCGGTGACCTTGCCGTGGATTCCCCCGGAGGTCACCACGTTGTCCCCCTTCTCGATCGCCTGGAGCATCGCCTCCTGCTGCTGCTGTCGCTTCTGCTGGGGGCGAATCAACAGGAAGTAGAAGATGAAGAAGATCAGGATGAAGGGGAGGAAGCTCATGATGCCACCTCCCACCGGGTCTGCCTGGAGCGGGATGATCCCCGGTAGCACGCTCACGGCCGGTCGCCCCGCGCGAGCGCCGTGCCCGGATAGAAGGTCTCGAGGATCTCGTCGTACTGCGCGCCGCGCCTGGCCATCGCTTCGGCTCCCCATTGGCTCATGCCGACCCCGTGCCCGTAGCCGGAGCCGCTGAACGTGAACTGCCCGCCCACGGAGCGGATTTCGAATAGAGTGCTGCGGATCGTCCTCGCGCCCAGGGCGGACCGAAGCTCACGTCCCGTCAGCTCGCTGCTCCCCTCCGTCCCAGACACCTGGACCCGCTGCACCCGACCGCTCGGAGAGCGGTCGACTACGCGCAGCTTCCGGATCGCGCCGAGGCGCAGACCGAGCGGGGCGAGAGCGCGCCCCAGTGTGGTGTCTGTGAAGGAGGCTCGCCAGTAGGTGTCCGGGGAATCGTCCTCGTGGGCTACGGGGCGACTGCGGAGGTAGGGCAGTGCCCGGCCCCAGACCTCCTCGGAGCTCGCCGTCCGGCCCCCGGAGGCCGAGTGGAAGACCGACAGGATCGGCTCCCCCCGGTGGGCCAGAACCTCGCCCCGGGTGGCCTCGACCGCCGCCCGGATCCGTGGAGTCTCGGCGGTGGCTCCACCGTACACCTGGTCCGTCGTGTCGGCGCCCAGGTCGAAGGCGGCCAGACGGCGGCGCTCCTGGCGATAGACCGCGTAGGTCCGCGTCGCCACGGCCTGGGCCTTGAGGGTCTCCATCCGCCAGCCCGGGTAGATCTCCCTGCCGAGGGTCCCGGCCACGTAGTCCTCGAGGTCCACGTGGTTCACCACACGCAGCCCAGTGCCGGTGGACTGCACCTCCACGGCGCCGCGAACCCGGAGCGGGCCGACCACGTGGGGACCCGGGCCGGGCGCGCGCCACACTCGCCCGAGCGCCTCGGAGCCGGCGAACAGGCCCCCGGGAGACGGTCGGATGCGAGCTCCGGCCACCGCCACGGGGTCGCGGGACTCGAGCAGCAGCACCCGTACCGCCGCATCGACGGCGCCGGCGCGAGCCGGCGGGGTCTGTCCGAAGCCGGCCAGCAGCAGGCCGGCCGCGATCGGGAACGCGAGAAAAACGTGCCCGCGCGCGGGGCGTTGGAACCGGTCGATTCGGTGCAAGAGCGGGGCTTTCCGGGGGGATAGGGCCGGTCGGCGCAGTCGGATCGGCGCTAGGCGGCGTCGCGCCGCAGCGCCTCCGCCTTGTTCGTCTGCTCCCAGGGGAAGTCGCCCTCCTCCCGTCCGAAGTGGCCGTGGTAGGAGGTAGCGCGATAGATCGGCCGCAGCAGGTCGAGGGACTCGATGATGCCACGCGGGGTGAGATCGAAGTGCTGCCGGACCAGCCGACCGAGGCCGTCCTCGTCGGCTCGGGCCGTGCCGAAGCCGTCCACCCGGATCGACACGGGCTCCGCAACGCCGATGGCGTAGGCGATCTGCACCTCGCAACGCTCGGCCAGCCCAGCCGCCACCAGGTTCTTCGCCACCCAACGCGCCGCGTAGGCCGCGCTGCGATCGACCTTCGAGGGGTCCTTGCCCGAGAAGGCCCCGCCGCCGTGGCGCCCCATTCCGCCGTAGGTATCGACGATGATCTTGCGGCCGGTGAGGCCGGCATCGCCCATGGGTCCACCCACGACGAAGCGCCCCGTCGGATTGACGTGAAAGATCGTGTCCTTGGTAATGAGCTCCCCGGGAAGCGTCGGACGGATCACCTTCTCGAGCAGATCCTCGCGGAGCCTCTCGTAGCTCACATCCTCGGCGTGCTGGGTAGACAGCACCACGGCGGGAATCCCCACGGGTTTGCCCCCGTCGTACTCCACGGTCACCTGGGACTTGGCGTCGGGGCGCAGATAGCGAAGCTCGCCGGATTCGAAGCAATCCCGGTGGGCCTCGATCAGCCGGTGCGCGTGCCGAATCGGCGCCGGCATGAGCTCGGGGGTCTCCGTGCACGCGTACCCGAACATCATCCCCTGGTCACCCGCGCCCTGCTCCTTGTGAAGGCCCTCTCCCTGGGTCACGCCCTGGGAGATGTCGGCGGACTGGCGACCGAGGGCCACCTGCACGGCGCAGGTGGTGGAGTCGAAGCCCATGTCCGAGCTGGTGTACCCGATGTCGCGCACCACCTCCCGAACGAGCGACGGGAAGTCCACCTGGGCGTCGGTCGTGACCTCGCCGGCGAGCATCACGAGACCCGTCGTGGTGAGGGTCTCGCAGGCGACCCGCGACCGGGGATCCTGGGCGAGCATGGCGTCGAGCACGGCATCGGAGATCTGGTCACACATCTTGTCGGGGTGACCCATCGACACGGATTCCGAGGTGAAGAGCTGACGAGCCATGAAATCACTCCTGCCGAGGACGTCGGGGGGCCAGCCCCCCCGACCCGGTGCGGCCGGCACTCTAGCAAGGCGGCGCGAGATCCTCCGCTCCCGAAAGAGGCCTTTTCGAGGCTCCCCCGGGGTTGGTGGGGCCTCAGGCCTCCGTTTCCCCCGCGCTCTCCAGCAACCGGCCCAGGGCGGCCACAGCCTCGGCAGCATCGACACCCTGGGCCCGGATGCGGAGAACCGTGCCCCTGGCCGCCGCCAGGGAGAGGAGCGAGAGGATGCTGCGTCCGTCCACCCACTCATCGCCGCGACACACTCGAATCTCGGCGTCGAAGCGGGAGGCGAGAGCCACGAACTGACCCGCCGGGCGCGCGTGCAGCCCGAGCTCCGCGTTCACGACGAACTCGGACTCGCAGGCCCCCGGCCCGCTCACCGGCCCTCTTCCGGCAGGAGTTCGCTGGCAACCGAGATGTTCCGCCGGCCGTACTGTTTGATGAAGGTGGCGAGCCCCTCGAGGGATTCGGGCTCGGCCATGGTGGCGAGCTTGATCAGCATCGGGAGATTGACACCGGTCACCACCTCCACCTGATGCTCGTCCAGGAAGGAGAGGCTGATGTTGGACGGGGTTCCCCCGAACATGTCGGTGAGGACCAGGACGCCGTCGCCGCGGTCGGCCGCCCCCAGGGCGATCGAGATGTCGTCACGCATCTCTTCGACGCTCTGGGACGGGTCGATGGACACGGCCCGGAACTCGGGGGCTTCCGGCACGATCAGCCGCAGCGCCTGGAGGAACTCCTCGCCCAGACGGTAGTGCGTCACGATCACGATGCCGATCTTCATTGGGGCTTCTCCACGTCCCGATGGCGGACGTTGGCCTCCCGACCATGATCCCGCAACGCCCCAGCCAGGGCCTCGGCCATCGCCACCGACCGGTGGCGTCCGCCGGTGCAGCCAATCCCGATCGTCAGGTAGGATTTCCCCTCGCGGTCGTAGAGCGGCAGCAGGAACTCGAGCCAGTCCTCGAGGCGGCTCAGGAACGCCGCGCCCCGATCCGACTCGATCACGTAGCGGGCCACCTCCTCGTCCAGTCCGGTTCGCTCTCGCAGGGCGGCCTCGAAGTAGGGGTTCGCCAGGAAGCGGACGTCGAAGAGGAGCTCGAGCTCCTCCGGCGTCCCGTAGCGGAAGCCGAAGGAGATCAGATTCACCACGCTCGCGCGGCTCTCTCCGGCGATCCAGCGGGTGACCGCGGCGCGCAGCTCGTGGACGTTGAGCTGCGAGGTGTCCACCACCTGATCCGCCAGCGCCGCGATGTCCCGCAGCAGGATCCGTTCCTGCCCGATCCCGGCCTCCACGGAGCCGTCCGGAGACAGCGGATGGACTCGTCGGGTCTCCCGGTAGCGGTTCACCAGCACCTTCTCCGAGCAGTCGAGGAAGAGGACGTCGACGGAGCGATCCGAGGTGCGCAGCCGGCCCACGACGGCCGGAACCTGGGCCAGGAGCTGGGGCTCCCGGGCATCGAGGGCCAGCGCGATCTTCGGCGTCTGGGGCGCCGCCTTCGCGCAGAGATCGACGAACTGCTCGATCAGGGGCGCGGGCAGGTTGTCCACACAGTAGAAGCCCTGATCCTCGAGCGCGGCCATCGCCGTGCTCTTTCCGCTTCCCGAGAGGCCGCTCACGAAGACGATCTGGGCACCCTTCACCGGCGCTGCTCCATCTCGCGCTGCAGGTCGGCATCGAAGCGGGCCGCAGCGTTCAATCCCCCGCGCCTCAGATCCTGGTCTCGCGCCGCCACCTCGATCAGCGTCGCGAGGGTTCCGGCGGGATGGGCCGGCAGCACCACGGACGGGACGCCGATCCCCTCGCCGATCTCGTATCGGGGTCGATCGATCCCGATACGATCGTAGCTCGGGGCGTTCCGCTCGAGCCGACAGACGAGACCGATCCGAGTCGAGTCGAGCACGGCCTCCCGGCCGAAGAGATCCGGAACGGAGAGGATTCCGAGGCCACGGATCTCGATGTGATGTCCGAGAGTGGCGTGGGTCCTCCCGATCGGCTCCGCTCCGGCCGTCCCCTCCACCTCGACCACGTCGTCGGCGACGAGGCGGTGCCCCCGGCGCACCAGCTCGAGGGCGCACTCGCTCTTGCCCACCCCGGACTCTCCGATCAGGAGCACGCCCACGCCCTCCAGCTCGACGAGAGAGCCATGGATCCGGGTCGCGGGGACGGGGACTCCGGGGCCGGGGCGCATGGGACCACGCAGGAGATCCAGCCGCTAGAGCTTCCCGTCCTCTTCCTCGATGGCGCGGATCACGTCCTCGACGCTCTCGCCTTCGGACAGCCTCTGGCGGAACGCGGCATCGCGGAAGAAACGGGAGATGCGGGCCAGGGCCTTCAGGTACTGCCCACCCGAGTGCTCGGGCACCACGAGCAGAAAGAAGTGGTGGGTCGCCTGGCCGTCGATCGAGTCGAACTCGACGCCCTGGCTGCTCCGAGCGAAGGTGGCCACGAGCCGGTCCAGGCCCGCCAGCTTCCCGTGGGGAATGGCGACACCCTCTCCGATGCCCGTGCTCTGGAGCGCCTCGCGCTCCAGAAGGACTTCGAGCAGCTGATCTGCGGCGATCTGAGGCTCCACCTTCGCGAGCGCCGCGGCCATTTCGGCCAGCACGTCGCGCTTGGATTGGACGCCGAGATTCAGGATCACCGCATCCTTGGCGAGGATCTCCATGATCTTCATCGGGGTTCCCTGGATCTGGGTTGCGGAGCCTAGCCGACCTGTCGTCGTTTCGTCGACGAGAGCAGGTTCATGGACTCCCGGTATTTCGTGACCGTGCGTCTAGCGATGTCGATGTTCGCAACCTTCAGCATCTCGGCGATGCGCTGATCCGACAGGGGCCGCCGCGGATCCTCGTTCGTGATCAGGCGCCGGATCCGCTCCTTGACGCTCTCGCTGGCGATGGCCTCGCCATGCAGCCGGTTGATGCTGGAGTTGAAGAAGTACTTGAGCTCGAAGATCCCCTGGGGCGTGTGGACGTACTTGTTGGTCGTGACGCGACTCACCGTCGATTCATGCATTTCGATGTCGTCCGCGACGTCCCGCAGGTTCAGGGGCTTCAGGAAGTTGATGCCCCGCTCGAAGAAGTCCCGCTGATGCTTGATGATGCTCTGCATCACCTTGTAGATCGTCCTCTGCCGCTGGTGGATCGACTTGATCAGCCACATGGCGGAGCGGACCTTGTCGTGGACGTAGTCCCGGGTGTCCTTCGAGGCCGGGCTGCCCTTCGCGAGCACGTCCCGGTACATCCCGCTGATCTTCAGGCGCGGCAGACCATCGTCGTTGAGCACGACGTGGAACTCGTCTCCGATCCGATACACGTAGATGTCGGGGACGATGTATACCGGGTCCTCGCCGCCGAATGCGCGCCCGGGTCTGGGATCGAGGCGTCCGATCACCGTGGCTGCGGCCGACACCTCCTCGATCGTCACCGCGAGCTGACGCGCTACACCCCGGAAGTCGCGGTTGATGAGCGCGTCCAGGACCGCCGACTCGGCGAGGATCCGTTCGACGAGCGGATCCTTGACCTCGAGCATGCGGACCTGGATCGTGAGGCACTCCCGCAGGTCGCGAGCGGCGACGCCTGCCGGGTCGAAGTCCTGCACCTTTGCCAGCGCGGCGAGAACGACCTCCTCGCGCATGCCGGACTGCCGGGCCAGCTCTTCCAGGCTGGACTGCAGGTAGCCCCGCTCGTCGAGGTTCCCGATGACGAAGCGAGCCGCCACCTCCTCTTCCATGGGGAACGAGGCCGATAGCTGGAGCTGCCAGAGCAGATGCTCGTTCAGGGTCTCGCGCCGGGTGAGGGTCTGCTCGATCGACGGGCGATCGTCTTCGGCCGGGATCTCACGCATCCCGGTGTGGGGCTGCGCGTCCTCGTAGCTCTGCCAGTCGATGTCGGCGATCTTCTCGGCGTCGGTCGGCTCCGGCTCGGTCCCGGCCTCGGGCTCGGGCGCGACCTCGACGGGCTCGGGCGATGCGGCCTCCCCCGGCTCGTCGGCGGTCTCGGCGGCTGCTCCCGACTCCCTCTCGGCATCCTCCGGGGAGCGCTCGTCGTCCCCCTCGAAGCCCTCCTCGAGGACGGGATTCTCCTGGAGCTCCTGCTGCACGAGCCCCACGAGCTCCATCCGCGAGAGCTGCAGGAGCTTGATCGCCTGCTGCAGCTGGGGCGTCATTACCAGCTGCTGTGTCAGCTTGATCTGCTGCTTGAGCTCGAGTGCCATGGCCGCTGCTCCGACTCAGGCGAGCCGGAAGTTCTCCCCCAGATAGATCTCGCGCACCTGGGGATCTTCTGCGATCTCCTGAGGCGCTCCTTCTCGAATGATCCGTCCGTCCTTGATGATATACGCGTGATCGCAGATCGAGAGGGTTTCGCGCACGTTGTGGTCGGTAATGATCACGCCGATCCCGCGGGTCTTCAGCTGCTCGATGATCTTCTGGATGTCGATCACAGCGATGGGATCGATCCCCGCGAAAGGCTCGTCGAGTAGCATGAATTTCGGATCGAGGACCAGGGCGCGTGTGATTTCCACGCGCCGACGCTCCCCGCCGGAGAGGGTGTCTCCCCGCCTGCCCGCCTTTTCGGCCAGACCGAGCTCCGCCAGAAGCTCTCGTAGCCGTTCTCGCCGAATCGTTCGATCCGACTCCACGGTCTCGAGGATGGCGTTGACGTTGTCGGCGACGGAAAGCTTTCTGAAAATCGAGGCTTCCTGGGGAAGATACGTAATGCCGAGGCGCGCCCGGCGGTACATCGGCAGCTCGGTGATGTCGCGATCTCCCAGGCTCACCTCGCCCCGCGTGGGACGAATGCCACCGGCCAGCATGTTGAAGGTCGTGGTCTTGCCCGCCCCATTCGGGCCGAGCAGGCCCACAACGCGGGCGGGATGGACCTCCAGATCCACTCCGGCGACCACCTCGCGGTCTCCGTAGATCTTCGAGAGGCCGGTGCCGCTGAGATTCGTCACGGGATCGACCGCTCCTCTGGCTCGCGGGGCGCCAGCACGAGTCGCGTATCGCCCGACACGATCAGGCGCTGGGTCTCCATATCGAATGCGATCACGTCCCCCGTCACCCGATCCTCTCCCCGCTGGAGCTGCGCCGCCCCTCGACAGTCCAGGCGGCGCTCGAGTCGGCGGTACTCGGCTCGGTCGCAGCGGGCCTCGCGCCCCTGCTGGGTGATCAATACGTCACCCGATGCAACCAGGCGGATCGGCTCCTCGGCGCCGGGAGGATAGAAGGCCTCGATCTCGGTAGCTCGGAGCGTCAGATCCTCGCGCTCGACGGCCACCGATCCGCCGAACACGAGTCGCCGTCCCTCCGGGGTCTCCCAGGCCTGGAGCTCGTCGGCGAGGATCGTCACCGGCCCCTCGCCCCCGAGTCCCGCAAAGGGGCCCGACTCCTCGCCGCCCTCTCCGCTCGGCGTCACGGCGACGCGGGCGCCGCCCTCCACGATGACGCGCCGGGCGGCGAGGTCGAAGACGATCGAATCCCCGTGGATCTCGTCCGCGCCGTCACGCATGACGGCGTGCCCCGTACAGCGGATGCGCTCGGCACCGCGGTCGTAGGCCGCACGGTCGCAGCGCGCCTCACGCCCTCCCTGAGTGACCCGGACCCCCCCTCGGGCGCGAAGGTGCGAGGGCTGCTTCGCGCCAGCGGGGTAGACGGCCTCCAGGTGGGCGGTGCGCAGCTGCAGGTCTCCCTGACGGACCTCGACGTTCCGGTCGAACACCAGGGTGCGCAGCCCCCCCGAATCGGTCGCCTCCAGGGCGTCGGATTGGATCGAGACCGGACCGGAGAAATCGGCCTCGGAGAGCAGGAACACGGGATCCGTGAAGTCGCCGGGCTCGGAGGCTTCGGACGTCTCTTCCGCGCCCCAGGGCACCGTCTCCCCGTCGGCGGTCGGCTCCGCCGACGCGCCCGGCCCCATCGAGGCCAGGAGCCCGAGGGCGAGTACGAATCGGACCCGACTCATGGAGCCTGCTCCACGCGCACGTTGCCGAGCAGCTGGAAGCGGCGCTCCTTGACGTGGTAGCGGAAGCCATCGCCGCGAAAGCTTCCGGTGGCGTCGACCATGCGAACCGGCGCGTCGGTGTAGAGGAGCCCGGCCTCGTGGTCGTAGCGCACCCAGGGCGCGAAGTAGCGACGCCCGTCGTTGGTCGCGCCCTCGACCTCTCCTTCCGCCATGAAGTCCTGGGAGTCGACGTCGAATTCGGCGCGCTTGCAGGTCATGGTGAAGCTGCGCTCGCCGTCTGCCTGGGAGACCTCGGCGCTGACCTGCTCGAGCTCGGCCGTGCGATCACCGGGCCGGAAGATCGCGCTGCGCGAACGCAACACGACCTCGCGATGTTCGCCGCGACTGCCGACGAAGGTCATCCCCTCGATGCGCAGCGGCGGGGAGCCCGACGTCTCGGATGCCCCGACCGAAATCGCAACCGCACCGATCGAAGCGGCGAGAAGGAGCAGAGCGCGCGGCGAGCGCGAGGCTAGAGGCATGCAATAAGCATACCGGCACGATCGACGCCGAACAACGTTCGAGGCGGATCCAGCTCAGTCGTCGTAGGGCTCGTGGCCGAAGAACGTGGCCAAGGGCTCCCGGCTCCCGATCCAATGCATCGGGCGGAAGATCAGCAGGTCGAGGATGACGCCCACGGGATGCACCGCGTAGGCGATGATCCGCACCGGATGCCCGGCCTCCTGGGGGTCATAGGAATCTGCCGCGACCGGCGCGGCAGTCACCAGCAGCGCGCCGAGGGCGAGCGTGGCGACGATGGATCGACGCATGCCCGATCTACTGCAGTGTCCCATCTCGCTCCCCCCGGTGCCCCCGCACCTCTTCATCGGCCGAACCGGCGCTCGACCGGAGGCTAGGGTAACGCATCCCCCGGATCCCAGGAGCGTTCCAGGGAGGATTGCCAGGCCTGGAAGCACAGGATGTTCCAGAGCAGGAGGTGCCGATCGCGCCGCCCCGCCAGGTGCTGCCCCCAGACGGCTCGGACTGCGTCGGCATCGAACACCCCTCCCTCCCGCAGCCGCTGCGGGGCCAGGAGCGCTTCGGCCCAGTCGCGCAGGGCTCCGCGCAGCCAGCTCCCGAGGGGAGCGCCGAAGCCCCGCTTGGGTCCGGCCGCGAGCTCCGACGGCAGGTGGCGCGCCAGCACGCGACGCAGGAGCCACTTGCGCTCGCCCCGGTGAACCTTGAGTGCGGTGGGCAGCTGCGCCGAGAGGCGCACGATCCGCGAGTCGAGCAGCGGGCTTCGCACCTCGAGGCCAGAGCCCATGCTCGCCCGATCCATCTTCACGAGGATCGATTCCGGGAGCCGCCCGACCAGGTCGAGCCAGGCCATGCGGGTCAGGGGGTCGCGAAGAGGGGGCGTTCGATCCGGTGCCATCAGCGCCGCGGGGTCGGCGCCGGGCACCAGCGCCGCCACCTCGGCGCAGCGCGAATTCGCGCGGAGGAAGAGATCATCGAGATCCGAGGCGTCGAGGGCATCCGCCACACGCTCGAGACGCACCGGGCCGAGCCCCCGGAGCCCCTCGGCGAGCTGCCGACGGAGCCACTTCGGCAGGCTGGCCATGACGCGCCAGCGATCGCGACACTGGAAGTAGCGGTCGTAGCCGAGGAACAGCTCGTCCCCGCCGTCCCCCGACAACGCCACCGTGACCTCTTCGCGCGCGAGCTGGGAGATCAGGGCAGCGGGCAGCTGGGAGGTGTCGGCGAAGGGCTCGTCGTAGAGCGACGGCAGTCGGGGGATCAGATCGAGGGCCGCCCGTGGCGTCGCCACCAGGGTCCGATGCTCGGTGCCCAGGTGCTGCGCCACCCGACCCGCGGCATCCGACTCGTCCAGGTCGGCCTCCTCGTAGCCGAGGGTGAAGGTCTTCACCGGCCGCGGCGCGACCTCCTGCATCAACGCCACCACGGTCGCGGAGT
The DNA here is from genome assembly GCA_937937315.1 of uncultured bacterium. Lineage (GTDB taxonomy): Bacteria > Myxococcota_A > UBA9160 > UBA9160 > SMWR01 > CALDCK01. Next base: position 11,072 of record CALDCK010000450.1, read on the forward strand.
CGACGCCTCCGGAGAGCAGTCCGCCGACCGGCACATCGGCCGCCATACGCTGGGTCACGGCATCGCGCAGCAGGCTCTCGAGTCTGTGAGTGGCGGCCTCGGGCGAGAGATCGAGGGGCGCACGCCGTCCCTCATCGAAGACCTGGAGCAGGA
>CALDCK010000451.1 GCA_937937315.1 uncultured bacterium
GTCCGCGGTGACGCGGATCGCACCTCGGGCGGCCAGGCCCTCCAGGGCGATCTCGCAGACCTCGACGGGCACGTTCTCGGGTAGCCGTCCGCGCAGGGTTCCCGTCGACATTCCGGGGCGCAGCGGCTCGGCCTCGTGGTAGGCCGAGAGGCTCGACAGGAGCTGGGTCTCGAGGGCGCGGATCGCAGCGCCCGAGATGCTCCGGCCGTCGCGGGTATGCAGGATGCGATCTCCCGCCGCCGCCTCCTCCATGGCCTGCTCGAAGTCCGCACCCGCCAGGCCGGTTTCGCGCTCGAGCTCGGCGCGCCGCCGGCCGGTGAAGCCGGCACGCTCGATCCGGACCCGCAGGTCCGTGGCCGGATCGCGCTCGCACAGGGCTCCGAGCTCGGCGACGAGAGCGGGATCGCTGCGACGCCGATGGGGCGGCGCCACGTCGAGGACGCGACCTCCGCCGAGGGTCGCGCCGCCCATCTCGGTCCGCGCGAAGCCGCGCACGATGAAGCGATCCCCGGGCAGGAGCACGACCGGGTCGCCCTCGATGTGGATGCGGGCGAAGCCGACGGATCCCGGCGTCAGCGCGTCGCGTCCGATCGGCGCAGCTCGCGCGCGCCGCTCGCAGGTGCCCGCCAGGAAGGAGACGGCGATCGGCGCGTCGGCTCTCGGTGCCACGGCAAGCCAGCTCAGCTCCACGTCGAGGGTGCGGGTCGGGGCCAGCCGCTCCGGCGGGCAGAGCACACGCCCCCGCGCCAGGTCCGAGAGCGCGAGGCCCTGGAGATTCACGGCGCAGCGCAGACCGGGCTCGCAGCGATCCGTGGCGACGCCGTGGGACTGAAGGCCGCGCACCCGGCCGCGCTTGCCGTCCGGGTAGAGCTCCAGGGGTTCGCCCACGGCGAGGGGACCGCCGATCAGGGTCCCGGTCACGACTCCGCCGAAGCCCCGCATCTCGAAGGCCCGATCGATGGCGAGACGCGGCGGTCCGCGGCGCGGGGTGCGGGGCGGAGCGTCGGTTGCGAGCTCGGTCAGCGCTGCGCGCAGGGCGTCGAGACCCTCCCCGGTCGCCGAGGAGACCGGCACCACGGGGGCTCCCGCCAGGGGGGTCTCCTCGAGCAGTAGCGACACCTCCTCGGCGGCCAGCTCCGCCATGTCCGGCTCGACCAGGTCCTTCTTCGTGAGGGCCACCACGCCGCGAGTGATGCCCAGCAGCTCGCAGATGGCGAGGTGCTCGCGGGTCTGGGGCATGACCCCCTCGTCGGCGGCGACCACGAGCAGCAGCAGGTCGATGCCGTTCGCGCCGGCCACCATCGTGCGCACCAGTCCCTCGTGTCCCGGCACGTCGACGATGGAGAGCGTCACCCCTCCGTCGAGATGGAGCGGCGCGAAGCCCAGGTCGATGGTGATGCCCCGAGACTTCTCCTCGGGCAGACGATCCGTATCGACGCCGGTCAGCGCTCGCACGAGCGCCGTCTTCCCGTGGTCGATGTGGCCGGCGGTGCCGAGGACGAGCCCGGCTTCAGCGCTGCCCAATGCTCTCGCGCCCGACATAGGGCTGCAGGGCCGACGGAATGGCGACGCTGCCGTCCTCGCGCTGATGATTCTCGAGCAGGGCCACCAGAGTCCGGGAGATGGCGATCGCGGTTCCGTTCAGGGAGTGGACGAGCTCGTTGCGCTTCGTGCCCTTGCGTCGGAAGCGCGTCTTGAGGCGTCGTGCCTGGTAGTCGGTGCAGTTGGAGGTGCTCGTCACCTCGCCGTAGTCGCCGCCCTCGCCCCGGCCAGGCAGCCACGCCTCGATGTCGAACTTGCGATAGGCCGGCGCGCCCAGGTCGCCCGCCGCGATGTCGATCACCCGGTAGGGGATCTCCAGCGCCTGATAGATTCGCTCCTCGATGCGCAGCAGCTCGTCGTGCATCGCATCCGAGTCCTCGGGCCGCGTGAAGGCGAACATCTCGACCTTCGTGAACTGGTGGACCCGGTAGAGGCCCCGGCTCTCCCGTCCGGCGGATCCGGCCTCGGTGCGAAAGCAGTGGGAGACGCCGGCGAGCTTGATCGGCAGATCGTCCTCGTCGACGATCGTGTCGATGTAGAGCCCGCCCAGCGTGATCTCCGCTGTGCCGATCAGGTCGAGATCCGTGCCCTCGATGGAGTAGATCTGGGTCTCGGGTCCGCGCGGGCTGAAGGCGAAGGCGTCCACCACGCTGCGCCGCGCGAGGTCCGGAGTGAGATGGGGGACGAAGCCCTCCTCCATCACCACGTCGAGGGCGAAGCGCTGGAGTGCCAGGTCGAGCAGGACGGCCTCGTTCTTCAGGTAGTAGAACTTCTGCCCCGCGACCTGCGCACCGGCCTCGAAGTCCACCAGCGCGAGGCGCTCCCCGATCTGGAGGTGGTTCTGGGGCTCGAAGTCGAAGCGCGGCGGCTCGCCCACCCGACGCAGCTCGTTGAAGTTCTCCTCGCCGCCGGCGGGAACCGCCGGGTGCACCAGGTTGGGCAGCGGAGCGACCGCCCTGGCCAGCGCCTCCTGGGCCTCGCCCAGGCGGGCGTCGAGGGCCGCGACCTCCTCCTTCAGGCGCCGACCCAGGGCGACGTGGGCCTCGCGCTCCTCGGGCGGGAGCTTCTTTTTGCCCGACGCCTGGTGGGCGTTGCGGCGTTGGTTCAACTGGTTGAGCGCGGTCGTGAGCGCGGTGGTTTCGCGCTGGGCGGCGATCGCGGCGTCGAGATCGACGCCGTCGATTCCGCGTCGTCGACAGCTCTCGCGGATCTCGTCCTCGTGCTCGGCGAGGGCTCGGGGGTCCAGCATGGCGCCAGAGGGAAGCACACGGGCCCGGGGCGGGCCACGTGGTAGGCCGATGCGCGCCCGCGATGACTCGACGCACCGGCGCGGACGCGGCAGAATAGAACACGTTTCACCTTCTCCGCGCGAGGTACCCATCCATGTACATCGGCTACACCGAGGAGCAGGAGGCGCTCCGCCAGGAGCTGCGCGCCTACTACGAGAAGCTCCTCACTCCCGAGATCCGCGAGGGACTCGCCCAGGGCCACGGCACCGGCCCGGTCATGCGTTCGGTAGTGCGTCAGATGGCGAAGGACGGCTGGCTCGGCATCGGCTGGCCGACCGAGTACGGCGGACAGGGCCGCACCGAGATCGAGCAGTTCATCTTCTTCGACGAGTCGATGCGCGCCGGCGCGCCGGTGCCCATGCTCACCACGAACACCGTCGGTCCCCAGATCATGAAGAACGGGAGCGACGAGCAGAAGTCCTTCTTCCTGCCGAGGATCTTGAAGGGCGAGCTCCACTTCTGCATCGGCTACAGCGAGGCCGGCGCCGGCACCGACCTCGCTTCGCTCACCACCCGCGCCGAGCTCGATGGCGACGACTACGTCATCAACGGCCAGAAGCTCTGGACCAGCCTGGCGGGGGATGCGGACTACTGCTGGCTCGCGGTGCGGACCGATCCGGATGCTCCGAAGCACGGCGGGCTCTCGATCCTGATCGTGGACATGAAGACGCCCGGCATCCGCGTCGACCCCCTCGAGCTGCTCTCGGACCACGACATCAACGCGGTGTTCTTCGACGATGTGCGGGTGCCCGCGAAGAATCTGGTGGGGGGCGTGAACCGGGGCTGGAAGCTCATCACCGGTCAGCTCAACCACGAGCGCGTCACCATCTGCTCGCCGGGCATGCTCGAGGGCGCCTACCTGGGCGTCCTGGAGTGGGCGAAGGAGACGAAGCTGGCCGACGGTCGCCGGGTCGTCGACCAGGACTGGGCCCAGATGAACCTCGCCCGGGTGCACGCCGGGCTCGAGTACCTGCGGCTGCTCAACTGGAAGGTGGCCTGGTCCGCCACCCAGGGGAAGCTCGATCCAGCGGACGCGTCCACCACGAAGATCTTCGGCACGGAGTTCTACCTCGATGCGCTGCGGCTCCTGATGGAGGTGACCGGCCGACGCGGCTACCTCAAGCGGGGATCCGTCGACGCGGTGGTGAACGGACACCTCGAAACCCTCTATCGCGGCCTGCTGATCCTCACCTTCGGGGGCGGCACCAACGAGATCCAGCGCGACCTGGTCGGCCTCTTCGGGCTGGGCCTGCCCCGCATTCCCCGGGTCTGAGGAGCGACATGGACTTTTCACTGAGCGAAGACCAGCTGGCGATCGCAGAGCTCGCGAGCCAGATCCTCACGGACAAGGCCTCCAACGAGCGGCAGCGCGAGATCGAGCGGGCCGACGGTCCGCGCTTCGACGACGCGCTCTGGGAAGAGGTGGCGAAGGCCGGGCTCCTGGGGATCCCGGTCCCGGAGGTCCACGGGGGAGCCGGCCTCGGCTTCCTCGAGGTCGCCGCGATCCTCGAGCACGTGGGTCGGCACACGGCCCCGATTCCGATCCTCGAGACCCTCGTGCTGGGCGCCCTTCCCCTGGCCCGGTTCGGCAGCGAAGCGCAGCAGGCCGCCTGGCTGCCGCGGGTCGCCACCGGCGACGCGGTGCTGACCGCCGCTCTCGACGAGGACTCGCAGGTCCGCGCCGAGCCCGAGGGCGACGGCTGGCGGCTTCACGGCACGTGCCCCTTCGTTCCCGCTGCCGCACTGGCGGACGCGGTGGCCATCCCGGCCAGGACCGCCGCGGGACCGGCCTTCTTCCTGGTGGATGCGAAGGCCGAGGGCCTTCAGGCCGAGGCGCTGCTGACCACGAGCGGCCTTCCTGAGTCGAAGCTCACGCTCGACGGCGTTCGCGTCCGGGCGGCGGATCTCCTGGGGGCCGTGGGCGAGGGCGACCGCATCGCGGCGTGGATCGGAATCCGCGCCCGATCCGCCGCCTGCATGGTGGCGCTCGGTGCGTGCCGCGCAGCCCTCGACCTGACCAGCGACTACATCAAGACGCGCAAGCAGTTCGACCAGCCCCTCGCCATGTTCCAGGCCGTGGGTCATCGCGCGGCCGATGCCTACGTCGACACCGAGGCCATCACGCTCACCGCCTGGCAGGCGGCCTGGCGCCTCGACGCCGGACTCGATGCGGAGAAGCAGGTGGCGGTGGCCAAGTTCTTCGCGGCCGAGGCCGGTAAGCGCGTGGTCCACGCGGCCCAGCATCTCCACGGGGGCGTCGGCGTCGACCGCGAGTACCCGCTCCACCGCTTCTTCCTCTACGCCCGCCACCTCGAGTTGGTGCTGGGAAGCGGCACCGAGCACCTGCTGACCCTGGGCCGCCTGCTGGCCGCCGACGGCGAACCCGCCCGGGCCTGACGGGATCGACTCCGCTCGGGCTTCGCCCTTCCTGCGGGCGATCGCTCAGGCGCGGGCGGCGATGCGCTGGACCCGGGCCAGGTAGGTGCGCGGGGGCAGGAAGGCCAGCCACAGGGCCACGGCCGCAATCGAGGCAGGGCTCACGGCGACGGTCCCCGCGACGGTGCCGACGATCTCGATGCCGAGGATCTGACAGATCACCGTCGCCGTGTTGGCGACGAGGCCGGCGCTCATGGCGATGCCGAAGAGGCGGAAGCGATCGACGACGATCGGATCGGCGAGACCGAGGACGAGGCGCCGGCGCAGCAGGGTCCAGTAGCGGAGGGACTCCACGGCGCCCCAGCCGATCGGCACGAGGAAGAGCCATCTCGCGCCTGCCCAGCTTCCGCGCTGCTCCGACACCCAGGCCCACCATCCGGGTCCGGCGGTCTGCGAGACGAAGACGGCGGTCGCGATGCCCGCGTAGCCCGCCGCGAGCCAGGTCGTCCAGGGCGCGTCCTGGCGGAAGACCCTTCGTACGAAGAGCACCATGAGGAAGCCGCCCACAGCCAGACAGAGTGCGGCCGCGATGGCGACACCGATGCGAGTCGGTTCCGTCAGAGCCTCGGCCTTTCGGGCCACGGTCATCATCGGGTAGCCGAGTACCGAGAGAAGGATCAGTCCCGCACCCACCAGCAGCTCCGGCGACTTGCGGGTCTCCTGCGCCAGCCAGACCAGGCGAAGCCCCACGAAGAGGCTGGCGAGGACGAAGGAGCCGCCGAGGAGTGCGCCCAGGAGCTGCATGGTCGGTCCGCCCCCTGCTCTCCCGGGTCAGCCCGGCTGGCCGCCTCGCGCCAGACAGTCGGCGCGCTTCGTGAAGAGGGTCTTGCCCTGGGTTCGGCAGGCGATCAGCGGGTCGCTGGAGGTCCGGTCCCCGGGCGCGAGGGATTTCGCGCTCTCGAACCAGGTCCCCACCTTCTCCGCGTAGGTCGGCAGCTTCACACCGTCGGCGCCCTGGGCCGTCTCTTCCTGCTTCTTCTTGTTGGCCGTCGAAGTGTGGGCCTCCATGATCTCCATGCCCTTGTCGATCTCCTCGAATGCGAAGCATCCGGAGAACAGACCGGCACAGAGAAGGAGCACCAACGCGCGCATACTCTGGGTATCGACCTGCCGTCGCAGGGGATTGAGGGCTCTCGGGGTCGGATTCGCTGCGCTGGGAGTGCCGAGCGGCTTTCCCCCTGCCGGGATGAGGCTCCCCGGAGGGCGGCAGTGAGCAAGCGTGAGAGAGCGAAGTCAGGCCTTTGCGAGCTCGTAGAGCTCCACCATGTTGCCGGCGAGAATCCAGTAGCGCTCCTCGGCCGGGACGTCTCCCATCGACTCCTCCACGATCTTGCGGCTGTAGGGCCAGTCGCAGCCGTGGTGCGGGTAGTCGGTGGACCAGGCGATGTTGCGGATGCCGATGGCGTGGCGGTTGCGGATGCCGTGGCGGTCCTGGATGAAGGTGCAGGTGAAATTCTCGCGGAAGTAGTGGCTCGGCAGGTGCTTGATGTCGATGCCCGTGTGCGCGCGGTTGCGCCAGTAGAAGTTGTCCACCTGCTCGAGCGCTTCGGGAATCCAGCCGATCTCGGTCTCGACGCCGACGATCTGCAGCTTCGGACAGCGGTCGAAGAGACCGCTCGTGATCAGCTCGAACATGATGGGCGGGAAGGCCATCATGCCCGAGAGGGCCATGGTCGCGATCGCCGCCGGACCTTCGAGGGTGGGACGCGGGTTGCGCTTGCGCTGGATGTTGATGTGGATCGAGACGGGCATGCCCATCTCCTCGGCGGCGCGGAAGAAGGCGTCGTCGGCAGGGCCAAGGTCGTCCTCACCGGCGGGCCAGCTGGTGATGATGCAGCCGCGCGCGCCCATCTCCCTGCAACGCTGGAGCTCGGCGATGCCCTCTTCGACGCCCAGATTCGGCATCTGGGCGAGGAAGAAGAGGCGCTCCGGATCGGCCGCGCAGAACTCCTGGGCCATGAAGTCGTTGTAGGCCTGGATGCCGGCGCGGTGAAAGTCGCGGTCCTCGTTGCTCATGAAGTAGTACATGGTGCGCTGGGAGGGGTAGAGGAACTCCGCATCGACACCGTCGAGATCCATGTCCTCGAGCCGGGACTTCCCGTCCCAACAGCCCTTGCGCACGGTGTCGTAGGTGTATCCCTTCCACTTGATGTCTTCGAAGCGCATGCCGGGAGTGGCGACGAGGCCGATGTACATGAGAGGTCCGCCGGGTACGAACTCCCAGGCGTCGCCGCCCTCCTCGTCCTTCACCAGCCGCGGCGCCCGATCGTGATACTGCTTGGGCAGCCAGCGGTCCCAGATGTGGGGCGGCTCCACGACGTGACAGTCGGCGTCGATCAGTCGGTACTCCCGCATGGGGTCTCCTCGGTCGGGCTGGAGGCGTTCGGGGCGGCTCCGGGGTCGGATTCGCCGGCCTGACGGTCCGTCAGATGCTATCACACGGCCGGAGGCCACGGCCGAGAGCCTCGAGGCCGGGAGGACCCGATCGGTGCTGGAGGGAGTGCGCGTCCTCGATCTCTGCGACGAGTCCGGGGCGCTGGCGGGCAGGATCCTGGGCGATCTGGGCGCCGACGTGATCGCCATCGAGCCCCCCGGCGGCCGCAGCGAGCTGCGCCGCCCTCCCTATCTGAGAGGCCACGCCGATCCCGAGCGCAGCCTGGCCTGGCTGACGCTCCAGACCAGCAAGCGCGGGATCGTCCTCGACCTCATGAGCGAGGCTGGGCGGGCGCGTTACCGGGCGCTCCTGGCCACTGTCGACGTGGTGCTCGAGACCTTCCGCCCCGGCGTTCTGGCCTCCCTGGGCCTCGACCCTGCCGACCTGGCCGCAGCCCACCCGCGGCTGGTCCACTGCTCGATCACCCCCTTCGGTCTCACCGGTCCCTACGCAGACTTCGTCGGCGGCGATCTGGTCTGCGTCGCCATGGGCGGAAACCTGGGGATGACCGGTGAGCCCGACCGTCCCCCGGTGCGCTGCAGCATGCCCACGGCCTACTACCACGCCGGTCCCGAAGCGGTGATCGGCGTGCTGGCCGCCCTCTACCAGCGCGAGGAGACCGGTCGCGGTCAGCTCGTCGACGTGTCCCTCCACGAGACCCAGCTCCAGACGCTGCTCGGTGGCGCCGGTCAGCGCTCCGGCGGCGCCCCGCTGCCACGCCGCGCCGGCGCCCGCCTGGGAAACACCCGGGAGATCTGGCCGGCGGAGGACGGCATGGTGAGCTTCGGACTGCGGGGCGGGGCGTCGCGCATCGGCAGCCTCCGGGCGACGGTCGACTACATGGCCGAGTGCCGGATGGCGCCCGACTGGCTGCGCACCTACGACTGGGAGCACTACACACCTCTCGAGGCGTCCGCCGACGAGATCGCCCGGCTCGAGGCGGCCTTCGGTGCGTTCTTCGCCTCGAAGACGATGCGTGAGCTCTACAGCGAGGCCCTCGCCCGGCGCATCCTGCTCGCCCCCTGCAACGATGCGCGCGAGCTCCTGGGTCACGAGCAGCTGCGAGCGCGGGGCCTGTTCCGGGCCGTCGACTACTCGGAGCTCGGTGCGACGATCGAGCAGCCCGACTTCTTCGCCGTCGTGAGCCCGCGACCGGTGTCGATCCGCCGTCGGGCGCCTCGGCTCGGCGAGCACGACGCCGAGATCGATCGGGAGCTCGCGGCGGCCCCAGCGCCGGCTGCCGCGCCCGAGACCTCCCCCCCCACCCCCGCGTCGGGCTCGGGAGACGTCTTCCGCGGCCTCCACGTCCTCGAGGTGGGATCCGGGGCGGCGGGACCCGTAGCGACGAAGTACCTGGCCGAGCACGGTGCGCGGGTGATCCGGATCGAGTCGGCGAAGCGTCCGGACTTCCTCCGCGTGCTCTTCCTCACGAAGGACAGCCGCTTCGGTCCCGACGGCTCGTCGATGTTCGTACTGCTCAACCCGAACAAGGACTCGCTCACCCTCAACCTGAAGCACCCCGAGGCGCGAGCCCTGGCCGAGCGCCTGGTCGTCTGGGCGGATGTGCTGTGCGAGAACTACGCGCCCGGCGTGATGGAGAAGCTCGGTCTGGGCGCAGAGCGCGTGCGCGCCCTCAACCCGGAGATCGTGATGGCGAGCGGCTGTCTGTTCGGACAGACCGGTCCCCAGCGGCACTATCCGGGCTTCGGCGGCCAGGGCTCTGCGATCTCCGGCTTCAACCACCTCACCGGTTGGCCCGACGGTCCGGCCCACGGCCCCTTCGCCACCATCACCGATTCGCTCTCACCCCGCTATGTGGCGGTCGCCATCCTTGCGGCCCTGTGGCGCCGCCGGCGTTCCGGCGAGGGCGCGACCATCGACCTCTCCCAGATCGAGACCGCCGTCTACAGCCTGTCGGAGGTGGTGGCGCGCTACTCCGCCAACGGAGAGATCGCGGCGCGTCGGGGCAACCGGGACGAGTGGTCGGCGCCCTCGGGCGTCTACCCCTGCGGCGGCGAGGAACGCTGGATCGCCATCTCGGCCCGCCGTCCCTCGAACTGGGAGGCCCTGGTCCGCGCCCTGGGCACGCCCGACTGGGCGCAGGATCCGCGCTTCGAGAGCCCGGCCTCCCGCCTCGCGAACGAGGACGCCCTCGACGCAGCCCTCGCCGACTCGACCCGCGATCACGAGCCCTACGCACTGATGGAGACGCTCCAGGCCGCCGGCGTCGAGGCGGGAGTGGTGCAGAGCTTCGACGACGTCCTCGCGGATCCCCAGCTCGCCCACCGGAATCACTGGGTACGACTTCGCCACATCCACCTGGGCGAGATGTGCTTCGACCGCTCGGGCTTCCGGCTCTCCGGCGGATCGGGCGGGCTCTCCCGGCCCGGGCCGAATCTGGGCGAGCACAACCATGCGATCCTGTCCGGAGTGCTCGGCCTCGACGCCGCGGAGATCGAGCGGCTGATCGCGGAGGAGGCGGTCGCCTAGCAGCGCGCAGGGGAATGCGGGAGCGTTCTTCTGCACCCGGCTCGCTTCGATTCCACCCCGTCGACTCCTTGGGTCCCTACTTGCAGCTCGCCCGCGGAGTGCGGGTGCTGTCGCCGGTTCGCGTACGCGGCCGCTGAACGCAATCCCCTGCCGCGAAACGACTGCACCTGTCGCGTCGCGGCTGCAGCGCAGCAGGGTGGTGGCGCCGCCAGGCGCGCGCGGGCGCGGCACGCTGTGTGCAATCACAGCGGGCAGGAGGCGTCATGAAGATCAGCACACGACCGGTGTTCGGACTCGTTCTGCTCGGATCGCTGGCCACGTTCGGTGGCGGCTGCTCGGGGGTTGGGAAGCTCGACCTCACCACTCTCGGTCGAGGTACCTGGCAGCAACCGGAGCAGGTGGTCGGCGCGCTCGCGATCTCACCCGGCGACCACGTGGCCGACGTCGGAGCCGGCGAGGGATACTTCGTGCCCTACCTCCGGAAGGCCGTGGGGGACGACGGTCGTGTCTACGCGGTGGACGTCGATGCGGAGATTACGCGCCGACTCGAGGACCGCTTCATCGCGGACACCGAGGTCGAGGTGGTGCTCGGGGGCTTCGACGATCCCGGCCTGCCGGACGGCTCGATCGACCTGGTGCTGATGGTCAACACCTACCATCACATCGAGGACCGCCCCGACTACTTCCGGCGCCTTCGGGTGGACCTGGCACCGGGCGGCCGCGTGGCGATCCTCGAGCCCGACGAGGAGCTCACCGGGTTTCTGTCGCTCCTGCTCGACGAAGGCCACACGAGCCGGAGCGCTGCCGTCACCGAGGAGATGGGCGCAGCCGGCTATCGTCCCAGCGACCACCACGACTTCCTGCCGGTCCAGATCTTCGAGGTGTTCACGCCGGAGACGTCGACCACGGCGTGGGGGAGCGCGAGGAACTGACCTCGCCGGTTTCGTGATTCGCTCTCGCGTCCGAGCGAAGTCGAGCTATCCCAGGGCCCCGGTCTTGCGCAGGCGTGCGATCTCCTGGGCCTCGAGGCCGAGGAGATCTTGCAGGACGGCGTCGGTGCTGGCGCCGAGGGGCTCGGCCGGTGACGTGTCGCCGTCGGCGCGGGAGAGACGGATCGGCAGCGCCGGACCGAGGAAGTCGGTGGGCTCCGACCGATCCGGGTGACGCAGGCGCTGGAGTGAGCCGCGGTGCAGGACGTGAGGGTCCTGCGGCGCGTCGTAGGGTGAGCGCACGGGGCCCGCCGGAATCCCCAGGGCCAACAGCTTCTCGACGGCGGCGTCGGTGGTCTGCTCGCGACACCAGGCAGCGACGGCGGCGTTCACCGCCTCGCGGTCGGCCAGGCGTGCGCGGTAGTCCGGGTAGCGGGTGCGCAGCTCCGGGCGGCCCATGATGTCGCAGAGCTGGGACCACTGGGCGTCCTGGGTGAGGACGAGGGCGGCGTAGCCGTCCCGGGTGGTGAACACGTCGAGGGGAGCGCCGCGAGGATCCCCGTTGCCGATGCGCTCGGGCAGGCCCTGGGCGGCGAAGTCGTCGATCGGCTCGTCCCAGAGGAGGGTGAGCAGGCTGTCGAGCATGGCGACGTCGACGCGCTGACCCCGGCCTTCGCGATCGCGCTGGCGCAGGGCGGCGACCACGCCGAGTGCAGCGAACAGCGCCGGGACCTGGTCGCCGATCGTCGCTCCTACCTTCGTGGGGGGACCGTCGGGGAAGCCGGTCTTCGCCATCAGACCGGAAACCGCCTGGACCACCAGATCCATGCTGGGGCGATCCCGGTAGGGACCGTCGTCGCCGTAGCCGGTGATCGAGCAATAGACGAGTCGCGGATGCGCCGGCGCGAGGGAGTCGTAGTCGAGACCCAGCCGCTCCATGGCGCCCGGTACCGCGTTCTCGACCAGCACGTCGCAGGTCGCGAGCAGGCGGACGAAGAGGTCGCGGCCCTCCTCGCGCTTCAGGTCGAGCACCACGCTGCGCTTGCCGCGCCCGCGCCGAAGGGGAGAGATCGCGATGTCGCGGGGTCCCGGGACGTCTCGGTGCTCCCCGTCCGGACCGACCACCGGCTTCGTGCGCCAGGTGTGGTCTCCTCCGGGCGGCTCGATCCGGATCACCTCGGCGCCGAGGGCGGCGAGCAGCCAGCAGCAGACCGGTCCGGAGACCACGTGACTGGCGTCGAGCACGCGCACGCCGTCGAGGGGCTTCATGGGGCGCATCCTGTGGCGTGGCCGCGGTGCGGCTTCATGGGGCGCATCTTGCGGCGTGGCCGCGAAGCGGGCAAGGGCGTTCGCCCTGGGGCTAGAATCGGGGGGATGAGCTGGAAGCGCGAGGCCGAGGAGATCCGCCGTCGCCGCGAGATCGCGGCGGAGCATGGCGGCGCCGAGGCGGTGGCGCGACAGCACGAGCGCGGGCGCCTGGCGGTCCGGGAGCGCATTGCGGCGCTCAGCGACAAGGGGAGCTTCCGCGAGGTGGGGAGCGTGGCGGGCGTTGCCGAGGGCAGCGCATTCCAGCCCTCGAACGCGGTGATCGGCACCGCCGAGATCGAAGGGCGTCGCTGCGTGATCTCGGGGGACGACTTCACGGTGCGGGGCGGCGCCTACTCGCCGGCGGGCATGGCCAAGGCCGAGTACGCGGACCGGCTGGCCGTGCAACGTCGCATGCCGGTCGTGCGCCTGCTCGAGGCCGGGGGCGCCACCATCTCGGGCATCAGCGGCGTGCGCGGTCGCTCGGGCTACGACTTCGTGAAGGGGGCGACCTCGAATCAGGCTCTGGTCGAGGCTCGCGCCACGGTGCCGATGGTGTCGGCGGCGCTGGGTCCGGTGGCGGGCTTTCCGGCGGCGCGCCTCGCCGCCTCCCATTTCTCCCTGATGACCCGGGCGACGAGCCAGGTCCTGGTCGGCGGACCTGCGCTGGTGGGCCGGGCGACGGGCGAGGAGGTGTCGAAGGAGGAGCTGGGCGGCGCCCAGGTGCACGGTGCGAACGGCGTCGTGGACAACGTGGCCGAAGACGAAGCCGACGTGTGGGACCAGATCCGCCGTTTCCTCTCCTACCTCCCCAGCAGTGTCTGGGACGCTGCGCCGGTTGCCCCCTGCGACGATCCGGTGGACCGCGCGGAGGAGTCCCTGCTCGCCCTCGTTCCCCGGGAGAGCCGGCGGGCCTACAAGATGCGGCGCGCCATCGAGGGCGTGGTGGATCGCGATAGCTTCTTCGAGCTCACTCCGCGCTACGGCCGCACCCAGATCACGGGTCTCGCGCGGCTCGACGGACACGCGGTTGGGGTGCTGGCGAACGATCCGTACGTCTACGGGGGAAGCATGAGTGCCGACGGAGCCCAGAAGGTGCGCCGCTTCGTCGAGCTGTGTGACACCTTCCACCTGCCCATCGTGAGTTTGATGGACGAGCCCGGCTTCATGATCGGGACCCGCGCCGAGGCCGCCGGCACGATCCGCTACGGCGTCGAGGCGCTCTTCGCCGTGCAGCAGACCCGCGTCCCCTGGTTCACGGTGATCCTGCGACGGTCCTTCGGCGTGGCGGCGGGGGTCCACCTGGGTCCCGGTGGCGTGGTGGTGGCCTGGCCCTCGGCCCAGAGCGGCGCGCTTCCCCTGGAGAGCGGCGTGGCCCTGGCCTACGGCAAGGAGATTGCGGCGTCGCCGGATCCCGAGGCGCGTCGCCGGGAGCTCGAGGCCGAGATGGCCGAGGCCCAGTCGATCTTCCCTCGCGCCGAGGATTTCGGCGTGCACGATCTGATCGACCCGCGCGAGACCCGGGCGCGCCTGTGCGAGTGGATTGGAGAGATCCAGGCCGAGCTCGCGAGCCAGCGCGGTCCCCGGGGATACACGGCGCGGCCGTGAGCACGACGAGCGATCCGCCTCTTGTGCGGGAGGCCGCCCCGCCGTTCCGCGGCGGCGACGCAACGCTCGCGCGGGCCCTGCGAACGGCCCTCGTCCTCGTCCTGGTCACGGCGCTCTACAACGCGGTGGAGGCGGGCCTCGCGCTCTGGTCCGGCATCCGGGCGTCGAGCGTCGTGCTGGTCGGCTTCGGCCTCGACAGCATCATCGAGTGCGCCGCCGCGAGCGTGCTGCTCTGGCGCCTGGCCCTCGAGGCGCGGGGCGCGTCGGCGACGCGGATCCGCCAGGCGGAGCGCACGGTTCGCCGCTTCATCGGGGCCACCTTCATCGCCCTGGCGGTCTACGTGGTGGGTCAGGCGGGCTACTCGCTGCTCACGGTCCACGCACCGACCGAGAGCTGGCTCGGCATCGGCCTGGCGGTGGCGTCGCTGACGATCATGCCGGTTCTGGCCCTCTGGAAGCTGCGGATCGCCGCTCGAATCGGCAGCGCTGCGCTCCGTGCCGAGGCGAAGGAGACCCTGGCGTGCTCCTACCTCTCTTTCACGCTGCTGCTCGGCCTTGTCGCGAACGCGATGCTCGGCTGGTGGTGGGCCGATCCCGTCGCGGCCCTCGTGATGGTGCCCTGGCTGGTGAAGGAAGGGCGGGAGGGTCTCGCCGGAGACGACTGCTGCGCCTGAGCCGTCGCGGCGCGTCATCGTCGTCCCGGCCCGTCGTCGCGGTCAGAGCGGAGCGCGTCGCAGCCGGAGGGCGTTGCCGATGACCGAGACCGAGGACAGGCTCATGGCGGCGGCGGCGAGCATCGGGCTCAGCAGCAGGCCCAGGACGGGCTAGAGCACGCCGGCGGCGATCGGGATGCCGAGCCCGTTGTAGGCGAAGGCGAAGAAGAGATTCTGGCGGATGTTGCGGATCGTGGCGCGGCTGAGCTTTCGGGCGCGCACGATTCCGCGCAGGTCGCCCTTCACCAGGGTGATGCCGGCGCTCTCCATGGCGACGTCGGTCCCCGTCCCCATGGCGATCCCTACGGCGGCAGTGGCCAGAGCCGGCGCGTCGTTCACGCCGTCGCCGGCCATGGCGACGACCCGTCCGCTCTCGGTGAGCGTGCGCACCACCTCTGCCTTGCGATCGGGCAGTACGTCGGCGATCACCTCGTCCACGGGCAGATCCTTCGCGACGGCTCGCGCCGTGCGCTCGGCGTCACCGGTCAGCATCACGATCCGCAGACCCTCGCCGTGGAGCTGCTCGAGGGCTTCGGGGACCGAATCCTTCACCGGGTCCGCCACGGCCAGGAGCCCTGCCGGCCGGCCGTCCACGGCGAGGAGCACGGCGGTGCAGCCCGCTTCGCGCAGGGCCCTCGCCGCCGGCTCGAGGGCCTTCGGGTCCACGCCCCGCTCTTCGAGGAAGCGCGGGCTCCCGAGGGCCACGTCACGCCCGTCGACGACGCCGGCCACTCCGAGACCGGTGTGGGAGGTGAAGCCCTCCGCCGCTCCGATCTGGAGCGCGCGCTCCGCGGCTCCAGCGAGGATCGCAGCGGCGAGGGGGTGCTCGCTGCCGCGCTCGAGGCTCGCGGCGAGACGCAGCACCTCGTCGCCCTCGAACCCCTCGGCGGGGACGACCTCGGTGAGACGGGGGCGGCCCTCGGTGAGGGTCCCGGTCTTGTCTACGACCAGGGTGTCGACTTCCCGCATGCGCTCGATCGCGTCGGCGTCGCGGAAGAGTACGCCGGCGGTGGCGCCCCGTCCGGTCGCGACCATGATCGACATGGGCGTCGCGAGGCCCAGGGCGCAGGGACAGGCGACGATCAGCACCGAGACCGCGGCCAGCAGGGCGTGGGCGAGGCGTGGCTCGGGGCCGATGACGGCCCAGACGAAGAAGGCGAGGACCGCCACCGCGATCACGGCGGGTACGAAGCGCGCGGCGACGGTGTCGGCGAGGCTCTGGATGGGCGCCCGGCTGCGCTGAGCCTCGGCCACCATGGCGACGATGCGCGCGAGCAGGGTCTCGGCGCCCACGCGCTCCGCGCGGATCACCAATGAGCCGGTGCCGTTGACCGTGGCGCCGGTCACCGCATCCCCCTGGGTCTTCTCCACCGGCACGGCCTCGCCGCTGATCATCGACTCGTCGACGGCGCTCGCGCCTTCGATCACGACGCCGTCGACCGGGACCTTCTCCCCGGGGCGCACGCGCAGGCAGTCGCCAACCTGGATCTCGTCGAGGGGCACGTCGACTTCGGTTCCGTCGGGCGCGACGCGCCGCGCGGTCTTCGGCGCGAGGCCCAGCAGCGCCCGGATCGACTCGCCGGTGCGCTCCCGTGCGCGGAGCTCGAGGACCTGGCCCACGAGCACGAGGGTCACGATCACGGCGGGTACGAAGCGCGCGGCGACGGTGTCGG